>NZ_JAQTHU010000001.1:1021884-1362512 GCF_029433255.1 Lactobacillus sp. ESL0791 | reverse complement strand
TGGGGGAAACGGCTGCTAGTTTAATTAAGTCAAAGCATATCCCAACAATCATTATGATGGTTGGGCTTCAGGGTACCGGTAAAACTACAACGGTTGGCAAACTTGCATATCATTTACAGGAAACCGAAAAGGCGCGACCACTGTTAATTGCCGGAGATATTTACCGGCCGGCAGCTGTTGACCAGTTGAAGCAAATTGGTGATCAGCTCAAGGTGCCTGTTTTTAGTGAAACCGGTGAAAAAGACGTAGCCAAGATTGTCAAGGACGGTTTGACGCAGGCAAAGCAGAATAAGAATGACTATGTCATCATCGATACGGCAGGACGGTTAGAAATCGATGAACCGTTGATGCAGGAATTGGAACGGGTAAAAGTGGTTGCTAACCCCGACAATATTTTGCTGGTTGTCGATGCAATGACCGGGCAGGCTGCAACGGATGTTGCCAAGGGCTTTGACGAGCGACTCGATATTACCGGAGTTATTTTGACCAAACTGGATGGTGATACGCGTGGTGGTGCGGCTCTATCAATCAGAGCTGTAACCGGTAAGCCAATTATTTATACTGGCCAAGGTGAAAAGCTAACTGATCTGGAAGACTTTCATCCAGATCGGATGGCTTCGAGAATCTTGGGTATGGGCGATATGCTCACTTTGATTGAAAAGGCTCAGTCTGACTATGATGCCGAAAAGGCTGCCAAGGTTGCTGAAAAGATGAAGGAAAATACCTTTGATTTCAATGACTTTGTGGACCAGCTGGAGCAAGTTGAGAAAATGGGGCCGCTTGACCAGGTAATGAAAATGATCCCGGGCATGGCCAACAACCCGCAGCTTAAGAATATTAATATTGATAAAAAAGAAATTTTACACATTAAGGCAATTGTGTCTTCAATGACCGAAAAGGAGCGTGAAGATCCAGAGCTGCTTAATCCGAGCCGCAGAAGGCGGATTGCTGCCGGTGCCGGCCGCCCGGTCGTTGAAGTCAACCGCATGATTAAGCAGTTTAAGCAGGCGCGTGACATGATGAATAAGGTCACTAAGGGCAACATGAAGGGACTGAGCAATCTCCCGGGAATGGATTCACCGATGGCCAAGATGGCAATGCGTCGCATGGGCAAAAAATTTAAGAAGAATAAGAAGAAACGAATGAAGATCAAGCATTATCGTGGTTAATTAACTGTTAAGTAAAAACACTTTACAGCTCTATCGAAGAGTGCTATAGTTAATACCGTTAAATATTAGGAGGAATTATTTATGTCAGTAAAAATTCGTATGCGTCGTATGGGTGCCAAGAGAAGACCTTTTTATCGGATCGTTGTTGCTGATTCAAGAATGCCACGTGATGGCCGTTTTATTGAAGAAGTTGGTTACTACAATCCAGTTGCTGAGCCAAAAGAGTTAAAGCTTGACGAAGACAAGATTTATGAATGGCTTAAGAAGGGTGCACAACCTTCAGACACTGTAAGATCACTTCTTTCAGGTGCCGGCTTAATGAAGAAGTTGCATGACGAAAAGTACAGCAAGTAATTTGCGTGTAACTTTAAGAGTTTGAAGTAAGTAGCTTCAAACTTTTTTATTACACAGATTTTTCAAGGAGAAAAAATGCAATTTTATGACGTTGCGCAAATTTTGACAACCCACGGTTTAACTGGTGAGGTTAAAGTAAAGATCATTACCGATTTTCCTGATGAGCGCTTTGCTTCAGGAACTAAGTTGGCATTAAAAGATGATCATGAATGCGAATTATCCGTTACCAGTAGCCGTCCGTTTAAACAATTTTGGCTGGTGCAATTTGAAGAAGTGACAAGCATTGAAGAAGCTGAAAAGCTTCGGGGCAAAACTTTGGTGGTTGCCGAAATTGACCAGCAAGAATTGCCGGCTGGGACATATTATTATCGCGATATTTTAGATTCTACTGTGTTGGATTTTGCAACCAATGAGGAGCTAGGAAAAGTTACCGATATTCAGTCGCTGGGACCGAATGATGTCTGGCAGATAACTGAAAAGTCTGGGCATGAATATTTAATTCCGTATATTACTGACGTTGTTAAGAAGATTGATGTTGCCAATAAACGAATTTATGTAACGCTGATGGAGGGCCTGCGCGATGAAAATTAATGTGTTAACCCTTTTTCCCGAGATGTTCACGCCTCTGCAGACCTCAATGCTAGGACGCGGGCTTGAAGATAACAAATGGCAGCTCAATCTTGTGAATTTTCGGGATTTTACCAGTGATGTTCACCACCATGTTGATGATACACCGTATGGCGGCGGTGCCGGAATGGTGCTGCAGATTCTGCCGATTAAAAAAGCACTAGACTCGCTTCCAAGCAAGGGCCGGGTAATTATTACGGCTCCGCAGGGTCATAAATTTAACCAAAATCTTGCCCAAAAGTGGTCAACAGAAGAAGAACTAACCTTTATCTGCGGCCATTATGAGGGTTTTGACCAGCGGGTTTACGATTTGGCCGACGAAGTTGTCTCAATCGGTGATTATGTTCTGACTGGCGGCGAGCTGCCGACGATGAGCATGATCGATGCGACGGTGCGTTTGCTTCCGGGAATCTTGGGCAATGCTGCTTCGCCGGTTGAAGAAAGCTTTTCGCATGGATTGCTTGAATATCCACAATATACGAGACCGGAAGATTTTAATGGAGAAAAGGTGCCCCCGGTGCTGATTTCCGGCAACCACCAAAAAATTGCTGACTGGCGGCACAAGGAAGCTTTGCGTGCAACCTATTTACAGCGACCAGATATGCTGGAAAATTATGAATTGAACGCTGAGGAACAAAAAATGCTTGCTGAAATTAAGGAAGAAGAGAACTAAACTTGCTCTACTAGATGTTATTTGCTAAAATAATAAATTGTAGTATTTGACTACAAAAGTAATAGAGGTGTTCCGCTGACAAGGTTTGTGTAAGAACATCGAAAAGGGAGAAAAAAATGGATCCATTAATTCAAGAATTAACTAAAGAACAGTTGCGTGACGATATTCCTGACTTTCGTGCAGGTGACACTGTTCGTGTTCACGTTCGCGTTGTTGAAGGTACCCACGAACGTATTCAGATGTTCGAGGGAATTGTAATTAAGCGTAAGGGTGCTGGTATTGGTGCAGCTTACACAGTTCGTAAGATTGCTTCTGGTGTCGGTGTTGAACGTACTTTTCCAGTTAACGATCCTCGGGTTGCTAAGGTTGAAGTATTGCGTCACGGTCGTGTACGTCGTGCTAAGCTTTACTACTTGCGTGATCGTCATGGCAAGTCAGCAAGAATTGCTGAGAAGCGCCGTTAATTACTTAATTAAGAGTTGTTGCTCAAGAGCAGCGGCTCTTTTTTTGCACAAAAATTAATTTAAGCATAAAAAACATGTGATAGTTTCTGTATCATTGCTGCTTACTTCTGGAAATTTTCTCTAAATCGTCTAGTTTAATATGATAAAATATTAAGCAATAATGTTTTGGGGGAATGATCATGGATAAGCCATTTTTGTTAGATTTTGATGCAAGCCCGAATGCCGTGCTTGAGCCGGACCATGAAGAATTACACTATCATTTTCCAGATAAACTGCTGTTTGCCTTTATTACGCCCGAAGCAATAGCTGCCTTTTTGAAAAAGTATCCCTACTGTGAAATTGGGGTCTTTGAATGCTTTGAAGGTAAAACCAAGGTTTATGAAGTTCAATTGGGACAAGAAAAGATTGCTTTTTGTCAAGCAAAAATCGGGGCAGCCGCAGCAACACAGTTGTTAGACTGGCTGATTTCCTATGGTGTCAAGCAGATTCTGGCAATTGGCTCGGCAGGTGCGATAACCGCAATTCCCGAAAATTACTTTCTGGTTCCCACCAAAGCTATCAGGGATGAAGGAACATCGTTTCATTACGCTTTACCAGCTGATTTTATTGATTTAAGGTCGAATTTTTTAACGAAAGTTGAACATTTGATGGCTGAAACGGGTTTTAAAGTCAAGGAAATCATGACCTGGACAACGGACGGCTTTTTTCGGGAAACTGCTAATAAAGTTAAAAAGTTTCGGAAACTGGGTGCCTCTTGCGTTGAAATGGAGTGCGCGGCGATGGCAGCTTGTACACAATTTCGGCAAGTAGAGTTTGCGCAAATTTTGTTTACAGCTGATTCGTTAAGCGACATCGAACAGCATGAAGATCGCGGCTGGGGGATGGGTGCGCACGAACAGGCACTGGAGTTAGCTGCAGCAATTTTAGATAAAATCTGATTGTTAAAGTTGATAAAATAAGGATTGAGGAAATTTTAATGGAGAAACCGTTTTTATTGGATTTTGACGCAAATCAGCATGCTGTCCTTGACCCGGGACATAAAAGTGCCAAATTGCATTACCATTTTCCTAAAAAACTATTGTTTGCCTTTATTACGACTGATGCGATTCAAAATTTTTTAAGGCAGTATCCGCATCAAGTTGTCGGTATATTCAAATGCTTTATGGGTGAAACAGAAATTTATGAAGTTGAGCTTGCACATGAGAAAATCACTTTTTGTCAAGCTTTAATGGGTGCGTCCTCCGCAGTACAGTTACTTGATTGGACTATTTCTTATGGTGTTCAACAAATTTTGGCAGTCGGTTCGGCAGGTGTATTAAGCAAAATCCCCGAAAATTATTTTTTGGTACCGACAAAGGCAATCAGGGATGAAGGTACATCATTTCATTATGCAGCGCCAGCCAATATTATTGATTTACAGTCGGATTATTTAACAAGTGTTGAAAAATTGATGGTTGAGAACAAATTAAAAGTCAAAGAAGTAATGACGTGGTCAACAGATGGTTTTTTCCGCGAAACTGCTAAAAAAGTTGCCCAGTTCAAAAAGCTGGGTGCCTCCTGTGTTGAAATGGAATGTGCGGCGCTTGCGGCGTGTGCTCAGTTTCGTCATGCCGACTTTGCGCAGATTTTGTTTACAGCAGATTCGTTAAGTACGACCTCTGGCCACGAAGATCGTGGCTGGGGTCGGGATGCACATGGACAGGCACTTGCGCTTGCAGCAGCTATAATGGATCAAATATAGATTACTTTGTGAAAAAACTAGTTGTGTAACCAACGTGAAACTTAACAAAATTCACAAGCCTGAATATAAAACACTGATGTTACAGCGATTAATTATAAATTTGTGATTAAATTTTGTGAAATCATCTTTCTGGTTACGTGTGGAAAAATATTACAGAAACGAATAAGTGTAAATTAAAATGAAATATCCGCGAGAATTAATCGCAAAAGTAAAGCAGCGTTCAGCAGGTTTTAAACTGGAGGGACTAAACGAAGGTGAAGGACCCAAGCATCCCCAACTGATGATCATTGGCGAAGCACCAGGAAGGGATGAGATTGTCTCCCACATTCCCTTTCACGGTGCTTCCGGCAAAGAACTGATGAAGTCACTGGCTTCAATTGGCTTAAGTCGTGAAGATATCTATATTACAAGTGTTGTCAGGAGCAGGCCATATTCCGTTAAAAATGTCTTTAGTAAAAAAGAAAATAAAGAAGTGGTGAAATATCCTAACCGTAAACCGACCAAAAAAGAAATTCTGGCACACGCACCGTTTGTTGATTATGAAATTAATTATGTTAAACCGAAAGTGATTGTGACTCTTGGCGGGACTTCTATAGAAAGGTTGCTTGGACCGGGCCATATTATTTCTAAAGAACACGGTAAAGTTTTCGAAAATACGCCAATTCTTCAACTGAATAAAGAAGAAAACGGCTATGTTTGGTCAAAAGAAAAATATACTGTCATCCTTGAATATCATCCGGCAGCAATTTTTTATAATCGCAAGATAACTGATGATGTTAAGCAGGATTGGTTGGCAATTAAGCCATATTTGAAGCAAAATAAAAACTAGAGCAGCGCTCTAGTCTTTTTCTTAATTGATATTGTTGCGGTATAAACCGACGACCTTGCCTAGAATGTGGACACTGGTCAAAATAATTGGTGCCATCGTATCATTTTCCGGCTGCAACCGGAAGTGGCCTTTTTCCTTATAGAACCGTTTAACCGTTGCTTCGTTTTCATCTGTCATTGCAACCACAATTTCTCCGTTACTTGCAGCAGATTGCTTCCTGACAATCACGTTATCACCGTTTAAAATGCCGGCGTTGACCATGCTTTCTCCATGAATTTTCAGCATAAACAAATCTCCCGCATCGTTAGCTAAATCTGGTGGAAGCGGGAAATAATCTTCGATATCTTCAACTGCAAGAATCGGTTCTCCTGCGGTGACTACACCGACGATGGGGATTTCCTTTGGTTTTATTCCCAAAGCATTCTTGCCTTCCTCCGTGATTTCGAGAGCTCGTGGTTTAGTTGCGTCTTTTAGAATTAACCCCTTACGTTCAAGCCGTGCCAAATGCCCGTGGACAGTTGACGTTGATGAAAGGTTAACGGCCGCACAAATCTCCCGGACTGTGGGCGGGAACCCGCGGTCTGCAACCGTTTCGTAAATGTATTGTAAGATTTCTAGTTGTTTTGAGTCATGATTAGTCGCCATTATTTTGCTCCGTTGCTGTTCACTGTAAATTAATTAACTTTAGTTTAACAAAAATATTGCTCTTTGGCAAACAAATGTTCTAATTGCCCAGACTTTTTTTATTTTTGCAAATAAGGTAGACTATGGTAAAAACGAAAGGAAATTGCGATGGATAGTGCTGAAGAAAAAAAGATGATTGCGCGGATTAATGAACTTTACCATAAGAAAGAAAAAGAGGGCTTAACTGAAGATGAAGCCGCTGAGCGCAAAGAATTACAGAAAAAGTTTATTCAAAATTTCCGGGCTGGCTTTAAGCAAGACGTCGAAGATATGGTAATCATCGGAAAAGATGGTAAGGAAATCACCTCCGAAAAGGCTAAAAAGGCGCAGAGAAGAAAAGGTTTACGAAAAGATTGATTTAGGCCTTTAAAATAAAATTAATTTTAGGTAATATATACTTATTGATTTATGGAGGAGTTTGTTTTTATGAATTTGGGTTTAGCAATTACATTAATTATTGTCGCATTGTTAGTGGGACTAGTTGGTGGATTTTATGGCGCAAGAGCTTATATGAAGAAGTATTTTAAGGATAATCCCCCAATCAATGAAGATATGATTGTTGCAATGATGTCACAAATGGGTCAGAAGCCTTCGGCTAAGAAGGTTAATCAGGTCATGAACATGATGAAACATCAGAAATAATTTTTTCTTTAATTGATTAGTGTAAAAGACAAAAGATTATTCTTTGTCTTTTTTATTTTTGAAAAGTAGAGGTGAATGATGGGCATTTTTGGTAAATTAAGTTGGTTTTTTAAGAAAGAGAAAAAACGCTACATTACAGGGATAGCTCTCTTAGCACTGACTTCGCTTGCGAATTTAGTTCCGCCGCGGGTTCTTGGCTTAATGGCTGACCAATTGAACACGGGACACATATCGTGGGCTGAGTACGGTGCGTTAATCTTGGCGATTTTAGCGGCCGCAGTTTTGTTATATGTATTGCGCTTTTTTTGGCGTAAGCAAATATGGGGCGGCGCCGCAGAATTAGAGCGGCAGCTGCGTTCGAAATTGTTTAGTCATTTTATGGTGATGGACCGCACCTTTTACCAGCGGCACCGGACTGGAGATTTGATGGCACACGCAACTAACGACGTTTCGGCCATTCAACAAGTTGCTGGAGAGGGGGTTTTGACCCTAGTTGATTCGCTTGCAATGGGCGTATCAACAATGGTGGCAATGATTGCTTTCGTCAATTGGCGCCTGACCTTGGTTGCACTTTTGCCGCTGCCGTTTTTGGCGTGGGGAGCCTGGAAGTTAGGCACACACCTGCATGATTCGTTTGATAAGTCGCAGGCAGCCTTTTCACGGCTGAACAATAAGACGCAAGAATCGGTTTCAGGAATTAAGGTAATTAAGACTTTTGGCCAGGGTAAAGAAGATACTGCCGCCTTTGACCAAATGGTTGACGACACAATTAAAATCAACAAAAGAGTATTCGTGTGGGATGCACTTTTTGATCCCTTAGGTACCATTATTATTGGTCTGACATATACAATAACAATTATTTATGGCGGCATATTGGTAACCAGTCATGTGTTAACAATTGGGCAGCTTGTTTCGTTTATTGCCTATATCGGCAACATGGTTTGGCCGATGTTTGCTATTGGTTATCTGTTTAACATTCTTGAACGGGGCAGTGCCAGCTATGACCGGGTGGAAAAACTGCTGGATGAAAAACCGCAAATCACTGACAGTCATGCTGATGAAAGCTTGACCGCTGATGATATTCGCGGGGACTTGGATTATCAGGTTAAGTCGTTTGCCTATCCCGATGAACAGGACATTATCGTTTTAAAGGATATTTCCTTTACTTTGAAAAGCGGGCAAACCCTCGGCCTGGTAGGAAAAGTTGGGTCCGGTAAAACCACAATTATTCAGCTGCTGCTGCGGGAATTTGACCAGTATGATGGTCAGATCACCTTGAATGGTCATGATATTCGTGAAATTCCGCTGAATGTTTTATTGCAGCAGATTTCTTACGTGCCGCAGGATAATTATTTATTTTCGACATCAATTCAGAAAAATATTGCCTTTTCTAAGGCGGATGCCGCGGAAACGCAAATTATTTCTGCTGCTAAAAAGAGCGACCTTCACAATGATATTTTACAGATGCCGGCTGGCTACCGGACTTTGGTTGGCGAAAATGGGGTGTCGCTGTCTGGGGGACAAAAACAGCGGATGTCGATAGCCCGTGCGCTGTTAAAGCAAAGTCAAATTTTAATTTTGGATGATGCCCTATCTGCGGTTGATGCCAGGACCGAAATGGCAATTTTGAAATCGCTGCGTGCAGAGCGTCAAGGTAAAACAACACTGATTGCTACGCACCGATTGACGTCCGTAATGAATGCGGATTTGATTTTGGTACTAAAAGATGGCCGGATTGTTGAGCGCGGCAACCATGAGGATTTGCTGGCTGATAATGGTTGGTATGCCGAGATGTGGCGCAGACAGGAACTAGAAGAGAAAGTGGGTGAACACACTAATGGATAATGAAAGCAGCAATGAATCTATCTGGTCGAAGGAAATACCGGTTAAGGAACAACTGAACATTTTTAAACGCTTGTTGCATTTTGTTTGGCGTTTTAAGAATGAAATGATTATTGCGGGCGTTGGTGCGCTAATTGTCAGCATCATTAATATGCTACTGCCGTTTGGCCTGCAGTATTTTTTAGATAAATACTTGGTTAAGCAAAGTGTGCCTGTGCAGATCATTATTTTTGCTGGTTGTTTATATGCTTTTGGGGCGTTAGTCAAAGGCATTTTACAGTTTACCTATGAGTATTTTTTCGCATTGGGTTCGGAAAAGTCGCTTGAGAGTGTCCGAAAAGCACTTTACAAAAAACTTCATACTTTAGGGATGCGCTACTTTGACCAGACACCTGCCGGTTCAATTGTTTCGCGGGTAACCAACGACACGATGACGCTGAGTAATTTCTTGGCAGTTTTGTCCAGTGTTGTGATGTCATTTTTCTCCATTGCTTCGGCGCTGACAGCGATGTTTTCCACGAATGTCGTTGCAGGTTTTCTGGTTTTAGCGTTTTTGCCACTTCTGTTGTTTATTATTTGGCAGTATTCCAAGCGCAGTTCGCGGTTGTACCGTAGTTACCGTGAGCGCCTGAGCCGGATTAATACCAACTTAAATGAATCAATTGAAGGAATTTCTTTGATTCAGCAATTTAAACAGGAAAAGCGGATGACTGGTATCTTTGAAAATGAAAATCGGGCCTTGATGGAGAACCGTTTTAGCATGATCAACCTTAATTCGACTTTGCTGTCACCATTAACGAGTTTGCTATACTCCTTAGCACTAGCGATTTCTTTGATGTATTTTGGATTTCCGCTGCGGGCAACTTTCGTTCCCGCAGGTGTCGTTTATGCTTTTTCACAGTATATCTCACAGTTTTTTAATCCAATCTCATCGATGATGGATCAGATGACGCTGTTTCAGGACGGGATTGTTGCTGGTAAAAGAATTTTTCGGATTTTGGACAATGAAAATTATGAGCCCAAGCAGGAAGAACAAGCTGGCTTGACGATTGCCAAGGGAAAAATTGAATTTAAACATGTCAGTTTTTCCTATGATGGCAAAAATGAGATTCTGCATGATATTTCTTTTACCGTTAATCCAGGCGAAACGCTGGGGATTGTCGGCCATACCGGCTCGGGCAAAAGTTCAATTATTAATGTCATGATGCGTTTTTATGAATTTTATCAGGGCGAAATTTTAATTGATGGTGTTGATATCAAAAAATATCCCAAAGAAGAATTACGCCATAAATTAGGCCTAGTTCTGCAGGATCCCTTTATGTTTTATGGCGATATTAGTTCTAATATCCGGTTATACAATAATGACATTACCGATGAGCAAATTAAGAGGGCTGCAGAAACTGTCCAAGCTGATAGTTTTATTGAAAAAATGCCCGGGAAGTATCACGCTAAGGTTGGCGAAGGAGGCAGTGAACTAAGTCAAGGTCAGCGACAGCTGATTTCGTTTGCCCGGACGATTGTTACTGATCCCAAAATTTTGGTTTTAGATGAGGCGACGGCCAACGTGGATACGGAAACTGAAACTCTAATTCAGCAGGGCCTAAAGAATTTACGTAAGGGACGAACGACTTTAGCAATTGCGCACCGGCTTTCAACAATTGTTGATGCGGATAACATTATTGTCCTTGACAACGGTCGTATAATTGAACAGGGCAACCACGAACAGCTGTTGGCACAAAAAGGTTATTATTACAATCTTTATATGCTGCAGAATACCCATAAATAAAGAAAGAAGAGCAGAACTATCAAGAACTGTTCTTTTTATTTTGCTATAAAAAATAACCTAGTTATGTTGACGGCGATTACATAATAGGCTAAATTAAATTACATAGTAAGTAAAAAAGGAGAGACATTTTATGGAGTATCATAAACTCAATCAAGAGGATTTAACCAATCTACGTTCTTTTATTTCTGAACCGGAGCGGTTTATTTCGCAGCCGATTGAACACTGGGATCATGACCAGTTTAAGACAGTGCGGGCAATGCCGGATTTAGTCATCCAGCCGGTTACAAATGAGGAAGTAGAGAAAGTTGTTAAATATGCTAATGATCATAAAATTCCACTGGTACCGCGGGGAAACTCTACGGGCTTAATGGGTGCCAACCTGACAGTTGAAGGAGGGATTTCCCTTGATATGGTCAAAATGAACAAGCTTTTGGAATATGATCCGGATAGTTTAACGATGACCGTACAGGCTGGGATGCGCTTAAAAGACATTGAAGAATATTTGGCCGACAAACCGTTTACTTATATGCCGGCACCGGCGATGCACTGGGCAACAATCGGTGGTAACGCTTCAACCAATGCTGGCGGCCTGAAGGCAATCAAGTACGGTGTAACAAGGGAACATATTCGTGAGCTAAAGGTTGTTTTAACTGACGGCAAACTTTATAAATTCGGCAGTAAGGCGGTCAAGTCTTCTTCTGGCTATTCTTTGCGCGATTTAATCGTTGGTTCCGAAGGAACGCTGGGAGTGATCACCGAAATTACGGTTCGCTTGTATCCACGGCCTAAGAAAGCTATTAACGCCATTATTCCTTATCCAACTCTTAACGATGCAATTAAGTCGGTACCGGCAATTTTGGCTTCCGGTGTTGTACCGACAACGGTTGAGTTTATGGGCCGCAAGGTGATTAATTTATGGGAAAAATATGCTGCTGATACTTTTCCAATCAAGTCGGGCGATGGTTTTATTATTTTGGGTCTTGATGCATTTACTGATGAAGAATTGCAGGAAGAATTGAAACAAGCACTGGCTGCGGTTAAACCATTTAAAGCAGAAAAGGCAGTTGTACTTGGAGTCGATGATCCCGAAGCAAAGAAAATTTGGGCTTGCCGGGAAGCACTGCTGCTGGCAATTCAAAAGTCAACACCAAAGATGGATGAGGTTGATGTCTGTGTGCCAATTAACCACATCCCAGTTGTCTTGGACCGAATTGAAGAATTGGAGCAGGAAGTTGGAATGCGGATTCCTAACTTTGGTCATGCGGGTGACGGCAACTTGCATATTTACCTCTGTTCTGACCAAATGGGTGACGAAGAATATGCCCAAAAGAGTGATCAGGTAATCAATGAGTTATACAAAACTGCTAAATCACTTGACGGCAATATGTCAGGTGAGCACGGTATAGGCTATGCCCGTGCTGATAAGTTTGAGGACTTTTACAGTAAAGATTATACTGAGCTTTTACGTAAGGTTAAAGCCCTGTTTGATCCAAACCATATCTTGAATCCAGGGAAGATTTTTACTTTGAAATAAAGAGTGTTGGTAAAATAAATAAGACACGGATTTTATAAATGGTCCGTGTCTTTTGTTGTAGTGTGAGGTAGGAAAAATGACAGAAAAATTTCATCGTGCTTTTGGCGTCTATGGGATCTTGACTACTCAAAAAGGTTTGGTCGTCATTAAGAAACATGGCGGCCCGTATACTAATCGTTTCGATTTGCCCGGTGGCAGCCTTGAAGATGGTGAAGAATTGGCTAAAGCAATTGTAAGAGAATTTAAAGAGGAAACGGGGTTGACAGCAACTTCTCTAACGCAGCTGGGAACGACTTCTTTTCGTTATCCGTGGGACTACAAACAGTGGCACTTCAATCAGCATATAGCTGTCTTTTATTTGGTAACAAAAACTTTAGGAACAATTGAGGAAACAGCAAGGCAATTCTCAGGTCAAGATTCCTTGGGAGCAGTTGAACTCTCACTAGCTGATTTAAATCTTTCTAATTCCTCTCCGTTAGTGTTAAAAGCTAAAGAATATCTTTTGACACAAAAGTTTTCTCTGCAGGACCAAACTTACCAAGAATGGAATGTCCTGCAAAAACCGATGTTTTAAACAAAAAAAGTGCGGCCAACCGCACTTTTTTACTTAGCAAGCATATATTTTCTTGTCATTGGCAGATCAGTTCCCGATGGGCCTTTAGTGATTAGGTATTGCACAACATCAATATTGCCTGATTCAAATGAGGCAGCACAAGCCTGTAAATAAAGGTCCCACATTCGGGTGAAGCGTTCGCCCATCATCTGCTGAATTTTATCTCGTTCATGGTTAAAGTTTTTATCCCAAATCTCCAATGTTCGCTGGTAATGCCGCCTTAACATTTCAAGGTCATCTACTTGCAAATTGTTGGCAATGATATGGTTGATATTTTCTTCAAGACCGGGAATGTAGCCGCCCGGGAAAATATACTTATTGAGCCAGGCATTGCTGGCACCGCCTTGCTGTCTGGTAATACCGTGAATTAATGCGGTACCGTCTTTTTTAAGGTATTTGGCAACATCGGCAAAATATTGTCCCAGGTTCTCCTTGCCGACGTGCTCAAACATGCCCACGGAAGTCACGTAATCCCACTGTTTATCACCTAATTCGCGGTAATCTTCTAATTTAACTTCCGCCACATCCTGCAGGTTTTGGTCAAAAATCTTTTTTTGGACTAACTTATATTGCTCTTCACTCAAGGTAACCCCCGTGACCTTGAGGCCATACTCTTTGGCTGCCGTTAGCATCAAGGTGCCCCAACCGCAGCCGATGTCAAGCAGGGTCTTGCCTTTTTGCGGATGCAGCTTATTGAGAATATGGTGAATTTTCGCAATCTGGGCTTGTTCAAGGTCATCGGGATTATCATCCGTAAAGTAGGCACAAGAATAAGTTAAGGTTGGGTCTAGCCATAACTTGTAAAAGTCGTTGCCGATATCATAATGGCTCTGCACGTCTTTTTCACTCTGCTCTTCGGTATGCTTTTGTGCTGGTAAAAATTTGCGGAATTTGCCTGCGCGCAAGAAACTGTCTGTACTTTCGTAAGCTCCCCAAATCAATTTTTGAATGCTGCCCTTGATTTCAATTTTCTTGTCCATGTAAGCCTCGCCTAGTGCCAGTGAAGCATTCTGGGTAATGCTGGAAATTGGAATTTTATCATTAAAAATTATTTCGATGTCCGGCTTACCGTTACCGTAAATCACGCTTTTACCGTCCCAGTATGTTACTTTTACGGGAAAAGGAAAAGATTTACTGAGCATTGATTTGTAAAATGTTTTTTCTAACAATTAATTTCCCTCCAAACTAATAAAGCTATTAAATTATTTTAACACCACTTGCGCATTTTAATAAAAAAATGGGTTAAGAAAAAACCGAACCAAATAGTCGGTTCGAGTTTATTCAGCAACGTAATGAAAGTTGGGATTATGTTCATAGTCAATTTTCGCCCAGGCATTTTTCATTTGCTGGTCGATTTTGGCCTCAGTTTCGTGGTTTAACTTTAATTTGTGGTCAACATAAATAGGATCGCCAAAGCAAACATCCATTACCTGCCGTTTTAATAATCCCTTAAAGGTGAGGGGCCCCTGGTAAACAACCGGGACGATGGGTTTGCCAGAAAGTTTGGCAATCAGGGCAGTTCCGCCTTTTAAATCGTCGGAATGTCTGGTTCCTGATGGGAAAATAATTAGTGACAATTTTCCCTGCTTCAACCCCTTTACCGGAATTTTTAACACGGAAGGGCCGGGATGCTTACGGTCAACTTCGAAAGCATGAGCGTGCTTTAAGATAAAACGTAAAATTGGGTTCTTAAACAGCTCAATTTTGGCCATAAACATAAATTCCGTTGGACTGGCGGCCAGGGCAAAAAGGATCGGTTCCCACCATGTCCGGTGCGGAGCTGCCATAATATAATTGCCCTTGGGCAGGCGCTCCTTGTGGTAAACATGCAGATGCCCGTTAAGCAGCCAGATGACAAAGCGCGCCACCGGCCTGATAAAGTGATAAAACATAATTGCCTCCTTTATTGTAAAATATTATAGCAAAGCTGAGTGAGAGGATAAAATTTTTATGGTAAAACTTGCGGAAAATGAACGCGTTGATTACATGTATAGCGATAATTTGAAAATAATTCAGGATAAAGATGCCTTTAGTTTTTCGCTTGATACATTGCTGTTAGCTGCTCAGGCAAAGGCGAAAATACACGAGCATGACAAGGTGGCAGATCTTTGCGCTGGTAATGCGGCTGCCAGTATTTACATGGCTTATTTTAATAATGCCAAATATGATGCCGTGGAAATTCAGGAAGAAGTGGCCTCACAGGCGCGACGTTCGGTTGCTTTGAATCAGATGGAGAACCGGATTACGATTTATCAAAAAAACGTTAAGGATGCGGGGCAATTTTTACAAAAGGATTCTTATGATGAGGTTGTGGTCAACCCGCCATATTTTAAAGTGCCTCAGGGACACGAAGTAAACCCTGACCGTAAAAAAGCAATTGCTAGGCATGAGTTGCTGATTAACCTAGAAAAAATTATTGAAGTAGCCAGCGGCTTGTTAAAGATGAAGGGCAAGCTGTTCATGGTCCACCGCCCGGAGCGGTTGGGTGAAATTGCCTATTATTGCCTTAAGCATGACTTGAGTATCAAAATGGTTCAGCCATACGTTTCGCACCGCGGTGATGACAGCAATCTGATTATTATTGAGGCGGTTAAACACACGGCGGGGGACGGCTTGGTTTTGCGTGATGCGATTGTTGTCCATGACGCAGATGGTGAATATCTGCCAGCAATTCAAGAAGTTATCCGTGAAAGCCCAAAAGCTAAAAAGATACATGATGAGGGTGCAAAATATTATTTTTATGTCCTTTTGTGTCAAGACGGCAGCTTTTATGGTGGGTTTACGACAGATCTTAAACACCGGTTAAAGATGCACAACAGCGGTAAGGGTGCAAAATATACTAAAACCAGGCGGCCGGTTAAAATGATTTACCACGAGGAGTTCACAAACAAGAATTTGGCCTTGAAACGTGAATACTGGTTCAAACACCATTCACGCGAATGGAAAGAAGATTTTTTAAAAGCACAGGGGATTAGTTTTTAACCTTGCATCTTACGCTTAAATCTAGTATTATTTTTAGGTATGCATAAGTAGCATATATGTAAAACACATCAAGGGCGATCAATGTTATGGTGCCAATATAAGGTCGAACATTGAAATGACCGCTTGAGCGGATTAAAACCATAGGAGGATTTAATATGTCAGTTGTTACAATGAAGCAATTGCTTGAAGCCGGTGTCCATTTTGGTCACCAAACTAGAAGATGGGACCCAAAGATGGCTCCTTACATTTTTACGCAAAGAAACGGAATTTACATTATTGATCTGCAAAAGACAATTAAAATGTTGGATGACGCTTACGCTTTTGTTAGAGCCGTTGCACAAGATGGTGGAGTTATCTTATTTGTTGGTACCAAGAAACAAGCTCAAGACTCAATTGCTGAAGAAGCAACTCGTGCTGGTCAATACTACGTTAACCAACGCTGGTTAGGTGGTACTTTGACTAACTGGAAGACAATCCAAAGCCGAGTACAAAGATTAAAAGATTTAAAGAAGATGGCAGAAGACGGTACTTTCGATGTATTGCCTAAGAAGGAAGCCTCACTTTTGACTAAAGAAAAGGACAAGCTGGAAAAGTTCTTAGGCGGTATTGAAGATATGCCAAGAATTCCTGATGTCTTGTTTGTTGTTGACCCTAAGAAAGAAAAGATTGCGGTTCACGAAGCAAATATTCTGGGAATCCCGGTTGTAGCCATGGTTGATACCAACACTGACCCAGACCCAGTTGACGTTGTTATCCCGGCAAATGATGATGCTATTCGTGCTATCCGCCTGATTGCTGGTGCGATGGCTGATGCTGTAATCGAAGGCAAACAAGGTCAAGACGACAAGGAAAGCGTTGAAGTTGAAATGTCAGATGGCACTGTAGAAGATATTGAAGACGTTTCTGCTGCAGCTGACGATCAAGAAAAAGAAGCTGACGAAGACTAGTTTTTACTATTGTTCTAATGGAGGGACACATTAATGGTACAAATTACTGCTAAGCAAGTTAAAGAGTTACGTGATCGTACTGGTGCTGGCATGATGGATTCCAAAAAAGCTTTGGTTAAGGCTGAAGGAAACATCGAAAAAGCAATTGATATTTTGCGTGAGAACGGTGTGGCTAAGGCTGCTAAGAAGAGCGGCCGGATTGCTGCCGAAGGTTTAGCTGAATATGCAATTGACGGTAATGCCGCTGCGATTGTTGAAATCAATTCAGAAACGGACTTTGTTTCATCAAACGACAAGTTTATCAAATTAGTTGACGATGTGACTAAAGCAATTCTTGCTGCTAAGCCGGCAAATGTTGAAGAAGCATTGAAGGCACCAATGGGCACTTCAACCATTGGCGAGGAGATCACCAACTTAACTGCCGTTATCGGTGAAAAAATCACTTTAAGAAGATTTAATATTATTACCAAGTCTGACGATGAAGTCTTTGGTGCATACAAGCATAACGGCGGTGCTATTATTGCCTTGGTTACCTTAAAGGGCGGCAATGAAGAAGCAGCCAAGAATATTGCGATGCATGTTGCTGCAATTAATCCGGAATACTTAAATAAAGATTCTGTACCGAAGGCTGATTTTGACAGGCAAAAGGAAGTCTTCACTAAGGAAACTGAAAATGAAGGCAAGCCAGCAAAGATTATTCCGAAGATCGTTGAAGGTCGGGTAAACAAATACTTAAGTGAAATTTGTTTGGTTGACCAACCTTACGTTAAGGATTCTGACATGTCTGTCGCCGAATACGCTAAGTCAGAAGGCGGCGAAGTTGTTGCTTATACCCGCTATGAGGTTGGTGAAGGTATTGAAAAGAAGCAGGAAGATTTTGCTGCTGAAGTGAAAGAACAAATGAAATAATTTGCTGAAGCAAAAAAGAGGAGTGCATTCTCCTCTTTTTTATTGTCTTCTTAATAATTAACTGGCGGACACCAAGTCTGTTATATGTTAGAATAATTAGAGCAATTAGTAGGAGGTCGCAATGACTCAGGTTAAATATAAACGCATTATTTTAAAAATATCGGGTGAGGCACTGGCCGGTGACAATGGCAGTGGCATTAACCCCACGGTGATCGGTCATTTGGCGGAAGAAATTAAATCGGTGCACGAGTTGGGCGTGCAGATTGGTATTGTCTGCGGCGGCGGCAACATGTGGCGCGGTGAAACAGGCGAAAAGCTGGGTATGGAACGCTCGCAGGCTGACTATATGGGAATGCTTGCTACCATTATGAACGGTCTTGCACTGCAAGATGGGCTTGAGCATGTCGGTGTGCCGACAAGATTGCAGACGTCAATTGAAATGCGGCAGATTGCCGAGCCTTATATCAGAAGAAAGGCAATTCGTCACCTGGAAAAGGGCCGTGTAGTCATCATGGGCGGCGGCACGGGCAATCCGTATTTTTCAACGGATACGACTGCTGCTTTACGGGCAGCGGAGATCGGTGCAGACGTAATTTTGATGGCTAAAAATGGCGTTGATGGCGTTTATACCGCCGATCCGAAGATTGATCCGCACGCAAAGAAGTATACCGAATTGACCCAGCTTGACATCATTGCCAAGAACCTAAAGGTGATGGACCGAACGGCTAGTTCTTTGTCGATGGACACAAATATTCCGCTGATTGTTTTTAATGTCAACACTGAAGGCAATATTAAAAAAGTAGTAATGGGCGAAAATATTGGAACAGTTATTGAAGGAGGGAAATAATGGATAACGAGACAATAAAAAATACCAAGACAAATATGGAAAAATCGATTGAAGTTTACCAAAAAAATCTGGGTTCAATCCGTGCTGGTGTAGCAAATGCTGCAATTCTTGAAGGAGTTAAGGTGGACTATTACGGTGCACCGACGCCGCTGACGCAAATGTCGAGTGTGACAATTCCCGAACCACGGGTCCTGCTGATTACACCGTATGACCAAAATAGTCTTGATGAAATTGAGCATGCTCTTTTGGCATCTAATCTGGGACTAACCCCGGCAAATGACGGCAAGGTAATCAGATTGGTAATTCCGCAATTAACTGGGGAAAGAAGACAGGAGATTGCTAAGGAAGTTAACAAGTCAGCCGAAGAAGCCAAAATTGCTGTCAGAAATGTTCGCCGGGATGCAATGAACAGTCTCAAAAAGCAAGAAAAAGATGACGAAATTACGGAAGACGAGCAGCGCAATTTAGAAAAACAGGTCCAAAAAGCCACTGATAATGCAACGAAAAAAATCGATGAGCTTGCCGACACTAAGCGCAAAGAGATCACACAAGGCTAATTTATGGGAAAAAACCAATTAAATCATTTAGCGATTATCATGGACGGCAATGGGCGCTGGGCAAAAGCGCGCAAGCAGCCCCGTGTCGCCGGTCATTATGCCGGAATGAATAATGTTGAAACGATTGCGCTGGCTGCCGATAAACTTGGCGTAAAAGTATTGAGCCTTTATGCTTTTTCAACGGAAAATTGGGCACGCCCCAAAGAAGAAGTGGCATATTTAATGAATCTACCGGTACGTTTTTTTGACAAATTTATGCCAAGTTTAATGAAAAATAATGTTAAAGTAAACATTATGGGTTATTTAAATGATCTGCCCAAGAAAACCTATGATGTGGTTCAGCGGGCCATGCGGGAGACCGCAGATAATACCGGTTTGGTGCTGAATTTTGCATTTAACTATGGTGCGCGCAAGGAAATCACGTCGGCCATGAAAGAACTTGGCGGGATGATTGAAAGCGGCAGCATAACGAGCCAGGAAATCACTGAAGAAATGATTTCTGACCGCTTGATGACGGCTAATTTTGGGCAATACCGTGATCCCGATCTGTTGATTCGGACATCGGGTGAACAGCGGCTGTCGAATTTTCTTCTTTGGCAACTGGCTTATTCCGAGCTGGCATTTAGTGAAAAATATTGGCCGGATTTCAATGAAAAAGATTTGCAAGGCTTTGTAGGAAATTTTGCTAAGCGACACCGGCGGTTTGGCAAAGTTGATGAATCAGATAGTTAGGTAATGGTATGAAACAACGTGTTATTACGGCAGTGGTTGCCTTAATTTTATTTATTCCGATTGTAATTGCAGGCGGACTCTGGATGGACTGGCTGACAGTAGCTTTTGCTGCTGTGGGTATCAGTGAAATCTTTTTGATGAAAAAACAAATCTTGGTTTCATTAAATTTTGTTTTAGCATTGCTTGCAACGATTACGTGGGCGGTTCCCGATAGTTTCTTCAAGGGGATGCCATGGCACTGGACCAAGTTTGGTGTTTATTTTGCATTAATCATGCTAATGCTGACTTGGACGGTTTTGTCTAAAAATAAAACGACCTTTGACGATGTTGGTGTTTATACCTTGGGTTCACTTTATATTGGCACCGGTTTTCACTACATGGCCGCCATTAGAAATGGCGCTAATGGCTTGGCCCTTCTTTGCTACGTGTTTGTAGTTGTGTGGCTGACCGATACCGGTGCTTACATGATTGGTCGTAAGATCGGCAAACATAAGCTGTGGCCGGTAATTAGTCCCAACAAAACCTGGGAAGGTTCAATTGGTGGAACGGTGTTAGCGGTGATTTGTGCGGCGGTCTATGTTTACTTTGTCAAAGTTGGCTATCCTCAAGTCCAAATGATTATCGCTGCCTTTTTCCTGTCAATTGTTGGTCAAATGGGCGATTTAGTTGAGTCTGCTTATAAACGCTTTTATAATGTCAAGGATTCCGGCAAAATTTTGCCGGGACACGGCGGTATTTTAGATCGTTTTGACAGCATGTTGTTTGTATTGCCGGTTGTTGCGGCATTACTGGGAATAATACACTAGGAGAAGTTTAGTGAAGGGAATCCTAATCTTTTTAGTTGTCTTTGGTATACTGGTTTTTGTCCATGAATTTGGGCATTTTATTGTGGCAAAAAAATCGGGAATCCTTGTTCGCGAATTTTCCATTGGTATGGGGCCTAAGCTGTTACAAATTAGGCGCAATCCGACTACTTATACAATTCGCTGGCTGCCATTAGGCGGCTATGTTCGTTTGGCAAGCGGTGACGAAGAAAGTCAAATCGATCCGGGAACGACAGTGATTCTGCAGCTAAACCAGCAAAATGAAGTTGTCCGAATTGATGCGTCAGAATCCGAAATGCCGATTGAAGGCATTCCTGTTCAAGTCATTGCTGCTGATTTGGTCGATTCATTAACGATTACCGGCTACGAAAATGGTGATGAAACTAAGAAAATTACGTATCGGGTTAATCATGATGCAACAATTATCGGTAAAGATAAGACAGAATTAATTATTGCGCCGCGGGACACACAGTTTCAAAATGCCAATATTTGGCAGAAATTGGCAACCAATCTTGCAGGTCCGCTGATGAATATTATTTTAGGCTTTGTCGTGTTCTTGCTGTGGACCTATACTGTTCCGGGTCCGGCGACGACAACCATTGCCAAGGTAGAGCCCGGTTCGCCGGCACAAACAGCCCAGATTAAACCGGGCGACCGGCTGGTTGCAATAAATGGGCACAAGACAGACAGCTTTCTTGCTGTGTCAACGCAAATTGATCAAAGTAAGGGTAAAATTCTGAAAATCAAGGTTGAACAAGACAAACAACAGCGAACGCTTAGTGTTAAGCCTCAGGCAAAGATGGCCGGTGAAGAGATTGTCTACCAAATTGGAATTCAGGCGAAAACCGATGAAAGTGTTGCCGGTAAGTTTAAGCGCGGCTGGGATACTGCCGTTTCAACCACTGGAATGATTTTTTCTGCTGTTGGCGGTTTATTTAGGCACTTTAGCCTGAATAAGCTGTCTGGACCGGTTGGAATTTATTCGGAAACTTCGCAGGTGTCACAGATGGGCTTTTCCTATATCCTAGCCTTTTTAGCGATGATCTCGATTAATTTGGGAATTGTCAATCTAATTCCGATCCCGGGATTAGACGGTGGAAAGCTGCTGCTCAACTTGATCCAGTTAGTCAGAGGAAAGCCAATTTCACAAAATCATGAAGCCATTGTTGAACTGGTTGGCTTCGGTCTGTTGTTGATTTTAATTATTGCTGTAACCGGTAATGATATTTACCGCTACTTTATTAAATAAATTTTATGTTCGTGGGAGAAAATTAAATGCGTCAATCTAAATTTTTTATGCCAACTCTGAAAGAAGCGCCAGCAGATGCTGTAGCCGAGAGCCATAAGTTAATGCTGCGGGGCGGCTATATTCGCCAAGTTACCGCTGGTGTTTATGCATACTTACCTTTGGGCTACCGCGTTTTGCGCAAGGCAGAAAAAATCATGGAAGAAGAAATGGAAAAAATTGATGTTCCAGAAGTTTCCATGCCGCACTTTTTGCCAGCGTCTTTGTGGGAAGACTCGGGACGCTTGCAAAAGTATGGTCCGGAAATGTTTCGTTTGAAAGACCGGCACGGACGTGAAAGCTTGCTTGGCCCAACGCATGAAGAAACTTTTACGGAAATTGTTGCTAAGAACTTAAAGAGCTACAAGCAGATGCCAATTGCGCTTTACCAGATCCAAACCAAGTTTCGGGATGAAAATCGGCCACGGTTTGGTTTGCTCCGGGGCCGGGAATTCATTATGCTTGATGCCTATAGCTTTGCTGCTACAAAAGAGCAGCTAGACAAGCAGTTTGATGATGAAAAGCAGGCTTTTGAGAATATTTATCGCCGCTGTGGTCTTGTTGTCAATCCAGTTATTGCCGATTCCGGTACGATGGGTGGTAAAAACTCGACGGAATTTCAGGCGCCGGCAGCAATCGGTGAAGATACAATTGCAACCAATGAAACGGGAACATATTCGGCTAATTTGGAAATGGCAGAAAGTATTGATACATTTAAAGCAAAAGCTGAAGAGCCGAAAGAGCTTGTTAAGGTGGCGACACCAGGGCAAAAAACGATTGCTGAATTAGCCAAATTTTTAGAAATTCCTGAAACGAGAATCGTTAAGAGTGTTCTTTATATTGTAAATGAAACTGAACATGTTTTAGTTTTGCTGCGCGGAGACAAGCAGGTAAACGAAGTTAAATTGACGCATTTACTGGATGCTGATAGTTTGCGGCCGGCAACTGATGATGAGTTAGTTGCGATTACCGGTGCAGAAAAGGGCGGTGTTGGTCCAGTTAAAGCTAATTGGGCTGATAAGATTATCGCTGATAATACGGTTAAGGGTCTTGATAATTTTGTAGTTGGCGCCAACGAAACAGGCTACCAACTGAAAAACGTCAACCTTAACCGGGATTTTCAGGTTGATCAGTTTGGTGATATTCGGGTTGCCAATGAAGGCGAACCGGATCCGGTTGATCATTTGCCATTAAAATTTACGACCTCGATTGAAGTTGGGCATATTTTTAAGCTGGGTACATATTATACTAAGACGATGGGTGCGAGCTTTTTAGATGAAAATGGCAAGGCACAGCCAGTGATCATGGGTTCATATGGTATTGGCGTCACGCGGATGATGTCAGCCATTGTTGAGCAGCATCTGACTAAGTTTGGGATTGCGTGGCCAAAGGAAATTGCTCCGTTTGCGATTCACATTGTACAGATGAAGATGAAGGACGAAGCGCAAACTAAGCTGGCCCAGCAGCTTGAGCAGCAATTAAGCAAAAATTACGATGTCTTATACGACGACCGTAATGAACGTGCCGGTGTTAAGTTTGCCGATGCTGATTTAGTTGGTGCGCCAATTAGAATTACAATCGGCAAAAAGGCAGCGGACAGAGTTGTTGAAGTTAAACGGCCAAGCGATGCCAAGGCAAATGAAATAGCGGTTGACCAATTGAATGATTTTGTGACTAAAGAGTTAGGATAATTTTTGTGGCTGATAAGAACGAACTTTTTTTAAAGCTATTAAAGCAGGTAAAATTTCCCCAAGAATTTGCCGATAATGAACTTTTGCAAAAAGGTGAAATCGAAAACGTGGATGTGTACGCTAAAGAACATAGGTGGGATATCCATGTTTTTTTTGCTACACCGTTAAAATTTGCAACTTATGATGCTTTGTGCAAGGCAATCACAGCAACCTTCTCGGCCTTTGTAACGGTGCAGTTGTTTATTCGGACTAGAGATGGTTCAGACGAAACTTTGCCCGAGTATTGGCACTATGCCGTCGAGAATTCACAAATTTTGCAGCCAATGGCCCGCGAATTCATTGCTAACCACCAGCCGCAAAAAGAAGATAATCGTTGGGTAATTCCCGTCGACAATTCAATTGTTGATAGTTTGGTTGAGCAACAGATGTTGGACCAGCTTGCTGAGGAAATGCGTTCTTTTGGCTTTTTTAACTTGAAGTTTATCACGGAGGTTAATGAGCAAAATACCGATAATAATTTGGAGAGTTTACAGCAGCTGCAGCAGGAACATGAACAAAATATGCAGGAAGTATATGAAGCAGCTCCGGAAAAACCGAAGGAAAAGGTGCAAACTTATCCTACAAGAAAGACCAGTTACGGCAACCGCAAGCTTGATCAAAGTTTACCAATTACGCAAATTAAAGATATTGAAGACGGCAGCCGAAATATTGTTATTGAGGGCAATATCTTTAACATTGAAAGCCGTGAATTAAAAACTGGTTCAATTATTTTTACCGGTGAAATTACCGATTACACTGATTCAATCGGCTTTAAGAAGTTTGTTTCGGATAAGGAACAAGCCAAAAGCATGTCGGCGATTAAACCCGGTACCTGGGCTAAAATGCAAGGAACAGCGGCAGATGACCAGTGGCAACACGAAGTTGTCTTTAACATTTCCAGTTTTGAGATTGTTGAACATGTGGGCCGTGAAGAAAAATATCAGGGCGAGCAAAAACGGGTTGAGTTGCATCTGCATACTAACATGAGTCAGCTTGACGCTACGAATACCGCCACCGATTTTGTCATGGCTGCTAAAAAATTCGGGCAAAAAGCAATTGCGATTACCGATCATGGGGACGTTCAGGCCTTTCCTGAAGCTTATAATGCGGGTAAAAAGGCTGGGGTCAAAATTGTATACGGGGTTGAAGCCAATATGATTGATGATCATGCGCTGCTTGTACTAAATCCTGCACCAATGACTTATGAAGACCGTGAATTTGTTATTTTTGACGTTGAAACAACGGGTTTATCATCAGTTTATGACACGATTATTGAAATCGGCGCTGTTAAAATGAAAAACGGTGAGGTAATTGAGCGCTTTGACAAATTCATTAATCCGCACCACCCGTTGAGCGAGCAGACAATTAATTTAACCTCGATCACCGATGAAATGGTCGGTGCGGCTGATGATGAAGCGGTTGTGATCAAGCAATTCAAAGATTTTTATGGTACCGATCCTTTATGTGGCCATAACGTTCAGTTTGATGTTGGTTTTGTCAACGCAGCATTGAGACGTGCGGACTTGGATGAAATCAAGCAACCGGTTGTCGATACCTTGGAAGTGTCGCGTCTTCTTCATCCGGAACAAGCGCGGCATACATTGGATTCGCTGGTTAAAAAATATAATGTAGTCTTAGAACACCACCACCGGGCCAATCAAGATGCTGAAGCAACGGGTTACCTGATGTTTAAAATGCTGGATGCTTTTAAGAAGAAGTTCGGTGAAGATGATCTGGGTAAACTGAATGATTATGCTAAGGGGGGACAGGTGTATAAGCGGGCACGTCCGTCGCACATGACGATCTTGGCTCAGAATCAAGCGGGACTGAAAAACATGTACCGTTTGGTCTCAATTGCCAGCACGAAAGACTTTTACCGGATTCCGCGGACACCTAAGTCTGACTTAGCTGAAAATCATGCCGGCCTTCTTTATGGTTCTGGTTGCGGCGAAGGTGATGTTTTTGTTGCCATGATGCAGAAGGGCTATGACGAAGCCCGAAAAAAAGCCAAGTTTTATGACTATTTAGAAGTGCAACCGCCAGCCGCTTATTCCCAGCTAATTGCAGATAATTTAATTGCGGATGAGGCCGAACTTGAGGAAATTTTGGCTAATATTTATAAGTTAGGCAAAGAACTGAATAAGCCGGTTGTGGCAACGGGGGATGTTCACTATCTTGACCCGCATGATGCAATTTACCGGACAATTTTGATTTCGGCGCAGCGCAGTAACCCCGATCGCAATAAGGAGCAACCGGATCTGCATTTTTACACAACACAGGAAATGCTTGAAGCCTTTGACTTTTTGGGTAAGGATGTTGCTCAAGAAATTGTGATTGATAATCCGCGTGCAATTGCGGATTCAGTGGAAGAAATCGCCCCGATTAAGGATGGTTTATATCCACCGCATATTAAGAATGCCGATGAGGAAATGAAGCGACTAACTTATGATAAGGCATACGAATTATACGGTAAGCCACTGCCTAAAATAGTTGCTGATCGGATTGAAATGGAATTAAATTCGATTATTTCTAATGGTTATGCGGTTATTTATCTGATTTCGCAGCGGCTTGTTGCCAAGTCTAATAAGGACGGCTACCTGGTTGGTTCGCGGGGATCTGTTGGCTCGAGTTTAGTTGCAACAATGTCAGGAATTACCGAAGTTAACCCCCTTGCACCGCATTATCGCTGCCCGCAATGTAAGTATTCCGAATTTTTTGAAAATGGTGAATATGGATCGGGGTTTGATCTGCCAGACAAGAAATGTCCAGAGTGCGGGACGGAATTAGTTAAGGACGGGCAAGATATTCCGTTTGCTACGTTCCTAGGCTTTCATGGTGACAAGGTCCCTGATATTGATCTGAACTTTTCGGGGGACTATCAGCCGGTTGCCCATAACTTTATCCGGGTAATGTTTGGTCCGGACAATTCTTACCGGGCTGGCACAATTGCCACGGTTGCCGATAAGACCGCCTATGGCTATGCTAAGCACTTTGATGAGGAGCGTGAACTGAAGTTGCGGGGTGCAGAGCTTGACCGGCTGGCAGCGGGCGTCAGTGGTGTTAAGCGGACAACAGGACAGCACCCAGCGGGGATAGTCGTTGTTCCTGATGATATGGATATCTACGATTTTACCCCAGTGCAGTATCCGGCTGATGATGTCAATGCGGCGTGGCTGACGACCCACTTTGACTTTCATTCCATTCACGATAATATCTTGAAATTTGATATCCTGGGTCATGATGACCCAACGATGATCAGGATGCTGCAAGATTTGTCGGGGATTGATCCGTTGACAATTCCGCCGGATGATCCGGGAGTAATGTCGCTGTTTTCTAGTCCGAAGATTTTGGGTGTGACGCCGGAACAGATTCAGTCGAAAACGGGGACCTTGGGTGTACCGGAATTTGGGACAAGATTTGTCCGGGGGATGCTTGAAGAAACTAAGCCGACCACTTTTAGTGAATTACTGCAGATTTCCGGTTTGTCCCACGGTACCGATGTTTGGCTGGGTAATGCTGAGGATCTGGTTAATAACAAAACCTGCAGGTTAAAGGATGTTATCGGTTGTCGTGACAACATCATGATGGACTTGATTCACTGGGGCGTTAAACCGGAGGTTGCCTTTTCTACGATGGAATCAGTGCGGCACGGTAAAGGCATCAGTGATGAAGACATGGCTGTTTTGAAGGATAATGATAAAATTCCTGACTGGTATATCCCGTCATGTTTGAAAATTAAATACATGTTTCCGAAAGCTCATGCCACCGCTTATATTTTGATGGCTTTGCGCATTGCTTGGTTTAAGGTTTATTATCCAGAAATTTATTACACCGCATACTTTTCTGTTCGGGCCGATTTATTTGATTTAGTTGCGATGAGCCACGGTAAAAACACGGTGAAGGCAGCTATGAAAAAGATCCAGGATGAAGGCAATGATGCTTCCGCTAAGGATAAAAGCTTGCTGACAGTCTTGGAGATTGCCAACGAATGTCTGGAGCGGGGAATCAAGATCAAGATGGTCGATATTAACCAATCGGAAGCGACTAATTTCAAGATTTTAGATAAGCACACAATTTTAGCGCCGTTTAATGCTGTTCCCGGCTTGGGCAACAATGCCGCTAAGCAGATTGTGGCAGCAAGGGCGGAACAAGAATTTTTATCCAAAGAAGACCTGTCCAAACGCGGCAAGGTTTCGCAAACGATCATGGAATATTTGGAAAGTAATGGTGTTTTGGAAGAGATGCCCGACCAAAACCAGTTATCACTCTTTGACCTCTAATTAAAGGCAGTATTAGAATTTACCACTTAAAGTAATTATTGAAAATTGGTGAGAAAATTGACTTCGATGAAAAATGATAAAGTGATGGTAACAATCCGTGTTAATGCAAGATTGGCTGAGTTATATAAGGCAATTTTGGTTTTACAAAGTATAACTGTCACTGCCGATCTAACTACACATATGCAGAAGCAAACACAAAATTATCAGTTGCTGAATAGTAATGTAACAGTTGATAATATGCAGTATTCCAAGTTGAATATCAAAGTTGACCGAGATGTTTATGCCAAATATAAGGCAAAGATGATTTTGAATCATACAACGCCAACAGCCGATGTCATTCGTTATTTGCGGTTTGTCATTGAGAAGAATCAAGCTTTACTTAACCAAAATTAACCATGAGGTTTTTCCTCATGGTTTTTTATTTCTCTCAAATTTTCACTTGCAAATAAAAAGCAGAGGTGATAACATATAAATCGTAAGGTAATAAGTCTTTAAGGATAAAAATATGGAAAAGCTTAAATTATTAGAATGGAATATTAATGGTCGCTCTATAGTAAACAATTATTCGCTGCCCTCGTTTATTCATAGTGCAATTGCAAAGGCAAATCCAGATGTTATCGTGTTAACCGAATTTGTTAAGGTTCCTAGTGCGATTAATCTGATTAAACGTCTCAGCGAGCACTATGCTGTGTTTCTTGATAAAAAAGTTCAGAAGGGCAATCAAATTTTGCTTGCTTTGAAGAAAAATTCTGCTTTAAATTGGCGTGGTACGAAACATTTTTCATTATCTAGCAGCGAAGAAGATTTACCTAATTTCTTAGGTGTAGAAACTAAGTGGCAGCGCAAAAAGCTTATAATTTGTGGAGCACGAATCAGGATTGGTGGACAAGAACCAGAGCTTGACGGTAAATCTAGATTTGCTGAATTCAAAACTTTGTTTGACAATATTGCGAAAAAAGATACAGTTATTGTTGGCGGGGATTTTAACAATTATTACAAACGTGAGAATCTCGGTGATTATCAAAATGGTGCTAAATATTATAACTATCAAAAAATTGTGGCTTATGCAGATGAAAAAGGCTTTACTATCAGCAAGCCAGCAGGATATTCTTGGGGAGCTTCAAAAAAGTCAACTAATGGCTATGTTTCTGATGATCACTTTTTTATTAAAGGATTGCAGTTTGCTGATCAGCAAGTTTATGATTGGAATTTTAGAATCCTTAATTCGGAAACAAAGGCAGAATATTATAATGAAGATGGCAGTTTAAAAGAGTGTAGCGAAACCCAATTACCTGATCATGCGATGCTGCTTTCTAAGATTAAGCTGTAGTGACTGGAGAATAAAATGAAAAATTATTTACTTGATAATTATCGTATTAACGAGATCCCCTTTGGTAAGTGGCCTGATCCTGATGGAGGAAGGGGGACAGAAATTTATGATGATTTAAGTTGGGCGCTTTCTAGATGTAACAAGCAGCAAAAGTTTATCAAGGTGCTTGCAGATTCAAGGTTTATTTGTAGCACAGATTATCTTGGCCCTTCAAGACATTATGCCCTTAAAGCAGGTCTTAGTGAAAAAGAAATAATTGCTTATCTAAAAGTAACTAGAACAATAGGTGGTCATACAATCTGGCCTAAAAGCATGGTAACTGAAAGTCGGCTGTATACTATTAATCAGGCTCGCGGAGGAAGAGGTGGTCTTAGTGATAGAATTGATTCTACCTTGTTTTGCTTAAAAGAATGGTTCAATGATTCTAATTCAGTTACCAGAAAAGGTTTGAAAAAATCCTTTACTAATTATCA
This sequence comes from Lactobacillus sp. ESL0791, assembly GCF_029433255.1. Lineage (NCBI taxonomy): Bacteria > Bacillati > Bacillota > Bacilli > Lactobacillales > Lactobacillaceae > Lactobacillus > Lactobacillus sp. ESL0791. The sequence goes on along the minus strand of NZ_JAQTHU010000001.1, from coordinate 1,332,658 downwards.
AGTCTGGTTTGATAATTTTATAGATTTTGCTGATTTTATTTCATTTTTTAAGTTGGAAATGTTTTTAGACAAGGATGAAATAATTGACTTAGTTAAATCAGATTTGTCGGTCAATAAGATTGTCCCTTTGATTAGTGAAGACTATATGGTTCCGCATGATAAGGCAGGATATCAACAGTTTGTCAATAATGTGAATGCATTGATCAAAATGCGAACGCTAATTTTTAGTCATTATTATAAAGGAGAAAAAAATGCTAGCGATAATTACCCCCAAAAGTTTAAAACAAAAGCCTGGATGTTTGATGACTAGTGAAGCAACAGCTATTTATACGGCTATTACAGATCAAGTTGGTCAAGCTGGAGAGCAAGAAGTTGAAGATTACCTAGCTAGTCTTGTTGAGCAAGCAATTGTTTATGCTGAGATGCGTGCTAATTGGGCGCTTGCCAGTAATGATGACCGCGTAAAAAACGATGCGTACAGAACACATGTTCATGATAGTGTCATTTATTATGTGACAATTATTAGTCGCAGCTTAGAGCAGGCTGGCATAAAAACTACTTGGTTTCAACAACTAGTTCCTTCAGGCAATACTAATGTTGACCGTAAGCGAATCGGCGATTTTGCCTGTTACATCTGTTACCTGTATGCCGTAAGTGCAAGATGATAATTCTTAATTGAGAAAGTGGATGCTTTTTCAAATTATATATTTTTATTTATTATTAAAAAGGATGAATATATTATGAATATGGAAGAATATGCGGATAAGATAAAAGCAACTTTAAATGATTTTGAATTTAACGTCTTTGTAACAAATAATGAAGGAAATAAGCTTTATAAAGATGTTAAAGATGTAAATGGATCTTCTGCTTTATTTGGAATTTTAGGATCAGATGAAATAATAGTAGAAACAAATGGATTTATTTTAGGAGATTCATATAGTATTAAAATTGATGATAATACTGTAATAAATAATATAAAAGTCTCTGACTATTGATCTGAACCCCGAAGTTAAGACAAATTAATTTCGGAGTTTTTACTATGGCTAAATTATCTAAACAGGACAAAGTTAATATTTATAATTTGTGGAAAAATTATCATGCTGGACCAAAAGAATTAAGCAAAAAATATGGCGTTAATAAAAATGCTGTCACTTACTTAGTTGCTTTAATTAATAAGCATGGCCTAAATATCTTAGAACGGTCACATACTAGTTATTCGCTAGAATTTAAAGAGTAAGCTATTAAGCGGGTTATTATTAGCCATGAACCTACTTATCACGTTTCCCTTGATTTAACTGAGGCACAAATAAAATAAGGTGACGACAAAGATTTTAAATTTGTTTATAATCATATTCACTCTGCACCAATGCAATTTTACTTGGCTAACCGGCTAGGAATTGACACTGCAGAAACCGAAACGGCCATTAAACAGCAAAAATTGCCGATGATGAGCGAAACTAAAAAATTTCGTGATGATTATTTGCCTTATGCTAAAATTGAAGGGAAAATGAAAGAAATTAATTAGGGTAAAATATTATGAAAATTAATAGAAAAATAATTATTTTAGTAGTAACCAGTATTACAGCATTAAGTCCAATCGTAAGCTTTGGAGAAACTTCTGCTGTTGCTGCAATAGCCATCAAACACACACAATCTAAATGGTCTAAGAATCATAAGAAGGCTGATAAATATTTTAAGCAGACACTTAGAAAAGGGGAAAAACTTTCTAAGCAAGATACAATTAAACTCTATGAAAAGGCATTAAAGTATTTTGCGACACACAAAGAAAAATATGTTGGCAAGTACAATGATTATTTAAATTCGGGAATTGACCGCTTAAATAAGGAAATTATTACGCAAAGAGATTATGACATAGCAATTAATTATCCCGCCGGCACGACTGTGCGTGATGAATATGGAAATGAGATAGTTGTTACTAAGCATTCAAAAGATGAATTAAGTTTTATTGTGACTACTCCTGAAGGAGAAAGCGAGGCACATACATATAATTTCACACCAGTTGCACCAGCTAATAACTAGGGAACATTAATTTTTGTTGGCGTTTCTTTGTTGAATCTAATTGCGATTATTGCTAAAATATGCTAATATTATCTACAAGTTCGGATAAGTAAATTCGAGTGAGCAGTCTTTTTGCTCACTCTTTTTATTACGGAGGGAAATTTTTGGCGAAAATTACAGGTCTTGTTTTACCCCAGATTAAAGCAATCACTGCTGGGCGTGATGACGAATTGGTTGCGATTGAATATGTTAAGGAAAAGGGCAAAAACTATTTGCGCATATATGTGGATCGGCAGCCTAACGGGATTGATATGGATGAAATTGCTAGTTTGAGTGAGCTAATTTCAGAGAAGCTGGACACTTTAGATCCAGATCCGCTTCCTGATCCATATATCTTGGAAGTTTCTTCTCCAGGGATTGAACGGCCAATCAAAACCGAAAGTGATTGGCAGAAAGCCCTTGATAATTATATTCATGTCGGACTTTATCAAAAGATTGATGGCAAGAAAATGTATGAGGGAACATTAAAATCATACAATGATGACCAAATCGAACTGGAAATAAAGATAAAAACTAAGCGCAAGAAAATTATTATTCCACACAAATTGATTGCAAATATTCGCTTTGCAGTCGAGTTTTAGAAAGGATGATTAACAAAATCATGTCTAACGAAATGCTAGAAGCGTTTGCTACACTAGAGAAAACCAAGGGGATCAAGCAGGATGTCATTGTTGACGCAATTAAGGCTGCTTTGATTGCTGCATATAAAAAGAATTACAACCAGGCTCAAAATGTTGAAGTTGATTTTGATGAAAACACTGGCAAGTTCAAAGTAATGGCTGTTAAGACTGTTGTCGATGAAGTTCATGATGACCGGATGGAAGTGAGCTTGAAGGATGCGTTAACAATTAACCGTGCGTATGAAATCGGTGATGAGATTCGCTTTGAAGTTACGCCAAAGAATTTTGGCCGGCTATCAGCACAAACGGCTAAGCAGGTAATCATGCAGCGTCTGCGTGAGGCGGAACGCAATCATATTATTGATGAATATTCGCAGTATGAAGATGAATTGATTACAGGAACGGTTGAAAGGCGTGATAATCGTTTCGTTTATGTTAAAATTGATAATGTTGAAGCGGTAATGCCGCACCGTGACCAAATGCCTAACGAAACCTATAATCCCCAGGATCAGATTCGTGTGTTGGTAACGCATGTTGGTTCCGATTCAAAAGGAGCACAAATCACCGTTTCACGGACAGCGCCGAATATGGTCAAGCGTTTGTTTGAGCAGGAAGTTCCGGAAATTTATGATGGGACCGTGGAAATCGTGTCAATTGCGCGTGAGGCAGGCGATCGAACCAAAATTGCTGTTCGGTCGACCGATCCCAACATTGATCCGGTGGGAACCTGTGTCGGTCAGCGTGGTGCTCGTGTACAAAACGTTGTCAACGAATTGGGCGGTGAAAACATTGATATTGTTCAGTATGAAGAAGATCCGTCTGATTTCATTGCCAATGCTTTGAATCCTGCTGAGGTAATTGCGGTGCAGTTTGGCAACGATGATGACGAAAAGAGCGCCCTAGTTATTGTGCCTGACTATCAATTATCGTTAGCAATAGGTAAGAAAGGGCAAAATGTCCGCTTAGCAGCGCGTTTAACCGGCTATAAGATTGACATTCGGCCCGAATCGGAAGTGGAATTTGTTGATGAAGACAAATCCGCTACTGATAAAACGGATACCGAAACGGTTGAGGATGCGGAAGATACTGATATCAGCGTTGCTGAAGATGCAGCAGAGGATCAGCTTGATAGCGAAGCTGATGAAAAAGAAACGGCTGAATCTGAAGAAGCCAGTGCTGATGACATTGTAGAAGATGATTCCGAAGAATAAGGTTGGTGATTTTTTTGAAAAAAAGAAAAATTCCAATGCGGAAGGATTTATTGACCGATACAATGCAGCCCAAAAAAGAATTAGTACGGGTTGTGATTGACAAGGAGAAGCAGATTGCAATTGATCCTACCGGGAAAAAGGCTGGTCGTGGTGCCTATGTTTCATTAGATCCTGACAAGATTAAAGAAGCAAAAGAGAAGAAAGTTTTGGAACGCAGCTTGGGTGCAAAAATTCCAGAAAGTTTCTATGATGATTTGTATGGCTATGTCGACCACCAAAAGGCACGGAAAGAATTATTTGGTGATAAATAAGTTTGCAAAATAGACAAAAAGCATTAAATTTGCTGGGTTTGGCACAGCGAGCAGGAAAGCTGATTTCCGGTAGCGAACTCGTGCTTGCTGGACTTAAGAATAGACAAGTAAAAGCAGTGATTTTGGCTAGTGATGCCCACCAGGACACACTTGATAAAATTAGCAAAAGCGCATATAACTGCAAAATTGAAGTTATTAACGCGTTTAGCTCTGAGGAAATATCCCATGCAGTTGGTAAAAAACGCAAGGTGTTAGGGCTGACGGATAGCGGTTTTTACCATGCACTGGTCAAAAAGATTAATGAAGGAGCGTGATCGGATGACTAAAACAAGAATTTATACAATAGCAAAAGAATTAGGCATCGACAATAAAGTTGTGGTCGAAAAGGCAAAGAAGCTGGGCTTTGATGTTACAAACCACATGTCCTCGCTGGATGAAGCACAAGTAAATCAACTAAAAGGCAGTTTTCAAACCTCCGCTCCAGCCAAGAAAGAAGAAAAGACAAGTAAGGAAAGTACCGGCAAGAAAGACAGCAAGATTAAGATTTCTGTTACCTCAATTCGCAAGAACGAGAAGGTTCGCGAAACAAATAATAAGCAAGGAAATAATCGCCGCCGCAACAACCGCCAGCGCAATGACCGTCGTAATCGCAACCAAAATCGGCAGCAAGAGGGAAAGCGGCGGTCTGAGCGTCAAGAAGTGAAGAAGCCGGCAGCACGTGATTTGCTTAACCAACTGAAACAGAAGCAGCGAGTTGAGGAAACTGAACTGAATCAGCAGGCTACTCGTGCGAAAAAGGAATATCACAATCAGCTGAATAATTCTGGAAAGAGCAAAACGGAACCTACCGAAGCGAAAAAAGCTACTACTAATGCCAGCACGAAAACGGAAAAAGCATCGGAAAAGGTGATTGGCCCAAAGATTTTAAAGCCGTCACCAGCACGGATGAAGCAGAATCAGTCTACACCGCGCCGTAATAATGCTCATACAAATATCAATAAAACGGTTGAAGCTCCGGAACCAGTTAAGGATAAGGAAAATCGCCGCGGCAATGGTCATGATCGCAGCCATAATTTTGGCAAGCCAGGACGCAAGGGCCAAAATCAATTTTCTAATAATGGTAATAATACCAACCATTCGGACCGGAAGGAAAGGCGAAAGCGTAAAAATAAGCGGCGTCAGGCTGAACAGCAGCCTAAGAAACAGCTTACACAGCGCAAAGAGCGGCCGTTACCAGAAACATTGGTCTATGAAGAGGGCATGAACGCTCAAGATCTGGGTAAAATTTTGCACCGTGAACCAGCAGAATTAGTTAAGAAGCTTTTTATGCTGGGAATTATGACCAATCAGAATCAATCCTTGGATAAGGACACAATTGAGCTGCTGGCCGCTGAATATGGAATTAATGCTGAAGAAAAGGTTCATGAGGATATTTCCGATATTGACAATCTCTACGACAAGCAAATGCAAGCCTCAAAGAAGTCAAAGAATCAGATTAAACGGCCGCCGGTAGTTACTATCATGGGCCACGTTGACCATGGTAAAACCACTTTGCTTGACCGTTTGCGTCATACCCACGTTTCTGCTCATGAAGCCGGAGGCATCACGCAGAAAATCGGTGCTTACCAGGTAAGAGTTGATAATCATCTAATTACTTTTCTTGATACTCCTGGACATGCCGCCTTCTCAAACATGCGTGAACGTGGCGCCGAAATAACCGATATTGTTGTTTTGGTCGTTGCTGCTGATGACGGTGTAATGCCGCAGACAATTGAGGCAATCGATCACGCTAAGAGTGCCCAGGTACCAATTATTGTGGCAATCAATAAGATTGATGCCCCAGGTGCCAATCCTAAGCACGTTACCGAGGAATTGATGAAGTATAATTTGATTCCTGAGGATTATGGCGGCGACACAATTTTTGTTAATATTTCTGCCAAAACCGGTGAAAATGTTGATGACTTATTGCAAATGATCCTTCTGCAGGCCGATGTAATGGAGCTGCAGGCCGATCCGAAACAACCGGCAATTGGTACGGTAATCGAGGCCCGGTTATCCCGCGGGCGTGGTCCGGTTACGGACCTGCTTGTTCAGCAAGGAACTCTGCATACGGGTGATCCGGTGGTTGTCGGTAACCGCTATGGCCGGGTCCGGGTAATGACCAATGATCGCGGCCGTCAAGTGGAAAAGGCCACACCATCGATGCCGGTAGAAATTACTGGTTTGAATGATGTGCCTGAGTCGGCCGACAAGCTGGTTGTCTTTGAAGATGAAAAGACGGCCAGAAGTGTTGGTGAACAAAGAGCGCAGAATGCCTTGCAAAAATCGCGTGAAAATGTGCAGCACGTTACCTTGGATAACCTGTTTGACACAATGAAACGTGAAAATATGAAGGAAGTCGGCATTGTTCTTAAGGCTGATGTCCAAGGCTCCGTTGAAGCGTTGCAGCAGTCCCTAGAAAAGATTGAAGTTGAGGGTGTTCGAGTCAACATTATTCATGCCGGTGTCGGTGCGATTAACGAATCCGATGTGACCCTTGCAGGAGCTTCTAACGCCTTTATCATCGGCTTCAATGTTCGGCCGACGGTGACTGCAAAGTCACAGGCCGAAACCGACGGCGTTGATATTCGCCTTTACAGTATTATTTACAAGGCAATTGATGATGTAAAGGCCGCAATGCAGGGAATGCTTGAACCAACTTATGAAGATACGGTAACGGGAACGTTGACCGTTCGGGAATTGTGGAAGGTATCCAAAGTCGGAACAATTGCCGGATCATTTGTTGATTCTGGGTACATCACTCGTGATTCTAGCGTGCACCTGATTCGTGATGGTGTTGTCATTTACACGGGTAAAATTGCTTCGCTTAAACGCTTCAAGGATGATGCTAAGAAGGTTAAACAGGGTTACGATTGTGGGTTAACCATTGAAGGCTATAATGATATTAAGGTTGATGATCAGCTTGAAGCCTTTGAAAAACAAGAGGTAAAACCTAAGTAACTTTTATTAGGAGGAAACATGAAACATAGAATTGGTCGTGTTGAAGGCGAAATTCTTCGTGAATTAACTAAAATACTCCGTAAGAATATTCGGGATCCTAGGGTAAAAGATGTCACGCTTACTGCTGTTGAATGCACTAATGACCTGTCTTATGCAACAATTTATTATAGTTTGCTGACAGAAGATGCAGAAAAAGAACAAGAAGCAGCGATAGGGTTGGAAAAAGCCAAAGGAATGATGCGGCACCTGCTGGGACAGGTTTTGACCGTTTATAAAGTTCCTGAGCTTATTTTTAAGCGCGATACTTCTGTTAAATATGGTAGTAAGATTGACCGCTTGATTGCTGAAGTAAAAAAGCAGGATGCAGAGCGGAATAATTAATTAGAAAGCGTCATTTGGCGCTTTTTTGTTGTGAACGGGTAGGAAAAGGGAAACATGTTAAATGGAATCTTAGTAATTGACAAGGATGAGGGCATGACCAGTGCCGATGTGGTTTACCATCTGCGCAAAGCCCTGCATATCAAAAAAATCGGGCATGCAGGAACGCTTGATCCAGATGTAACAGGAGTTTTGCCGATTGCGATTGGTCAGGCAACCAAATTAATTGAACTGATGCATACGAAAAACAAACAGTACCAGGGTGAAGGATTATTTGGTTATTCAACGGACAGTTATGATATTTCAGGTCAGGTCCTGGAGCAAAAAAGCCTGACTAGTCCCTTATTGGCTGAACAAATTCAGGAGCAAATGACCACCTTTACGGGAGAAATTACCCAAGTTCCGCCCATTTATTCTGCTGTTAGGGTTAACGGCAAGCATTTATACGAATACGCACGTGCAGGAATTGAGGTGGAACGGCCCAAGAGGCAGGTAACGGTTCAATCTTACCGGCTTCTTGGTGAACCAAAATTTGATGGTGAGAAAGGCCAGGAAGCTTTTGGTTTTGTAATTGAATGCAGCAAAGGGACCTATGTTCGTTCTCTCGTCAATGACTTAGGCGCAAAGCTTGGTGTTCCCGCCGTGATGACTAAGTTACGCAGAACTGCGAGTTCGGGTTTTACACTTGCTCAGGCTGTTAAATTAGACCAGGTTATTGCCCAACCTGAAAGAATCACTGACTGGCTGCAGCCACTTGATAATTTTTTTCGGGAATACGAGCAAGTAGATTTAAGGCCGGAGTTGTGGTTAAAAGTTAAAAATGGTGCAGCAATTTCGCTCACAAACGGTGCAGAAAAATTGGCATTAAGATACAATAATAAGGTTAAGGCAATTTATCAAAAAAAGGGTACGCTTTATGTACCCGCATTAATGCTCTTGCAAAATGAATAATCGAAATGAGGGTTTCTGAAGTGGAAATTATTGATTTAACGTATCCATTTAAAGAAAAAATACTACCAAAGAAATTGATACTTGCTTTGGGATTTTTTGATGGGGTCCATTTAGGGCACCAACATTTAATTGCCCTTGCAAAGCAAGAGGCCAAAAAGAAGAACTTGCCGGTGGCTGTGATGACGTTTGACCGGCACCCAAAAGAAGTCTATCAAGGAAAAAACGTTCTTTACATTGATAATCTAAACGAAAAAGCCTATAAGATGAAGAAGTTAGGCGTTGATTACCTGCTCGTTATGCATTTCAATGATGCTTTTAGCAAGTTGACAGCCCAAGAATTTGTTGATAATGTGCTTGTCAAGCTGCAGGCGGATACGGTAATTGCCGGCTTTGATTATACTTATGGGCCGAAAAATGTTGCCAATATGAAGAATTTCCCTAAGTTTGCCAAGGGTCGCTTCAAGATTATTGAAGTGCCCGAACAAACTTATGATGATAAAAAAATTGGCTCAACCGAAATTAAAACGGCAATCCAAAACGGACAAATGGAACTGGCATGCGAACTGTTAGGTGGACCCTATGTGATGAGCGGCATAGTTGGTCATGGGCTAAGAAATGGCCATAAGTTAGGATTTCCCACGGTTAACCTAGTTTGGCAGGGGAAAAAAGTTCTTCCTAAAATTGGCGTTTATGCAACTAAAACCAAAATCCTAGGTAAGTGGTATGATTCGATGACAAGTGTGGGTTATAACGTGACAATTCATCAGGGCCGAAAAATTTTTATCGAATCAAACTTATTTGGGTTTAATCAGGAAGCCTATGATCAACCTGTGGTCATTAAGTGGTATAAATATACCCGAGGTGAAATAAAGTTTACTAACCTAGCTGATTTGCATGAACAAATGATGAAAGATAAGCAAGAAATTGAAACCTACTTTGCACAACAAAAATAAGACAGAGAATCTATCTACAGGCTGCAGATAGATTTTTTTATGAAAAAGTACAATAATTTTAGCACTCGGCTTGACATTCTGCTAAATACTAGTATCATATAATTGTTAGCACCTGATAGGTAAGAGTGCTAAAAGTGAGGGCGATTTTTATGTTGACCGAGCGTCAAGAACTTATTTTAAAAACAATTATTAATGATTTTACCCAGACACATGATCCGGTGGGATCGAAAACCGTGATGAAGCAGTTGCCGATTAAGGTATCAAGTGCGACAATCCGCAATGAGATGGCTGTGCTTGAGGAACAGGGCTTAATTGAAAAAACACACTCATCCAGCGGTCGCATCCCGTCAACTAGTGGTTATCGCTATTATCTTGATAATTTAGTTGAGCCGCTGCGTTTACCCGAATCGGTTTACGAGCAGATTGTTAATCAGCTTGACCGGCCGTTTCATCAAGTTAACGAGATTGTGCAGGAAGCAGCTAAGATTCTGTCGGATTTAACCAATTACACGGCGTTTGCAGAGGGACCGGAGAGTAATGACTTAAAGGTTACTGGCTTTAGGATTGTTCCCTTGTCCAACCGGCAGGTGATGGCAATTCTGGTAACAAGTGATGGTAACGTGCAGAATCAGGTTTATCCGCTTCCATACCGGGTTAATGGCGATGAAATTGAACGAGCAGTTCGCATGATTAATGATGAACTGGTCGGTAAAAGTTTGAAAGAAATTACGCCGACATTGCTGAAAGAAAAATTGGGCGGCAATATTCGTGGTGAACATGTGAGTGAATTAATCAACTTGATTGAGGACGTCTTGAAAGATGCGGCAAGCGATCAGATGTATGTCGATGGTCGGATCAACCTACTCAATAACACCGCTGAAAGCAATGTGCAGCAGTTACGTTCATTATATGAATTGGTTGATCGCGATGATGTGATTGCGGATTTGATGGACATGGGCATTAGTTCCAACGGACGTTATCCGATACGGGTCAGCCTCGGATCAGAATTGCCGAATGACCTGTTGAAAGATTACAGCCTGTTAACCGCTGAATACAGCGTTGGCTCACATGGTAAAGGCGTAATTGCCTTGCTGGGTCCGACAAGCATGCCGTATTCGCAGGTAATTGCATTGCTTGAGTATTTTAGAAATGAATTAGCTAAAAAGTTGCTTGATTATTACGGTAGATTTCAATAGGGAGGTTAGAAATGAGTAAAGAGGAATTTCCTAGTGAAAAAGATTTAGATAAGAAAAAATCTTCTTCTAAAAAGAAGAAACCTGAAACGCAGACCAAAGAAAAGGCTAAGCCTGAAAAACCTACTGCTGAGCAAAAGTTAGCTAAGGACTTGGCAGTTGCCAAGAAAAAGAGCGATGAATTCGAGGACAAGTACCTGCGCAGTGAAGCAGAAATGCAAAATATGCAGAACCGCTACAACAAAGAACGGGCGCAGCTGCTTAAATATGAGGCGCAAGGCCTAGCTAAAGACATTTTGCCAGCAATGGATAATTTGGAACGGGCCTTAGCCGTCAAGGCTGACGATGACGCTTCAAAGCAGCTGCAAAAGGGTGTGCAGATGACACTTGATTCACTTGTTAAAGCGATGAAAGATCATGGCATTGTTGAGATTGCCGCTAAAGGCAGCAAATTTGATCCGACATTACACCAGGCAGTGCAAACGGTTGCCGCGGAAAATGATGATCAAAAGGACCAAGTAGTCCAAGTTTTACAAAAAGGATATCAATATAAAGACAGAACATTAAGACCAGCAATGGTTGTTGTTGCTCAATAATTGAAAGGAAGATTATAAATGGCAAAAGTTATCGGAATCGATTTAGGAACTACCAATTCAGCAGTTGCTGTTCTTGAAGGTAAAGAACCTAAAATTATTACTAACCCAGAAGGCAATAGGACAACTCCGTCAGTTGTTGCCTTTAAAGATGGTGAAATTCAGGTGGGTGAAGTTGCTAAAAGACAGGCGATTACCAATCCAAACACTGTTTCTTCAATCAAGCGGCACATGGGTGAAGCTGGTTACAAGGTTAAAATTGGTGATAAGGAATACACTCCGCAGGAAATTTCTGCAATGATTTTACAGTACATTAAGAAGTTCTCCGAAGATTATCTCGGTGAAAAGGTCACAGAAGCTGTTGTTACGGTTCCTGCATACTTTAACGATGCTCAGCGTCAGGCAACTAAGGATGCCGGTAAGATTGCTGGGTTAGACGTTAAGCGAATTATCAACGAGCCAACCGCTTCTTCATTAGCTTATGGACTTGATAAAGGAAACCCAGATGAAAAAGTTTTGGTTTATGACCTCGGCGGTGGTACCTTCGATGTTTCGGTTTTACAGTTAGGTGACGGCGTTTTCCAAGTATTGTCAACTAATGGTGATACCCATTTGGGTGGTGATGATTTTGACAACAAGATCATTGACTGGCTGATTAAGAACTTCAAAGATGAAAATGGTGTTGACCTGACCAAAGATAAGATGGCAATGCAGCGGCTAAAGGATGCTGCGGAAAAGGCTAAGAAGGATTTATCCGGTGTATCTTCAACTCATATCTCCCTTCCATTTATTTCTGCTGGTGAATCCGGTCCGTTACACCTGGAAGCTGATTTAACTCGTGCAAAATTTGATGAATTAACTGCTGATTTGGTTGAAAAGACCAAGGTTCCATTTGACAATGCCTTAAGGGATGCCGAGTTAACTGTTAATGACATTGACAAGGTTATTTTGAATGGTGGTTCAACAAGAATTCCGGCCGTTCAGGATGCAGTTAAGAAGTGGTCAGGCAAGGAACCAGACCATTCGATCAACCCTGATGAAGCTGTCGCCTTAGGTGCTGCAATTCAAGGCGGGGTTATCTCTGGTGATGTTAAGGACGTTGTTTTACTTGATGTTACACCGCTGTCTCTTGGAATTGAAACCATGGGTGGTGTTTTCACCAAGTTGATTGATAAAAACACAACAATACCTACTTCGAAGAGTCAAATCTTTTCAACGGCTGCGGATAATCAACCTGCCGTAGATGTTCACGTCTTACAAGGTGAACGGCCAATGGCAGCTGATGACAAGACTTTAGGCAGATTTGAACTGACAGACATTCCTGCTGCTCCGCGTGGTGTTCCGCAAATTCAAGTTACCTTCGATATTGACAAGAACGGGATTGTAAATGTTTCCGCTAAGGATATGGGCACTGGTAAAGAACAAAAGATTACGATCAAGAGTTCATCCGGTTTATCTGACGAAGAAATTAAGAAGATGCAGAAGGAAGCCGAAGAGCACGCTGAGGAAGATAAGAAGAAGAAAGAGGAAGTTGATTTACGTAACGAAGTTGACCAATTGATCTTCTCAACCGAAAAGACGCTTAAGGATGTTAAGGGCAACGACAAGATTTCTGAAGACGACACAAAGAAGGTTCAAGATGCCTTAGATGCTTTGAAGAAAGCACAAAAGGATAATAACCTTGATGAAATGAAGTCGAAGAAAGATGATTTAACCAAGGTTGCCCAAGACTTAGCCGTTAAGTTATATCAGGCTAATGGTGGTCCGCAAGGCGCAGCCGGACAAGCAGGTCCGCAGGCTGGTCCTCAAGGCCCACAACCAGGAAACGACAATCCAAATAACGGTTCGGCTAATGATGGTGAATTTCATAAAGTAGACCCGGACAAGTAAAGGGTTTATAATTAAACAAGTTAGAAAGAACTGCCCAAAGAGTAGTTCTTTTATTTTGGAAAGTAGGGAGCTTGTTAAATGGCACAAGAAGATTATTATAGCGTTCTCGGTGTTGACCGGAATGCCAGTGATCAAGAAATTAATTCTGCTTACCGTAAATTAGCTAAAAAATATCATCCCGATTTGAACCATGAGCCAGGGGCTGAAGAAAAATATAAAAAGGTAAATGAAGCCTACGAAGTTTTGCATGATAAGCAAAAAAAGGCCCAGTATGACCAATTCGGCTCTGCTGGTGTCAACGGTCAAGGCGGCTTCGGCGGTGGTTCTGGCCAAGGTGGTTTTGGCGGCTTTGATGGTGACTTTGGCGGTTTTGGCGATATCTTTAACGACTTCTTTGGCGGCGGTCAGGCACGGCAAACAAACCCGACGGCGCCAACACGTGGCCAGGACCTAGATTACACCTTGTCAATTAATTTTATGGATGCAATTAAAGGTAAAAAGACACAGGTCAGCTATACACGCAGTGAAACGTGTTCAACCTGTTCCGGAACCGGTGCGGAAAAAGGTACGCATCCGGTTACCTGTGATAAGTGTCATGGCAGCGGCTATATGACAGTTACGCAGCAATCAATGCTTGGTGTTGTGCGCCGGCAGACCGTTTGTGATAAGTGTCATGGCCGCGGCGTGATTATTCAGCATCCATGTCAAACCTGTCACGGCAAGGGAACGGTTGACCGCAAAAATACAATCGAGGTTGATATTCCGGCCGGGATTGATAATGGCCAGCAGCTGCGTTATGAAGGACAAGGTGAAGCCGGAAAAAATGGCGGCCCTTACGGGGACCTGTATATTAGTTACCGGGTCAAGCCATCTAAGGACTTTGAGCGGCGTGGTACAACCATTTATACGACCGTACCGATTTCCTTTGCGCAAGCAACTTTGGGTGATGAAATCAATGTCAAAACGGTTCACGGCGAAAGCAAGCTGAAGATTCCGGCAGGTACCCAGCCGAATAAGAAGTTTACGATTAGGGGCCAAGGGGTTCCTTATCTTCGCGGCAATGGTAATGGTGATCAAGTCACAACGGTTCAAGTGCAGATACCAGAATCAATTAACGAAAAGCAAAAAGAAGCCTTAGTTGAATTTGTTAAGGCCGGTGGCGGTTCGATCACACCACAGGAAAAAGGGTTCTTTGAGCGTTTAAAAGATAAATTAAAATAGGAAAAATCCTGATACTGAATAAAAGGTATCAGGATTTTTCATACAATCATTTTATATTATTTGATGAATTTTTTTAAATTTGACCATAAATAGTGAAGACCAAATGCTGATGCGAAAGCTAAAATCCAGGTTAAAACATAAGTAATAATTATTCCGATCCATGGCATATTCATTGTGATTTTTTTGGTAAAAGTCATCCATAAAAGCTGAGACCAGAGCACGTTTGACAGGTAGGCTTTGTAAGCAAAGCCAGCGAATTTGTGAACAAAGTTTGTAAATTTTGAACCGTGACGAACTTGATACAGGCATAAAGCCGAAAATAAACCAATTACTGCTAGATCATAGATTACCATTGACGGCTTGTAATACGGTGCATTTCCTAAGTTTACCGGTAAACCAAAGGAGAATAATTCTTGATTAGTCCAGTAGAAAGTGCCCAAGAAAATTAACACTAATATTAACCAGCCTTTTTGAATTAAAGCATTGTATTCTTTTCGATACTGCCATGCTAGTACCCCAAAAACGCCATAAATTAGGAAACTAATGAATAGCCGATCACACAAGTATAATTTTTGTGCATCAGGGCCGTTAAAAATTCGTGTATCGTAAAACCATAGCCACAAAGCTGTAATTATAAGGGTTACAGCAATTATCACAAGACCCGCTTTTTTACTTTTTTCGCAAAGATGGCCAATGAACCAAAATAGTGGCATTAAAATAATAAATTGCAACATCATGGTGTTGTACCATAGATGAGGGGCGGCATTGCCGTTAACAAAATACCAGAGAAAAGACAGTAAGTCGTGGTATTTATTGACTTGCTGAACTTGCGGCATAATGAGCAAATAAAATAAAGTCCACCATATAGTGGGGATAAATAAATCATGCCAACGCATTTTCATGTACTTGCCATATGTAAGTTTTCGCTGATTAATGGTGGTACGCGTCGTGGTATATAAAATACCAAAAATAAAAGCTGGTGCCGTATATTTCACCAAATTATACAGCACACCAATTAAGATCTGGGTTTGATCGCTTAATCCTAATTTCAAGGCATAGGATAAGATTGGCTGCAGCATTACAGCAGTACAGGCACCCAGCTTTAGATAATCACCTATGTCTGGTATTGATGGTGATGCTTCGTTATTATTCATAAATAAACCTACTTTCTTGAAAGTTTGAGATTGATTCAAGAAAGGTGATCACCATCAGTATAATTGCTTGTAACTTGAGAAGCAAGTTAAATTTTAAGTCCGTATTTCTTTTCATTAACGAAAAGTTCAACTAATACATTGGCTAATTTACGGGTACGGATGTCTTCGTGTTCGGCACCCTCAGACAAATAAATCGTTCTAAATGGTGGATTAGGAGCAATGCGAGCTAGATGTAGATAGCTTCCAACTTGATGCCAAGTAACCGCAGGAATAAAACCAATGCCGATGCCACTTTTAAGCATATCCCGGATGCTTGCCGGATCATCAGATTGATACTGGTAATTAAGATCAATATTTTTCTTCACGAAATAATTATCTAAAGTGTCCCTCAGGGGTGTATTTTTAGCTAAAGTAACAATTGGCTGATTAATCAGTTCTGAAGCGGTTATGGTTTTGGCAGAAGCTGAGAACGCTTTTGCTGAGCCCACGTATATTTCTTCTGTTAAAAGTGGAATTGATAATTGGTTAAGATTACTTTTACGAGTTGAAATAATAAAGTCAAAGTTGCGAAAACTATTACCAGCAGTTATCCGCTGCGTAAAACGAACCGGCGTTTCTTTATAAATTTTTTTGATAGTATTAATTATTTCAGGAATAAATGCTGAAGCCACTTCAATTAAGAAACGAACGGGTTTTTCATTTCTTTGTACTTTAGTTACTGCTTCAACACCTGTTTGAATTTGTTCTAATCCCAGTTCAACGTAGGATAGAAAGAGCCGGCCAGAGTCTGTAAGTGAAATACCCCGGCCCTCACGTGTAAATAAAGTAACATTAAGCTCTTTTTCCAAGCCTTTAATAAGTTTACTCATAGCGGGTTCACTTATAAAGGCTTTTTTAGCGCCCTGAGTAATACTACCGCTTTGTGCAGCATAGACGAAACTTTGTAATTGTGCTAAGTTCATGATTCATGCTCTTCCATAACTTATAGTTATCATTATAAACATAAGTCATTATACAACGAGTTCTTTTCCAGATAAAATTAAAATTGAGATTGATTCAGATAATTTTGTAAGGGAAAGAAGCGAATGAGTTGAAAGCTTTATGGGTATTTCCAGGACAAGGTGGTCAATACGCTGGAATGTTAAAAGATGTTGAACCAGAATTAAAAAAGCATGTTGAAAGCCTATTGGGCTTCAACTTAACAGATTCCAATGAGAGTTATCGCGATTCTGTTCAACTACAAGTCGGTATTGAATTATTGCAGGTAGATCAGATTAATAAAATGTTTGCTGCAGGATTACAACCTGATTTGGTAGCTGGGCATAGTTTGGGGGTTTTTGCTGCCGCATACGCCGTAAAAAGTGTTAGCCAGGACGACCTTTTTCGGATAGTGGCTGATCGGGCACACTTAATGCAAACAGCTTATCCTCAGGACTATGGAATGGGTGTGGTTGTCGGTTTGACGAAGAAACAGTTAACCGAGGTTGTAAGTAAAGTTTATACAGATGAAAATCCGGTTTATGTATCAAACCAAAATTCTGCTGACCAAATTTGTTTATCTGGAAAATTGTCAGCAATTGATAAGGCAAATGAAATTGCTAAGAGCAGGGGTGCAATTATTGCTAAACGATTGCAGGTTCCAGTACCTTCGCATTCACCGTTAATGAATAAGGTGGCAAAGCAGTTAAAAAAAGAACTTCAAAATGTAAATATAGCCCGGCCACAAGGTATTTATTTAACAAACTACTCTGGAAGAGCAGTACGTACTGCGGAGCCAATACGTAATGACCTGACTAATAATTTAATTTATCCCGTTTATTTTGAGGAGATGATGAATGTAGCGCATGACTATCAACCTAATGTTATTGTTAATTTTTCACCGGGAGAACCCTTTAGAAAAATTTTAAAACAGAAATTTGGTGATTTGCGTCAAGCTAATCTTAACCAAATGAATGTTTCAGATGTTGTTTATTTATTGCATAAATGGGAGAGAGGTAATTAATATGAGTGAAGTACGTAACTGGGCCACACATCGTGAAGCAAAATCACGAAAACTGGCTCAAGCAAGTTATTTATTAAATGGTAAGTTTGCTCAGACAAAGGATGCAAAAGCCGTTTTGGAAAGTTTAATTAGTCCGGGTGACAAAGTAGTATTAGAAGGCGATAATCAAAAACAGGCAAGTTTTTTGTCTAAGACATTAGCTTCTGTGAATCCGGAAAAAGTAAATAATCTGCACATGATAATGAGCAGTATCTCAAGGCCAGAGCACCTCGATATTTTTGAAGATGGGATAGCCAGTAAAATTGATTTTTCGTACGCCGGCCCACAAAGTACAAGAGTATCACAAATGATTGCTGATGGAACATTAACAGTTGGCGATATTCATACTTATCTTGAGTTATATGCACGTTTATATATTGATTTGATTCCGAATGTTGTTTTGGTAGCTGCTGATAAAGTAGATCAAGCGGGAAATTTATATACCGGTTATAACACCGAAGAAACTCCTGTAATTGTTGAAGCAGCGGCTTTTCATGATGGGATCGTAATTGTTCAAGCGAATGAAGTTGTTGACAAAGTGCCAAGAGTAGACATTCCTGGAGACTGGGTTGACGTCATTATCCCAGCAGATGAACCGTACCAGCTTGAACCGTTGTTTACACGTGATCCACAGAATATCACAGAATTACAAATTTTGATGGCAATGATGGCAATTCGCGGAATATACGAAAAACATAGTGTGCAATCCGTTAATCATGGTGTTGGGTTTAATACTGCAGCGATTGAATTACTACTGCCGACTTACGGTGAGCAACTTGGATTAAAAGGTAAAATTGTTCCCAACTGGGAGGTTAATCCCACACCCACGCTAATTCCAGCGATTGAATCCGGCTGGATCGAGTCAATTCACTCCTTTGGCGGTGAAGTTGGGATGGAAAAATATATTGCCGCGCGTCCTGATGTTTTCTTTGTCGGCCAAGACGGAACCATGCGTTCAAACCGTGCTTATGGCCAAATGGCTGGTCAATATGCACTTGATATGTTTGTTGGTTCAACTTTGCAAATTGATCAGTATGGCAACTCCTCAACCGTTACTCATGGGCGTTTGTCAGGTTTTGGTGGGGCACCTAATATGGGTTCTAATCCAACAGGAAGAAGACATTCAACGCCAGCCTGGCAAAGTTTAAGACCAGATAATGATCCGTTAGGCAAGGGGCAAAAGTTAGTTGTTCAAATGGTTGAAACTTTTGGTGCAAATAAGAAACCAGTTTTTGTTGACGAGCTTGATGCTGTTGAGGTGCAAAAAGAGGCTAAGCTGCAAAACGCGCCAATCATGATTTATTCAGAAGATACGACACATATTGTTACAGAAGAGGGGATTGCGTATTTGTACAAGACAGATAGTATGGCAGAACGTCAGGCCGCAATTGAGGCAATCGCGGGCGTTACGCCAGTAGGATTACGTTCCGAACCGGAAACAGTTCAAGATTTGCGTAACCGCGGCATTGTTGCCTTTCCTGAAGATATTGGCGTAAACCGTAATGAAGCGACGCGTTCATTGCTGGCAGCCAAGAATATGGAAGACCTGGTAAAGTGGTCAAAGGGTCTATATACTCCACCGGCCAAGTTTCGTAGCTGGAGTTAGGTTGAAAAGTGAAAGGAGTAAAAGTTTATGGAAAAATTACACTTTAAATTTACTGCAAGCAAGCCAATTGCACACCCAGTCCATATTGGTGTAGTAGCATCTGGAGATTTAGAAATTATTATGCGGCCTACCAAACAAAAGGAATCAGAATTAAATATTGTTACTGGTAGTGATGGGTTTAAGCAGGTTTGGCAAAATGTTCTCAAACGCTTTTTTGACCGTTATCCAGTATTGGCAAACTTTGAAATTAATGATTTTGGTGCAACGCCAGGAGTTGTTAACTTGCGTCTTACTCAGGCATTGGAGGCGTTGAAAAATGAAAAATAGTTTTGTTGAATTGCACGCGCGTCAAAGGGCGATCGCTTTACTTGATAAAAATACTGGTCGTGAGTTGATAGGACCGTTTGATAACATGATTTCACCACATTTGGAACCACAAAATATCGTTCCGGAATCCGACGATGGCATCGTTATCATGAAGGGACAAATAAACAGTAAGAATGTTGTTGTTATTGCGATTGAAGGTTCCTTTCAAGGCGGTGGTATCGGCGAGGTTTCTGGTGCCAAAATTGTTGCTGCCCTTGAACATGCTTTAAAGGATAATCAGCAAGGACGTCGAATTTATCCAATTATTATTCTAGATACCGGTGGCGTTAGGTTGCAGGAAGCTAATTACGGTTTGCTGTCAATATCAGAAATACATAATATGGTTATTGCTCTTAAAAAATATGTACCAGTGATTGGCTTAGTACCAGGCCGCGTTGGTTCATTTGGTGGTATGTCGATTACTAATGCTCTGCTATCTTATGTAATTGGGACTGATAAAGCGCGTATCGGTTTAAATGGTCCAGAAGTAATTGAGCAGGAAGCTGGAGTTAAAGAGTGGGATTCGTCGGATAAGAATTTAATTTGGGATACTTTGGGAACCAAGCAACGACAAGCTACAGGAATTATTGATCAGGTAGTCGAAGATGATGTGGATGAATTTCGTCAAGCAATTACTGCTGTAATTGACGAAAAAAAGGACACTCATCGTGACATGCAAGGCGATTTTTATCTTTCGCTTTTGGATAAGCTTGATCCAAAGGAAACGTTGGATATTGCAAAATATGATCAACTGTATAAAGAGGTTAGAGTTACTCCGCACCATTTAGCTCCGGCAGTTAAAGGAACGCAAGCCGGTACTAAGTCTCGAGGCCGAAATTGGTTTGAATTGCTGACAGGAATTGAAAATGCGGTTAGCGATGTGCCAACAGTTTTACATGCTAATAAAGATGGACGTGAATATATTGCAATCGTTCCTGATGAGCATAACCTTTTCCCACGTGTGCGCCACGGCGAAGTTGGCCTTCAAGAAGGCTATACTGTGGCGAGTGTAGTTAATGATTTAATTGAACAAGATAAGGGTAAAAAAGACAAGACGCCAATCGTGATGGTTGTCGACGTCCCGAGTCAAGCATACGGTTATAAAGAGGAATTAATTGGCATCCACATGTCTTTAGCAGCTAGTGTTAGTGCCTATGCGCGCGCAAGACAATTAGGACATAAGGTAGTTGCCTTTATTCCAGGGGATGCAGTTTCTGGCGGCTTTTTGGCTCACGGTTTGCAGTCTAACAGATTGGTTGCACTTGATGATCTTGATATTACTGTTCAAGCAATGAGCAAGGCTTCAAGTGCAAGGATTACGCAAAGAACGATTGAGGAAGTTGAAGAGGCAACCAAGCATGTACCGGCAATGGCCTATGATATTGAAAATTATCAAAAACTTGGTGCATTATATAATTTGATTAAGGGTGTAAAGGGCTATGATCATGATGAAAAATCTGTTGCAATCGTAAACCAAGCAATCGATGATGCCCTAGCTAGTTTGGATAATGCTCCTGCTGACCTATCGTTCCGGTACACAAATGAAATTGCAGTTAATGGTGCCGCAGGTGGACGCAAAGCAACTAATCAGGTACGTTCATTAATGGATGAGCAATGGAACAATTAGCTCCTCATACATTACTAAAATTAAAGAGCAAAACTAGTTTGGTTGATTCTGCTGCTTTGTCAATATGGGCGAGTGCAATGTTGGCTAAAGCCCCATACGTGATTGTTAGAAGGGGCAAGCAGGATAAGCAAGTTCCTGTCGGAATTAGAGGTTTTTTGAAAAATCAGCGCTTTGCTTCGTTCATCAAGTTTAATGAGTGGTCTGAAACAATAACACCTGCTCAGGCACTGACTTTTTTACCAAATGTTAGTCCTGCGCGGATGCAATTAGCGGCATTTAAAAAATTAAAAGAAATTTTTCCTTTACTTCAGAAGTATGAATGGGGTGTAAGCGGAAGTCTACAATTTGAAATGGTTACGGGACTGCAAGTTGTAACTTCTCAGTCAGACATTGATATTATTATGTCTTGCACGAAGAATATTACAAAAGATAACGCAAACAAATTATTGAAACGCTTAGCGGAAATTAGGCCAGGCACTCATGTAGATGTTCAGGTAGTTCATGGTCAAAACGGATTTTCACTAGAGGAATTCGTGCAACATCGTTCTGATAAAATTTTGGTAAAAACACAGAATGGACCGGTCTTGGCTGAGGACCCTTGGAATTTTTTAAAATAGATAAAACCATCTTTTTACAAATGTACAAAAAGGTGGTTTTTGTCTTGAATAAACGTTCAGAAAAACCGAAGTTCGTGGCTTAATTAGTCTGTTAAAATGGCTGCTTCTATTTCTTAGGTTATATTTTATCTCCTCAGTTACCTTTGTTATAATAAACTAGATAGAATAAAGGGTGCAAATGACTTATGGACATAAAAAAATTACAAGATTATCAAAAACATATTCGTAACTTTTCAATAGTTGCACATATTGATCATGGCAAATCGACGATTGCTGACCGAATTTTGGAACTGACTGATACCGTTTCACAGCGGCAATTAAAAAATCAAATGCTTGATGATATGCCGCTTGAACGCCAGCGGGGAATTACGATCAAGATGAACTCGGTGGAAGTAAAATACCATGCTAAAAATGGGGAAGATTATATTTTTCACTTGATTGATACTCCCGGGCATGTCGACTTTTCTTACGAGGTTTCCCGCTCGCTTGCGGCATGTGAGGGAGCTTTGCTGGTCGTTGATGCTTCTCAAGGCGTGCAAGCTCAGACGCTCGCAAATACCTATTTAGCAATTGACGATGACTTGGAAATCTTACCGGTAATTAACAAAATCGACTTGCCGTCGGCTGATCCGGACAGGGCAAAGGAAGAAATAGAAGAAATGCTTGGTTTAGATGCATCGGAGGCGGCAGAAGTTTCCGGTAAAACCGGACAGGGAATTGCGGAAATGCTGGAAAAAATCGTCACCGATGTTCCGGCGCCGACTGGTGATATTCAAGCTCCCTTGAAAGCCCTGATTTTTGATTCTAAGTACGATGATTACCGCGGGGTCGTTTTATCTGTCAGGGTGGAAGACGGAACGGTTAAACCGGGTGACCAAATTCAGATTATGAACACCGGTAAAAAGTATGAGGTAACCGAGGTTGGGGTTACGAGTCCGCAGCCGGTTAAGAAGGATATTTTAATTGCTGGTGATGTTGGGTATGTTACTGCCAATATTAAGTCTGTGCGTGAAACGCGTGTTGGTGACACGATCACCGATGCTGATAATCCGACTGCAGAACCGCTGCCAGGTTACCGGCAAATCCCGCCGATGGTTTACTCGGGGATGTATCCTGTTGATAATGCTAAATATGACGATTTAAAAGAGGCACTGCAAAAACTGCAACTAAATGATGCAGCTTTAGAATTTGAGCCAGAAACCTCAACGGCTCTAGGATTTGGGTTTCGCTGCGGGTTCCTAGGTCTTCTGCATATGGACGTCGTGCAGGAACGACTTGAGCAAGAATTTGACCTTGACTTAATTATGACGGCGCCTTCGGTTGATTATCACGCAATCATGAATGATGGTTCAACCAAGGTAATTGATAATCCGTCGGATTTGCCTACTGCCGGTGAATATAAGGAAGTTCAGGAGCCTTATGTTAAAGCTGAGGTAATGGTGCCGAATGATTATGTAGGGCCGGTAATGGAGCTGTGTCAATCTAAGCGCGGTGAATTTGTCACGATGGATTACCTGGATAAATACCGGGTAAATGTTATTTACAATATGCCGCTTGCCGAAATCATTTATGACTTTTTTGATGATTTGAAATCTTCAACCAAGGGTTATGCATCGCTTGACTACGAAATTACTGGCTATCGGGCTACCGACTTAGTCAAAATTGATATTTTGCTCAACAAGGAAGCAATTGATGCCCTTAGCTTTATTGCTCACCGCGATGAAGCGCAAAAACGGGCAAGGCAAATGACCTCAGCCCTTAAAAAGTTAATTCCGCGGCAAAACTTTGAGGTTGATATTCAGGGGGCAATCGGTGCCAAGATTATTTCACGGGCAACCGTTAAACCTTACCGTAAAGACGTTACTTGGAAAATTCATACGGGTGACCCAGATCGCCGGGCAAAACTGCTGGAGAAGCAAAAACGCGGAAAGAAACGGATGAAGGCCGTTGGCCGTGTTGAGGTACCGCAGGAAGCATTTATGGCAGTTTTGAAGATGAATGATGACGATATTAAGTAAAGGCTTTGATTAAATGATCAAGTGGAAAAAACGTGAAGCAGAAGAATTAGCCCCAGAGTTAATTGAAAAATATCAGCTTAGCCCAATTACGGCTAAGTTATTTTCTTTACGGGGAATTAATACTGATGAAAAATTAGCTTTTTGGTTTGATGCGACAGAAGATGATCTAGCGGATCCCTTATTGATGCACGACATGGCTAAGGCTCTTGACCGCATCAATCGAGCAATTGATGCCGGTGAAAAAATCACGATTTACGGTGACTATGATGCTGATGGGATCACGGCCACGACCATTATGACGGAAACGTTGGGAATTTTGGGGGCCGATGTCCACTATTTCATTCCTAACCGCTTTACAGATGGTTATGGTCCTAACCTTAACTGTTATAAAAGAATTGTGGCTGACGGCACCAAACTGATTATTACAGTTGATAACGGAATTACCGGAATAGAAGAAGTGGCTTACGCAAAGAGCAAGGGCGTTGACACAATTATCACCGATCACCATACAATTCAGGAGCGGGAGCCTGCAGCGTGTGCGATCGTGCACTGCAATTACCCCGGACAGAAATATCCCTTTGATGATTATTGCGGGGCAGGTGTTGCTTATACCATTTGCCGGGGATTGATGCAGGATACGATGCCGGAACTTCTTGAATTGGCAATGATTGGCACAATTGGTGATATGGTAAAAGTTTCTGGGGAAGGGCATATTGTTGTTAAACGTGGCTTAGCGATGCTCAACCAAACGCAGCGGCCGGGTTTGCGTGCGCTGATTGAAGCGGCTGGCCTAACGCTGGGAAAAATTAATGAAACGGATATCGGGTTTAACATTGCACCGCGCTTAAATGCGGTTGGTCGGTTGGCAGATGCAAATATGGCGGTTCGGTTATTATTAAGTGATGATGAAGCTGAGGTAACGGAACTGGCGCAAAAAGTCGAAAAGCTAAATGATGAACGTAAGGCTTTAACAACCCAGGTTTACAATGATTGTCTTACGTTAATTTCTAATAATGGCTGGCAAAATCGCCAGACACTAGTAATTTATCAGCCCGATTTTCATGAAGGGGTTTTGGGTTTAGTTGCAAATAAAATTGTTGAAAAGCTGCACAAGCCGACAATTGTGTTAACCAAAAATGATACGGGCGAGATCAAAGGTTCAGGACGATCAATCCCTGGATTTAATTTATTTGATGCGCTGGTTCCATTAAAGGGTAAATTACTCACCAAGTTTGGTGGACATGACTTTGCGTGTGGCCTGTCTTTGACCGAAGCCAATATTAATGCATTAAGAACAGAATTCGAGCACAGTTTTAAACCTGCAAAAGATTTGCAGGTAAAATATTACGATATGGAATTACCGCTGCAGGATGCTCAACCAGATACTTTTGCAGAAATGATGAAAGTTGGGCCCTTTGGAACAGATAATGAGCAGCCGCTTTTTAGTATCACGCAACCGCAAATTAGTAATTTTATGTTGATGGGCAAGGATAAGAGCCATGTACGCTTTAATGTGGCAAAGGCCGGAGGCAAGTTGCAGGTGGTTGGCTTCAATAAGGCTTATCTGACAAACAATTTATTGCCGTTTGTCAATCAATTGTTTGTGCAGTTATCATTGAATCATTTCCGTAATAAGGTCACGCTCCAGGGAATAATTGAAGATATTACCTTTGCGGCTCCTAAAATGGTTGCTCCGGCACCGATTGTTGACCTACGCCAAGAAAAATATGTAATGGGCTTTGCGGACCGCTACTTGTTATTTGATGAAAAAAATATTTCGGCAGCGGAGGCGAATTATGGTCTTTCTACCGATCAGTTGGAATTGGTAAGTGACTATTCCGGTCAGAATGAGGTTGCGGTTTTGCTTGATGTGCCTCATAATCCGATTGAATTAGATAAGGCCTTGGAAAATAGTTATCAGCAGCTCTATTTACGTTTTTTACTTGATCAGTTGCCAGTTAGCAAAATTCCCGACAAGTCAGCTTTTGGCAAAGTTTTGAAGTATGTATACAAGCACCCGACGTTAAAACCAGCGGATTACCGCATGGTTGCACCATACTTGAGTCTTGACTACGATAGTGTTTTATTCATTCTGCGTGTTTTCTTTGAATTAGGCTTTGTGCAGCTGAAACATGAAAAATTGGTTGGGGTGCAGCATCCCGTTAAAAAGCCGTTAACAGCATCTAACTATCTTAAGTCTGTTCGTTCACAACTTGCTTTTGCTACTAAATTGCGCAATATGCCGCGTGAAGAATTGCTTGATTATATAAGTAGCAAAATAAACTAGTCAAAATCAGTGCTTTTACTGTTTTTAATTAAAAAGTCTGCTACAATAGACAAGTCAATTGTGTTTGCTGTCAGAGCACATAAATTAATGGGGGTTTTTCTTCTTATGACAAATGTTTTTAAGGAACACATTGCAAGTGTTCAAGACTTTCCCAACAAAGGGATTGTTTTTCGGGATATTACACCACTTTTGCAGGATGGTGAACTTTATCGTAAGGCCACGCATGAATTAGCCGAATATGCGAAGAGCAAAAAGGCCGATGTGATCGTTGGGCCTGAAGCGCGGGGCTTCATTGTCGGTTGTCCGGTAGCTATTGAACTGGGAATCGGCTTTGTTCCGGCACGCAAGCCGCATAAATTGCCGCGCGAGGTTGAACGGGCGTCTTATGATTTGGAATATGGTTCCAATAGCCTAGAAATGCACAAGGATGCAATCAAACCTGGTCAGCGTGTTGTTGTGTGCGATGATCTGCTGGCAACGGCGGGAACCTTACGTGCTTCCAAGCAGTTAATTGAAAATCTTGGTGGTAAGTTGGTTGGCGCAGCTTTTTATATTGAACTGCCCGATCTTAAGGGCCACGAAAAATTGCCTGATATTGATATTTATTCACTTGTTCAATACCATGGTGCTTAAACGAAAGTGTCTTGAAAAAATAGACGATAAAAACGAAAAACCGCTAGAATTCTCAAATTCTAACGGTTTTTTAGATGTTTTTTATTTTTAATCTATCTAAAACCATATAAAATACAGGTAACTTCGTGTAATTGTTCCAGTTTTGGTTAAATTTACCGTATAAATTGCTCACAAAAATCTGTATAATAAATAGTAGTTGATTTTACGATAAAGTATAAATATGGAGGCAATCATGAATCAACAAATTAATGTGCTAACAACCACCGACTTGCACGGCTTCATCTCAGCAGATGGCCCGCAACCAGCGCTCAGTTTGTTAGGCTTGAAAAAAAAGTACCCTAATTCATTATTAATGGACAGCGGGGATTTCTTTGTTGGCAATCCGTTGACCACTTTTTTCTGTGATCAATATGAAGTTTCACCGTTAGTTAAATATGCTAACGAAATGGATTTTGACGTGATGGTACCGGGAAACCATGATTTCGATCACGGAATTAGTTATCTAAAGCGGCAAGTTGCCCAGTTAACGGCTGATTACGTTTGTTGTAATGTTTTTTCAGAAACTGGCGAGTTGATCTTTAAGCCATACGCAATTAAGAAAATTGCTGGGATAAAGATAGGGGTTATTGGCCTGCTAACCAGTCAAATGTCGATGATTAGTGATTATCCGGTCACTCAAGGCGTAATTGTTAAGGATGCGTTGCCGGAATTGCAGAAGCAAGTGGCTGCATTGCGCGATCAGGTTGACCTGGTTTTAGTAGGCTATCACGGCGGCTTGGAGCGTGACTTGGCAACCCACAATGAGATTAATTATGCGACTGGTGAAGATGAAACTTTCAAACTGGTATCTAATACACCGGGAATTGATGGCTTCAGCTGCGGTCACCAGCACCGGGTTAACCAGGGCCACATCAACCAGACTTTGGTTGTCCAATGCGGCTATAAGGGTAGTCATTTTGGTCATTTAACTTTTACCCTGAATGACCAAAATGAAATAGTTGAACGTTCTGAAGAAGTAATCGCGACGACCGCTTTGCCGCAGCAAAGCCGGGCATTCTATGATCCGGCAGCTTACGAGGAATGGCTGAGGCAGCCGCTGGACTTGGATCAATTGCTCAAGTTTTTACAGGATAAGTTTAATCGTAACCATATGGGTATTTTTATTAATCTGAAGGGAACAAGCAGGCAAGAAGTGATTGATTCCTTCACTATTCCTTATGGTGTAAGAATTTATCATTTAAATAAGGCAGAATACCCAAAGTTCGCAAATCATGATTGGACAATTAAGCATGAAGATTATCCAAGCGGTGCGCAGGACTTTGTGCTTATGACTAATTCGTATGATGTACCAGATTACCGGTTAACTGATCAATTTGTAGATAATATTTTTGACGAATATTCGTATTATTTACAAAATCAATCAGCAAGAGTTTAAGGAGTAAGAATTAATGGGATTTGTGGGAATTATTGTAGTCTTAGCGGTGCTTTACTGGGCAAGTTTTGACCGGAAGAGTATTGACTACAAGTCGATTATTTATTTGTTTATTACGGAAGTTGTTTTGTTGTTCCTGATGCTAAAGACTTCTTTAGGAAATTGGATTCTGCAGGGATTGTCCGGCAGTTTGAACATTATTACCGTTTCCAGCAGTAAGGGGGTTAATTTCGTCTTCGGCGATTTGACCAATCCTGGTGCTACCTCGCAGTTCTTTTTGAACGTGTTGTTGCCATTGATCTTTATCTGTGCGATTATTGAATTATTACAATATCTGCGGATTTTACCATTTATCATCAAATATGTAGGAAAAGTATTAAAAAAGCTCTTCCATATTGATGAAATTAACGCTTTTACAATCTTGAGTTACCCGTTTGTCAGCAACGGTGTGTTTGTGCCGTTCAAGGACCAGATGCAGACGATGAGTCCTAATCAGCTGTTCACCTTAGCCATGTACACCATGTCTAACACTACGGTGACGATGATTGCTTCCTACATGCACATTATTAAGTCGGAATATATCATCGTTGCCTTGGTGCTGAACCTGTTTTCATCAATTATTGTTGCTAAAATCGTGGCACCATACGATATTTCAGAAGTGCACTACGAAATTTCGACCAAGAGTACTAACAAGAAGTCACTGATTACCCGGTTAATGGACAGTATGAATCTCGGTTTCAAGTTAGCCATTAACATTTCGATTTCAATTATCGGGTTTGTATCCTTGATTACGTTTATCAACATTATTTTCAAGTCAATTTGCGGAAAAACGTTAACCTCAATCGTCGGATACATCTGTGCTCCGATTGCTTTCTTGATGGGAATCGATGTGCATTCAATTGTCAGTGCCGGAACGGTGTTAGCAACCAAAGCCTTCACTAACATCTTCGTTGCGATTAACGAAATTAATATGCACGCCGTTAGTTTGAAGACACAGGCAATTGTCAGTGTCTTCCTGATTTCTTTTGCTAACTTGCCTAACTTAGGTACTACTTTGGGCATCATGCACACAATGGTAGACGAAGAACACGGCGAGGCGATTGCTAAGCATGCTTTACGTTTGTTCTTAGTTGCAACTTCTGTCAGCATCATTAATGGTTCCTTGGCAGGTTTGTTCTACTCATTTTAAAAAATAATTTCTATAAAATACAGTCATGGTTAAAATTAGTCAGGACCGTATTTTTTTGTTTAAAAATCTAATTTTTTTCAAGACATTTTGTTATCTTGAAACCATATCTTTTTACAGTCTATAGCTTTTTCTTTATAATCGAATGATGTTGTTTTTAAAAAGGAGAGGGATAACTGTGAAACTTAGACAAGCAACAGCAGAAGATTTTGCACAAATTATGGCAATTTTACAGGATGGTGCCAATCAACTGGCCGAAAGCGGGGTAAACCAGTGGCAGGGTGATTATCCCTCAGCACAGCAAATCAAGGAAGATATTGAAAATGGTTGGGCTTACCTGGCAATGGCAGATGACGGCCAAACAATTGGGGTGCTTTCGCTTGTAGCGGGTCCAGATCATTATTATGATGATTTGGACGGGAAATGGTTAATTTCTACCGACAATTATTTTGTAATCCACCGGGTCGCAATCCATTCAAAACATGCGGGTAAGGGTTATGCAACTAAGCTTCTGGTGAGTGTTATTAATTACATTGCTGCTAGTCATCCCGATGTCGTTTCAATTAGGATCGATACCCATGAGGATAACAAGGCGATGCAGCACCTGATTAATAAAATGGGCTTTAAACGTGTAGGCACACTGCAGGGTATTTACCGTGATGACGAGGTTTCGTATGTTTATGAGCTATTGGTCCACTAAAGATAATTTTTAGAACATTAAAAAAAGAGGGCATAAATTGATGATGTCCTCTTTGATTTTTATTTAGTTGTTGCAGAAGCTTCAAAGTCAGCAAATATCCAGGTTAGAATAAAGGTAACTACGAAGCCGATTGCAACGGAAATAAGTGCATTAACTACGTTCATTGGATTTTTCCCAATAAAAACAGCGAAACTGGCAAGTCCAGGAGTTCCAGGTGTGTAGCGAACAACGCCCTGCAGGCCAGCATAAAGCCCTCCGACTGCTCCGCCTGTCATAACACAGTACAGTACATTTTTAACTTTAAGAGTGACTCCAAACAAAGCTGGTTCGGTAATTCCAAGCAAAGCAGTAATTCCAGCGGATGACGAAATTTGTTTCATTTTTGAATCTTTGCTTTTGAGAGCAACAGCTAATGAAGCCGCACCTTGACAAATGTTTGAAACAAAGCTGCCGGGTCCCATTATTGCTTCATAATGATACGTTGCATATGATTGAACGACAAGTGGAGCAAAACTCCAATGCATCCCTGTCATTACAAGCAGCGGGAATAATCCACCCATTAATGTCGGTACAAGCCAAGGAATATGACTGTTTAAGAAATTAAAGATTGCGGCTAAGAAGTTGCCGATGTAAGAACCAATTGGCCCAAAGATAAAAAATGTCAGAGGGATAACGATTAATACTGTCAGCAGCGGTTTTAACAAAAATTTCACTGCCTTAGGCGAGACCTTGTCTGCAAATTTTTCAACATAGCTCATAAACCAAACTGCTAAAATTGACGGAATAACGCTAGATGAGTATGAAACGAGCGGCACAGACAAGCCGAACAATGAAATTGCCGTCTTTTGGGCAACCATCCCCGTAAAGGTGGGATGGATCAGTGCGGCTCCAACCATGCCTGCGATAAACATGTTAGTTTTCAGTTTCATGGCTGTTGAAATTGCCACGAAAACCGGTAAGAAATAAAAGCCGGCATCCGAAACAAAACTCAAAAAGACGTAGGTTGGTGACTTGATTGTCAAAATATTAGCAAAATTCAGCAATACCAGTAATGCTTTAAGCATTCCGGCAGCAACCAACATCGGAATGATTGGGGTAAAAATCCCGGAAATCACGTCGAAAAGCCTGTCAACCCACGTTGCGTCACTCTTTTTCTTATTTTCTTTTGTTGTCTGCGGCTTTGCTGCAAGCAGCTTGTCTAGCTCTTTTTTAAAGTGCTCGACGTTTGTACCAACGATAATTTGGTACTGCGCTCCACTTTTGATTGCATCAATCACGCCAGAAATTTGCTTTATTTTTGCTAAATCGATTTTGCTATCATCAACCAGTGTAAACCGTAATCTGGTAGCACAGTTGGTCAGCCCGCTGACATTTTTACTTCCTCCCACATCATGCAGTATTTCTTTTGCTGCTGTTTTGTAATCCATATTTATGTCCTTCTTTCTAAAATATGTCTACATATATTTTTATCACACCATTAATTAAAAAAGCAATAATTATTTAATAAAATATTATAACTTATTTTATTTAGCTTTTCCTTACTAAATTTCACTAAAAAAGCACTGAATCCGAAAATTCAGTACTTTGTAATGATTTTATAGTTTAGAAAATGTTTTTTACCTGTTTTTCATGATTGGCTGATAGAAGAGGTCAATCACGATTGCAATTGCCAATGAAACGATCAATGTAATTAACAGGTCCATCCAGTTAATCTTGGTCATAGCGATTCCGAATAAAGCTAAAATGATCGTTAGAGCAATATCAGCCGCTTGAACTAGCCAGACTAATTTAGACGGATAGTCCTGCCAAAAGTATTTTTGGGTTCTAGTAATTAGCAAAATTAACATTGAACTTAAAACTAAGTAAACGTAAACCATCGTGGAAATTACACCGTGTGACCAACCATGAACATTCAAGTACCAAACAAATGCAATGCCAAAAATAGTCCAACCCGCAGCAAGTGCGAAGGCTATTTTAGCCAGCTTAGCCATATTCCAATTTTCCGGCTTGTAACTAATGTGTGTGCGGTCAGTTCCGATCATCATTGTAACCATATTGTTCATGATCGTGTAAATGACCATTGCGTTTAATGCCATTGGAATATAGTTAAAGCAAAGATAACCAAATGTCAGCAGCATTGTTAATTCTGCAGTTCTTGCCAGTTTAGTCAAGGACCAAGTGGTCATTCGCTGATAAACGCGGTGGCCAGCATCCAAAATTTTTACAATTGAAGTTAGGCCATCGTTCAGCAGAACCATTTTACCGGAACGCTTAGCGACGTCTGCTGCATTCGAAACGGCAATTCCGACTTCAGCCTGCTTTAAAGCGGGTGAGTCGTTGACGCCATCGCCGGTCATACCGACTATGTAACCCTTCTTTTGGAAGAATTTGACCATTTTTAGTTTATCTTCCGGTAAAACATCGGCGATTCCCGCCAAATTCTTGATATCGGTGTTTTCATTAAAATCATGAATTGAAATCACGTTGCCCGTTAGGTCAACCTGTTTGGCAACAGCCGCAGCTGTTTTTTGGTTGTCGCCGGTCAGCATGACTGGGCGTACACCGCGTTTTTTCAGTTCGGCAAGAGCAGCTTTGGAATCATTTCTGACCTTGTCTTGCAAGATGAAAACACCGGCAAGCTGATCGTCAATTAGCAGAGCAACCGACCGTCCAGCCGTGAAGTCGATCTCTTTTACCAATTCGTTGGCGTTTTTATCAATCAGTGACAACTGCTTGAATGAACCAAGTTTGACATTGTGTCCTGCGGTTTCTGCCATCGAATAACCGGTAGCAGAAGTAAAGGGAACAAACTTGCTTGGCTGTTCAACTGCTAAGCCCTTTTCTGCTACATATTCATCAATCGCCGTGTCAATAATTTTGGCATTGCGTTGGTCTGTGGCGCTGCTTGCAAGTTGAAGCACTTCTTGGTCATCTAACTTGGTAAAATTCGTCCAGCTGGCAACGGCCGTTTTATTTTCGGTAATCGTTCCGGTTTTGTCTAATAAAATCAAGTTTAGGTTCGCAGCGTCTTGAATACCGGTTAAATCCGAGGTTAAGACGCCTTCTTTGCTTAGCCGGGTAGCTTCAAACGAGTTGGAAAGGGCAAATGTTGATGGCATCGCCACTGGAATAGAAGCGATGAACATCATTGCCAAAAACGGCAGCGTGTTGATGAATTGACTGAGAAAAACGTGAAAGTTTCCGGTTTTAAAGAACATCGCAATGACGATGATTAAGGTCAAAATCCCATCAAGTAAACAAAGATAGTAGATAATTTTTGTCAATAATTGCTGCAAGTGACCAGGAGCAGCGGAGTTATTAATCAAGTTGATTGTTTTTCCGGAGCGGGAATCGGAGCCGATGGCTTGAACTAGTGCCAGTCCAGAACCTTCAACAACGGTCGTACCGGCATAGGCTTGATCATTAACGTGTTTATCAACGTTTTTTGCTTCACCGGTAATTGAACTTTCGTCGGTTGAAATTTCTCCGTCAATTAATTTAACATCGGCTGCCAGTACATCACCGGCTTGGATACTGATCAGGTCGCCGACAACCAGGTACTTGGAATCTAAATTGGTCCATTTTCCATCACGTTCGACCGAAACAGTTGGTGTCAACTTGTGTGAAATATTGTCTAACACCCGGCGTGATTGCTTTTTCTTAGAGGCCCCGTTCCAGGCGGCAAATAACAGCATCGCCAAAACAAACAGCGACTGGATCCACTTGCCTAAAATACATTCCAGAAGGAGAGCGGCTTCCAGAATCCACGCGGATAAATTCCATAATTTCGATAAAAATTCCTTAAAGAAATTGTATTTGGGCTCAGGAACTTCGTTCAGCCCATTTTTCTTAAGCAGCTGATCTGCTTCAGCTTGACTTAAGCCATGAAATTTTTCAGACATAAATATTCCTTCTTTTATTATAAATAATACTTCACATAAAGTAGCACAGTTGCCTGCTTCAGGAAACAATTTTAGCAATCTTTTATAAAAGTATAAAAAATAGACCGACATTAATAATGGTCGGTCTATTTTTAAATTAAACTAATGTTCAATTAGTCTTTATCAACACTGTCTGGGAAGGTTGCAAGACGTTCACCTTTGCCAACTTCTTCTTCGATTTCAAGCAAGCGGTTATACTTTTCAACACGCTCTGAACGTGCAGGAGCACCAGTCTTCAATTGACCACCGTTAACAGCAACGGCAAAGTCAGCGATGAAGGTGTCACCAGTTTCACCGGAACGGTGAGAAATCATGGTGTTGTATCCATTCTTGCGTGAAAGACGGATTGTTTCCAAAGTTTCAGTAACCGTACCGATCTGGTTCAGTTTGATTAATGAAGCATTGCCAGCACCTTCCTTGATCGCTTTAGTCAAAAGTTTCGGATTAGTACAAATGAAGTCATCTAAAACGATTTGAATTCTGTCTTTATGGCTTTGGGTGAACTTAATCATGCCATCAACATCATTTTCATCGTATGGGTCTTCGATTGAGATTAATTCTGGGAATTCCTTTAATAACTTGTCGTAATAGTCTGACAATTCATCATCGTTTAGAACTTTACCTTCGAAGTGGTATTTATGGTCTTTCTTGTCATAGAAGTATGAAGCAGCACAGTCACAAGCAATGGCGATGTCTTCACCCGGTTTGTAACCAGCCTTAACGATTGCTTCCTGCAAAGCCTTCAATGCCTCTTCTGAGCTCTTCATGTTAGGTGCAAAACCACCTTCGTCACCGAGGCCAGTTTCGTAACCCATATCTTCCAAAACCTTCTTCAAGGTATGGTAAGTGTTAACGATCTTTTCAAAGCCATCACGGAATGAAGTCTTTTTAACTGGAGTGATCATAAATTCCTGAACATCGATCCCGTTGTCAGCGTGCTCACCACCGTTAATAACGTTATGGAAAGTTTGTGGCATTTCAAGGTCAGTTCCGCCAAGATAACGGTAGAGCGGCTGGTTGCTGTCTTTAGCAGCAGCTGCAGCAGTAGCCATGGATACACCTAAAATAGCGTTAGCACCAAGCTTAGCCTTGTTTGGCGTACCATCCAAGTCGATCATTACTTGATCAATGTTTGCTTGGTTGTGTGGGTCTAAACCCTTCAAAGCCTTAGCAATCTTTGTGTTGACATTGTTGACAGCCTTGGACACACCCTTACCGCCAACACGGCTGCCGCCGTCACGAAGCTCAACGGCTTCATTTTCACCAGTTGAAGCACCGGATGGAACCTCAGCCTTACCTACAATCCCATTTGACAAGGTAACAAAAGCCTCAACAGTTGGGTTGCCACGTGAATCATAAATTTCAAGTGCGTGAACATTTTCAATGACTGATTTTAACATCAAAAAACCTCCTAAAAAAATGATGCCGAATCGGATTAACGCTCCGACATCGTATAGAGCATTCGCCCTATTTCTACACCTCAAATTTTAGCTTAACTTTGTGATTGTGTAAACATTTGTAAGCGATTTATATCTTTAAAAATTATTAAGGTGCTTCCATCGAAAAAATGCTATATTTATAATATATCATAAATTGAATTTTAACTTGATTATAAAGGATGTAAAAGTAAATGGAAGAAATTAAATTGATTGTGGATTCGAGTTCCAATGATCAAACAAGTAAAGAAAATAACGTCACGGTTGTACCGTTGACATTGACAATTAACGGGCAAGATTTTGTTGATGATGAAAAGCTTGATATTCAGGATTTTATTGCTAAAATGGCCCAAAATAGTGAAGCAGGCCGCACGTCCTGTCCAAGCATTGATGCCTGGCTTAAGGCGCTGGAGGGCACTAAGCGGGCAATCATTGTGACGGTTACGAGCGGACTGAGCGGCAGCTTTTCTTCAGCTTTTCAGGCAAAAAAGATTTATGAAAAGGACCATCCCGAAAGCAAGGTGATTGTGGTTGATTCGCGTTCCGCTGGTCCTGAATTGTCGGTCATTTTGTCAAAAATTAAACAACTGATCAAAACAAAAATCCGCTTTGTGGATTTGGAGCAAAAAATTGCGGAGTATCGGATGCATACGCATTTGTTGGCGATTTTTCAGTCACTGCATAATTTGTCGTTAAACGGTCGTGTGTCACCTGCTGTTGCTAAGGTTGCCCAGATGCTTAAGATTGACGTGGTAGGAACGGCAAGTACAGAGGGCAAACTTGAGCCAGTTGCTAAGGTGCGGGGGATGAAACGCGCGCTAAAAGATGTTATTAACCGGATGAAGGAAATGAAATATCATGGCGGCGAGGTAATTATTGACCACTGCAATAATGCCAAGGATGCACAGACACTGAAAGAAAAAATCTGTGCACTTTTCCCGAATGCCCAGATCACGATCAGACAGATGCGCGGCCTGTGCACCTTTTACGCTGAAAATGGCGGTTTGATGGTTGGATTTGAAGGTTAAATAAAGGAAACTAAAAAATAGGACCGCAGAAGGTTATACTTCTTCGTCGATCCTATTTTTTTGATATAGTGCTTTCTAAAGTTTAAAAAAACGCAAGAAAAATTTGCTGTGAAATACTAAAGCAAAAAATTGCTAAACTGGTCGCACCGAGAATATCTGAGGGGTAGTGGGCCCTTAATCTTAACCGTGAGATAATTACCATCAGCCAGATGATGGTAAGAAAGATAATAAAGCCATTTCCTAAGCGATTGCCAAAGAGTTCTGCAAGAATCAACGACATGGTGGTTGAGCCTAAGACATGGCCGCTGGGAAAGCTATAGCCATTTTCAAGGTCAGAATGCTCGGAAGGACGTTCACGATGCATCAATTTTTTTAATAAAATCCCGCTTAAATCCGTAAAGCCAAGTGTTGCTAGCACCCACAGTGCAGCGACATTTTTTTCTTCATTAATTAAGAATGATGAGAGCAGAACAGCCCAAATGACCATTAATTTAGGATCGTTTAAAAAGGCGATGATTTGCCAGCTGAAGCCGTCATGATCGCGGACTAATTTTTGGTGAAGCCATGTGTCAAACAGATTGAAGCGGCGTGACTTTCTAATGTTAATGATAAGCAGCAGCAAGATAATTGCAGAAATAGCCGCTATCCAATTACTGATTTTCAATTTTCATTCACTACCCGAAGTATTGTTTCACCATTAATTTTACCAGCAAAGCGTGTCTCACATGATTGTTTACTAAGTGGTTTGGCTAAAACTTAAGGAATTTTGCTATAATTGAATGGGTGTGAGGTGATCATATGGATAAAAGGAAAAGTGCTCTTTACCGTTAGAAATTTTATTTTTTGAAAAGGAAAAATTAATGATCGAATATAAAGAGCAAAAACAAATAAGTAAGCAAGAACTGATATCATTATATCGTTCTGTCCATTGGAGCGAATACACTTCTAATGTTGAAAGGCTGCAGATTGCCTTGCTAAATTCACTAAATGTTATCACGGCCTGGTCTGATAATAGATTGGTTGGGTTAATTCGGACTGTTGGTGATGCACAGACCATCTTGTATATTCAGGATATTTTGGTTAGACCGGAATATCAAAATCAAGGCATTGGCAGTGAATTGATGCAGCGGATTTTGACAAAATACAAAGATGTAAGACAGAAGATGCTTCTGACAGATAATACTGTTAAGACACGAGTATTTTATGAAAAACAAGGATTTACCGCAACTGATCATTTAGGCGTTGTGGGATTTTATAGAGAATATTAGATAATTTAAAAAGACAGTTTTCGTAAGTGAAAACTGTCTTTTTGTAAGCTGACGTGCATTTAGCCTGCAATAAAATTTGCTATTTTTCCAAAAAAAGCTTGATCCTTACCCCGTGTCAGACGATATAGTTATTAATCGGGAGGTAGTGAAATTGTCAAAGAAAAGTTATTCAAGCAAAAAAGTACAAGATTTGACTGGGTTAACAGTGTGCACGCTTCGGTATTATGACAAATTAGGCTTGCTGCATCCGGTGCGGCAGCCAGAATCGAATTACCGTCTTTATTCCGAAGATGATTTGGATGCTATTCAGCAAATTATGATTTTTAAAGAGATGGGATTCAAGCTGAAGACAATCAAAAAAATTTTGACTGAACCGACGTTTGATCTTGATCATGCGCTTGCATTACAACTGAAACTTCTAACTAAGCAGAAAAGTAATCTTGAAGATTTAATTACTAATGTTAAACAAACCATTAAAATGCGTAAAGGTGAAGAAAAAATGGATGATACAAAGAAATTTGCCAGCTTAAAGAAGGCAGTTGCAAACAATGAAAAATTATACGGTAGAGAAAGCCGCCAAAAATATGGTGCTGAGGTAATTGAAAAAAGCAACGAACAACTTAGCAAAATGACAGAAGCAAAATTTAATGAGTTAAAAGAAATAGAAACTCAGTTAGTCAACCACTTGCAAAGCGTATTGAAAAATCCAGAAAAAGAACCAGAGTTAGGTTATGAAATTTTTTCTGAGCACCAACAATGGCTGAGAATAATTATGCCCAATTATTCACTCAAAATTCATCTTGGCATTATCACAGCTTATGAGAATGATTCTCGTTATCAGGATTATTACGATGAAAAGGCTGGTAATGGTGCAACTAGGCTGCTGGTAAAAATTGTCAAAGAGAATTTGGAAAAAGAAAAAATTTGATTTGAAATTTTTTTATTATAACGTATAATTAAATACGTTACGGAGAGTTGGCAGAGTGGTAATGCACCGGACTCGAAATCCGGCGAACCAAGTTTTCCTTGGCGCGCAGGTTCAAATCCTGTACTCTCCTTAAGTGAAATTCAAATAATTTTGGAAAAGATTGTTACGCATTATTAGCAGTAGCAATTTTTTATTTATCTGTAAATTGTAAAATGATGCTGAATATTTCGGACTCAAATTAGAAAATAAAAGATTGTAAACTAGTCGCTTTACTTTATGTGTAACTAT
Source organism: Lactobacillus sp. ESL0791 (assembly GCF_029433255.1). NCBI lineage: Bacteria > Bacillati > Bacillota > Bacilli > Lactobacillales > Lactobacillaceae > Lactobacillus > Lactobacillus sp. ESL0791. The sequence goes on along the minus strand of NZ_JAQTHU010000001.1, from coordinate 1,293,702 downwards.
GCGTATGATTTTATGTAACTGAAGCAAGCAGGATTAAAATAATTCCTACTTTGTTGTACCAAATTGTGGAAGACTATTATGAAAAATAAAGACTTTTTAACTTACCCGATTATCCTTCACCCAGAAAATGAGGGCGGCTATAGTGTAGAAATACCTGATGTTGAAGGTGGTACTTGGACTCAAGGCGATGATATGGCCGATGCTATTTATATGGCTAGCGATGCGATTGGTGCGTTATTAGTTGGTAAAGATGAGTACCCCAAGCCGTCGAAATTAGAAGATATTAAAACTGATAGCAAGGCTATCAAAACTGTTACATCAGTTAATATGTCAAAGTATCGCAAATTGAATGCAAAGACTATTCGTAAACAGTATCGGTACCTGAATATCTTGTTGAATTAGGAAAGAAGAAGAAAATCAATTTTTCTAAGACATTGACTGAGGCTTTGGAAGATAAGCTGTTAGCGAAATAGTAAAGATAATATGCATATCTGTAAGCATCTTTAAGGGATGCTTTTTTGTTGGAAAGAATGTGCCGAATAAATGACCTATGATGCTCACTAAACTTATTCCTAATAAGTGTTAAATTTAATATTGTCATTCTCGTTAATAAAACTTTTACTTTCCCAAATATTTTTTTGCAATCCGTACTAAAATTTTGGTTGCGCCCTTGCCAGCTTTTTCATCGTAATAATACTGGTACTGCGGATCGGTATCGTACTTTTTAATCAATTCTTGATGAATTTTGGTTGAATAGTTGGGCATGATTAATTTCAGCCAATTTTGGTGCTCAGCAAAAATCGTGTCACTTAGCTCGTCTTCTTTTTCTGGATTCTGCAGAACAAGATGCAGATTGTTTACTAAACCGGCTTCTGTTTTCTTTAATTCATCAAATCTAGTTTCTGTCATAGTTTAACCTCTTTAATATTCATTCGTGAATTTTATTATCAAAAGATAATTTATACCATTATTGTTAATGCAATAATTATAATTTAGCACAATAATTGCTAGATCGTACTGGTTATTAGATTAAATGCTAAATTTTTCATGTGGCTCACTTGTTAAAAAATTATCTATAAAAAATAAAAATAAATTTAACTGTTCTTCATAATTTATGCTATACTGGCATCAATGACAAATGTAAACGTTGAGTATAAAAATATGAGGAGGTGCTTATTTATGCCAAAAGCAGAAGAAAAAGGCTGTCACTGTGGCGATGCTTGTCATTGCGAAGGTGCAGATGGTGAATGTCATTGTCACGATGAAAAGTAATTTTTTAATTTCTAAGAAAGAGAGTGTGCTGATAATTGTTACACTCTTTTATTTTTGTCTAGACCACAAAATATAGTAGTTATAACTATAAAAAATACACATATTGTGCTAAGCTAATAATAGAAAAAGACAAACGTGAAATGAGTGTGGCAGTGAAGCCGCCGTAGTTTTCACGTTGGTTTGATTAGCAGGATAGCGGCTCAGCTATGACGCTGGCAGCTGGCTAATTGAATAAGAGGGAGTGATTGCACATGTTGACTTTTGTGTGGGCGGAAGACCGCAAGCACCAAATTGGTCTGAATGGTCATTTGCCGTGGAATTTACCCGCGGACATGCAGCACTTTAAAGATTTGACAATGGGCCACCCGATGATTATGGGGCGGAAGACTTTTGCAAGTTTTCCTAAGCCCTTACCCGGACGCAAGCACATTGTCTTGACACGCGATCGCGCACTGATGCAAAAATATGCGCAAAATGACCAAGTAATTATTTTGATGTCGCTTAACGAATTAGACGACTGGCTTCTTTACCATCAAGATGAAGAATTATGCGTGATCGGTGGTGCAGAAGTTTTTCAGGCACTCTTGGGGCGCGCTGACCGCTTGGAGCAGACAATAATTGACGCCGAATTTTCCGGTGATACAGTTATGCCGGAAATTGATTATTCGCAGTTTGACTTGATCAAAAATGATCCCCACCAACCAGACGGAAAAAACAAATATCCCTATACTTTTTTAACTTATACAAGAAAGGCAGGCGCAAATCATGCGTAAGATAATCTATTCAGGAATTGTTTTTCTAATTGCCGCGACCGTGTTGGTTGTCAGTGTTTTTCTGGCTGAAAGCTACAAACACGTTTTTTGGTGGCAGGTGATTGGCATGGCAATCGTAACTTTTGAATTGGGGCGGCATCACATGTCACTTATTAATGAGTTTAAGCAGCAACGCAAAAATTAATTGGAAATTCTTATTGACAAAGATAATGCTTAATGATAAATTAACCTGTAATTAAAGCAAAACATCTTGAAAAGCAGAGTAGTCATTTATTTTGCCGTTAAAGAGAGCTGGCAAGTGGTGAAAGTCGGCAGGCAAAAGATGATGAACATGGGCTTGAAATGATGATTGTTAGTGATATTCAGCTAGCAACGGGGTTGCATCCGTTATTTGGTGCAGGCTATTAATTTTGATAGCCGCTAAGGTTTATTGCGTGAGTAATGAACGAATTAAAGGTGGTAACACGGCACTCGTCCTTTTTATTAGGATGAGTGCTTTTTTTATGGAAAAGTTAGGAGATTTCACAATGAATAAAAAAACAAGAAATATTATTATTGGCGTGGTAATTGCCGCTGTTGTCGTAATTGCGGCCTGGTTCGGTTTTGGCCCCGGGCTTGGTCATAACCAAAAGGAACGGACGGTCACCGTCGGGGTCGTTGGCGAAAGTAAGCCGGAGGCAACAATTTGGAAGCATGTAGCAGAAACAGCTAAGAAAAAGTACGGTGTCAATGTAAAAATTAGAAATTTTACTGATTACAACCAGCCGAATAAGGCTTTGAAGTCAGGCGATATTGATGTCAATGCCTTTCAGCACTCGGCATTTTTGCAGGATTGGAACAAGGCCAATCACGGCGGTGTCGTTGCGATCGGCAAGACATATATTGCACCGATCAGGCTGTATTCAACTAAATACCATAAGCTGAGTGAACTGCCTAAGGGAGGAACGATTGCGATCCCGAATGATCCCACCAATGAATCACGGGCTTTGCTGGTTTTAAAGAATGCGGGTCTGATTACATTAAAACCTGGTAAAAAATTGGCCATTGTTGCAGATATTGTGAAGAATCCGCGGCATTTAAAGCTCAAGGAAGTTAATACCGAACAATGCGGCCGGGTAATTAATTCGGTTGATGCAGCTGTAGTTAACAATGACTTTTCTGGTCCTGCAGGCCTAGGCGACAAGCAGACAATCTACGTTGAGCCGATTAATAAGGATTCCGAACAGTGGATTAACATTATCTGTGTCAAGAAGGGCCAAGAAAACAACAAAGACTACCAGGCAATTGTTAAGTCCTATCAAACTGCCGAAACCAAGAAATTATATAAGAAATTCTATGGTACAAAGCAGGAAGCAGCTTGGGATGTTAAACTTAAATAATGTCATTTTTGGATAAAATAATCTAGAAAAAAATCACAGCGTGTTCAGCCATGACTTTGTGGCTGGACAAACAATGATTACGAAGAAGGGTGAGTAATGAGCATTATCGATCTAAGTCATGTCAATGTCGACTTTCCGCAAAAGAAGGGTCAGACCGTTCAAGCAGTACATGATGTTTCACTGCAAATTAACAAAGGAGAAATTTATGGCATTGTGGGCTTTTCTGGTGCTGGCAAATCAACCTTGGTGAGAACGATTAATTTGCTGCAGATGCCAACCGCGGGGACGATCACGGTCAATGACGTTGCCTTTGTTAAAGACGGCAAGCAGGTGATCCCCAAGAAAAAACTGCAGCTGGAGCGGCGGAAAATTGGTATGATTTTTCAAAACTTCAACTTGCTTAATGAAACAAGTGTGCTGGGTAATGTCACTTTTGCGCTGAAACATTCTGGACTGAAGGACAAGGAGATTACACAGGAAGCACTTAAGCTGCTTGACCTTGTTGGCTTGAAGGATAAGGCTAATTTTTATCCCGTCGAATTATCAGGCGGTCAGCAGCAGCGGGTGGCGATTGCCCGGGCGCTTGCCAATAAACCGGATATTTTGCTGTCGGATGAAGCTACCAGTGCGCTTGATCCGCAGAATACCCAGCAAATTTTGACCTTGTTGAAAAAACTCAACCGTGAATTAGGCTTGACAATTGTTCTGATTACTCACGAAATGGATGCCATCAAGAAGATTTGTGACAAGGTGGCGGTCATGGAACACGGCGAGATTGTCGAACGCGGAACGCTGCGGCAGGTAATTTTGCACCCGCAGAAGGAGCTGACCAAGCAGTTTGTCGGCGGTTCGATTGCTGCAGTTGAAACCGTGAACTCACTTGATTTAGATAAACTCAGTGAAAATGAAGCAATCTACCAGCTGGTTTACAGCGTGACGAATGTTACCAAATCGGTCATTATTGATCTTTACCGCCAACTGGGGATTGAAGCCAGCATGTTGTACGGCAATGTTGAGCTTCTTAACGATGAGGCGATTGGCACCCTTGTTGTTCAGGTTCAGGGCAGCAGTGAAAAGCAGGCAAAGATGCTGGAGTTTTTAAACAAGCAGGGTGTTTCTGTGTCGCGGTTAGATGAAAAGGGGAATCCGTATGAGTAGTTGGTTTAGTAAAGCTTTTCCTAACGTTGTTGATTTGGGCTGGAGCGGTGATACCGGCTGGGGAACCAGCATCGGACAGACGCTGTACATGACCTTTTGGTCGGCAATTTTTGGTGGTATTCTGGGAATTATTTTCGGCGTCATCCTTGTTCTGACAAAAGAAGGCGGGATTAAGGAAAATAAGTTCTGGTTTAATTTTTGTGATAAACTGGTTTCTATTTTTCGGGCGATTCCCTTCGTCATCCTGCTGGCCTTCATTGCACCTTTAACGCAAGCTATTATGCACACACAGATTGGCACGAAGGCGGCGCTGGTGCCTCTTACGCTGGGTGTTTTCCCATTTTACGCGCGGCAGGTGCAGGTGGCGCTTGAAAGTGTCAATCCGGGAAAAATTGAGGCGGCACAAAGTGTTGGCGCAACAACTTGGGATATCATTTTCAATGTTTATCTGAGCGAAGCTCGTTCGGAAATTGTCAGGGTATCAACAGTTACGATCATCAGTCTAATTGGTTTGACCGCAATGGCTGGTGTAATCAGTGCCGGCGGCCTTGGCAATACTGCGATTTCTTATGGTTATAACCGTTTTGCCAATGATGTGACACTGGTAGCGACCGTGCTGGTGATCATCTTAATTTTCATTGTGCAGATTGTGGGCGACTTTTTTGCCAAAAAGCTTAATCATCAAGGCCGCTAAAATATTTGGGCAAACAAAAACAGCAAGTAAAATAATTACTTGTTGTTTTTTATTTTGTGTAAGTTTTTTTATTACTTAACAGCGTCCTTCAAAGCTTTACCAGGTTTAAATGCTGGTACTTGCGTAGCAGGAATTGTCAAGGACTTACCAGTTTGTGGGTTACGTCCCTTTCTTTCTGCACGCTTGCGTACTTCAAATGAACCAAAGCCAATGATTTGTACTTTGTTGCCCTTAGCTAAATCATCTTTGATGGTGTCAACAAAAGCGTCAATAGCAGCCTCTGCATCCTTTTGCTTGAGGCCAGTCTTTGCAGCAACATCTTTTGTAAGTTCAGATTTATTAATTGAAGCCATAATTTCTTCTCTCTCCTATAAAAATTTTTAAAAACAGATTTAGATAAATACCTTTGTGTTATTTTTACACCGGGAATTTGCTTATCCTCACTGACTTTTCTTATTTTAACATAGTTGAATTTTCCTTCAACAGAAAACCACCGGTTTTAGCAAATATTCGTGTAATTTATTTTTGCAGCAGCTTGTTAGTAAGCTGCTGGTAGTTCAAATAGAGAACTTTGAAGCGGTTGCTGCTTTTGGTCTGCCATGGCTTAGGTTTGCCGCAAAAGTGAATAATGGCGGTGTTTTTCATGACCCATTCTAAGTTATGTTTACCGCTGCTCTTAGCCAGGTAGACCGAATAGGAGCGTGAATCGTAGTTCCATTTTATTTCTGGAATCTGCAAGATATATTTACTGTAAAGGTAGTTTAGAATATCCTGGTCTGGCAGAATTAGGGTGTCATGGTTTTCGTTAATAGCGTCAACGATGTCCTGCACCTTTATTTTTTGTCGCATTTTATCCAAGTTAAGCACCATGATGCCGGAATTGAAATAACTCGTGTCTGTCCCCAGTCTAAGATTATTAATGGAGCTGACGATATCGGTTAGCCCCTTATGTGCGGCAGCGGCGAACATGGCATTTTGTAAATCAAGCTGCCACAACGGCAGTAGGGAGTTGATGACAAGAATATCGGGATCAAGGTAGATAACTTTATGGAGGAAACGCGGTAAAATATTACCGGAAAGCAGTCTAAAGTACATTTCTTCGGGATAATCATGCAAATTCAGCAGTGACTCGGGAAATGCGAAGTCGTTATTCATTGCTAGAGCGTTCAGTTGAAAATTTAGTTTTTTAGCAAAACGCTTCAGTCTAAAAAGTGCTTCGCTACTGATATTTTCGTAGATTACCCAAATTCTGAATTTACCATACATGTTATTAAGCTTGATCGAATATAACATCACTTCCAGCGGCTTAATGTAGTTTTGGTCGATCGTTACCAGGATTTCGATTAATTCGTTTTCGTTATTTTGCATTATTATCCTCTTGAAATATTTATTTAGATCTATTATAAAACAAGGAACGTGCAAATTACCATTTTGAAAAAATTTCAGTTATTACAAGATTGTTAAGTAAATTTACAAGCAATTGTTTGTTATTAGTAGTAAAATATAACTACTTAATATTTTTATTAATTTGATAGTGAGGTATTAATTTTATGAATAAAAAAGTTTTACTTGGATTGCTAGGCACAGTTGCACTTTCTGCAGGTTTTGCAACGACCAACGTTCTGGCCGATTCCACGCCTGCTGCGGATAAAACACAAACAGCTGATACGACAAGTACTTCTAATTCGACGACACCTGCTTCGGATGCTAATAAGCCCGCAGATACGTCGGGTGCGACAACAAAGCCGGATGCTAATAAACCAGCGGATACATCTGGTACAACAACACCGACGACGTCAGATGCTAATAAGCCTGCAGATACATCTAACGGTGCAACGGGAACAGATACCGGAACTAATGGCGGGAATGGGACTAACAAGCCGACAAACCCGAATGATTCAACCAATAAGCCTACTACCAATAAACCAGCAAAGAAGCCAAGTAAGGAGTCCAAGATTTCGAGCCATGCTTTATCTATTATGGGCAAAGTTGTTCAAGCTAAGAAAAACTCCCAAATATATGACTCTAAGGGTAAGAAACTCAAGAATAAAATCTTGAAAAAGAAGCAAGTTGTTCAGGTTAGCAGTGTTAAAAACTTTAAGGGCAAGAGTTATGTTCAAATTGACAAAAATAAGTATGTCAAAGCTGCCAATTTAAAAAAGATTAAACTAGTAAGTTATAAATTAAAGCGGAATGCGAAGGTGTATAACAAAAAGGGTAAACTAACCGGTTATTATTACAAAAAGAGCAAAGCTAAACGAATAACGGTTAGAGCAACTAAAAAAATTAAGGGTCAGAAATACGTTAAGGTGCTTGACAGCAATATGTATATCAAATGGTCGGATCTTAACAACAAGAGCGGCAAGATTGTAAGTCAATAATTTTTTAGAGGTGGTAATGTATGAGAAGAAAAAGTGTAACTTATGCGTTAAAAGGCAGCACGCCCATTTATAATGTTAATGGGAAAAAAGTCGGCACTTATCCCTTCAGGAATGGTGCGCTTATTCGTGCGATCGGTACGACAAGAGTAGACGACATGAATTTGGTTAAAATTGGTAAAAATCAATATGTTGAGTGGGAAGCACTTGATCCTAAAAGTGCTAAAGTTTTAAAATGATTTTTGATATGCGAGCGGTGGAAATTAATTCTGCCGCTTTTTATTTTTTAATAGGCACGTAAGGCAAAATTGGGTTAAGATATAAGGGGAAAGTTGTTAGTACTAAATTATTTTAATAAAGAAGGCACAAATGATGGATCCAATTTTAAAAAGAGTTGCAGTTCGGAAGTATACTAGTGAAAAAGTTGCTTCGGCTGACATTGAAAAATTAATTGCTGCTTTTCAGGCCGCTCCGTGCGGCATGCATGAGGCAGATGTAATGCAAATGACAGCGGTGGCAAATGAAGCACTGCTGCAAAAAATTGCCAAGGCAACTTCTAATGCCTGCTATGGCGCACCACTTTTGTTTGTAATTAACACCAAAAAGGACAACGAATTTGCTGAGCGGGATGCTTCCGTGGCAGCAGAAAATCTGATGGTTGAAGCTGCCGGCTTGAATTTAGGATCGGTGTACTTAATGGGAGCCGCCAGTAAATTAAATGCTGCCGTTGATCTGCAGGAAGAACTAGAGGTTGATCCGGGTTATGAGATCAAGGTGCTGGTCGCTGTGGGCCACGCAGCCGAAGCACCAAAAGAAGACCGTAGCAATCGTTATAAAGTAATTGTAAAGAAATAAAATATTTTTAGGGTACTGCTGGGTTAGGTGGTACCCTTTATTTATAATTTTATGGAAGGAAACAGTAACGATGAAAAAAATTATTAATGATCCAGCAAATGTCGTTTCAGAAATGATTGACGGCATGGTCAGATCTTATCCGCAATATGTTGAAAAAATTGCGGGAACTGAAGTGGTAATACGTTCTGATAAGGAATCAATGAAAGGCAAGGTCGGAATTGTCAGCGGCGGCGGTTCTGGTCATGAGCCAGCACACGCAGGTTTTGTCGGCAAGGGGATGCTAAGTGCGGCTGTTTGTGGTCAGGTTTTTACCTCACCGACACCGGACCAGATTTATGCGGCGATTAAGGCCGTCAATCAGGGCCAAGGAGTATTTATGGTTGTTAAAAATTATTCCGGTGACGTGATGAACTTTGATATGGCAAAGGATATGGCAGAAATGGATAACATCAAAGTCGAATCAATTGTGGTTGACGATGACATTGCCGTTGAAAATAGTACATTTACGCAGGGCCGGCGCGGGGTTGCCGGCACAATTTTGATGCATAAGATTTTAGGAGCGGCAGCGCAGAACGGGGCCAGTTTAGATGAAATTGCTGTCTTGGCGAAGGCAGTTTTGCCGAACATTAAAACAATCGGCCTTGCTTTATCCGCAGCAACCAATCCGGAAACAGGCAACCCGGGCTTTGTTTTGCCGGAAGATGAAATTGAATACGGAGTGGGTATCCATTCAGAACCGGGTTACCGCCGGGAAAAGATAAAGCCGGCAAAGGAACTGGTCCAAGAGCTGGTCGCAAAACTTAACAGCGAATTGCACTTGACCGGCAGTAAAAAATATGCGGTTTTGGTTAACGGAATGGGCGCAACTCCATTGATGGAACAATATGTTTTTAGCAATGACTTATTAAATAAATTGGCAGAATTTTCAATTACACCGGCATTCATGAAGGTGGGCAATTACATGACTTCGATTGATATGGCCGGGATATCGCTAACGATGTTAGAAATTAAAGATGAAGCATGGTTGGATTATTTAAACCAGCCGGTTGAAACGATTGCATGGTAGTTTGTGAGGGAGAATAAATGACATTAACAGTTGACACTTTGACAACTTGGATGAATAAGTTTGCGGATAAGGTTAGTGCTAATAAGCAGTATCTTAGCGACTTGGACACGCCAAGCCGGGAGATAAAACCATGGTTGATGTTTGGACCGCATTGCTGCCCGAAATTAAAGAGCAAACTTTAACCGAAGAGAGAATTAAGCAGGCTGTTGCAGCGACAAAGGAACTTGTGGCCAGAAAAGGGCGGGCATCTTATTTAGGTGAGCGGTCAAAAGGGCACATTGATCCAGGGTCCCAATCAAGTGGCTATTTATTTGAAGCATTGCTGGAAACTGAGGGCTTATTATGAGTTTAGGAATTACGCTGGTTTCACACGTCTCAGAAGTTGCCGATGGCCTAAACAGGCTTCTTAGTCAGGTAGCAAAAGACGTTTCAATCACAACTGCCAGTGGCACTAACGATAATGATATTGGTACCAGTATGGAAAAGATTATGACTGCGTTTGCGGAAAACGAAGCGGATGAAATATTGGCTTTTTATGACTTAGGCAGCGCAAAAATGAATTTGGAAATGGCTAGTGAAATGTCTGATAAAAAAGTTCATCTTTATGATGCCGCCTTTATTGAAGGTGCGTATACCGCTGCTTCGCTCATTCAAGCAGGCGTTGGCTTAGCAGAAATTGAGGCCCAGTTAAAACCGCTGCTAATTAAGCAGTAATGGATTTTTTAGTAAAAATATGGAAGAGACTCTAGATTATTGTAAATAATCTGGAGCCTCTTTTTTATGGTTGAAAATGGTGTAAAATATTGATTCCCTTTCGCTGATACTTGTTTAGGAACAAAACTCTTCCGCATGACAATTTGCATGTAGACCCACAGTTTCTGTTCCGGTGGCAGATGAATAATATGAACGTCATTGATCCCCCTTAAACTACTTTTCTTGCTAAGGCAATGCCAACATTTCTTCTTACCAAATCGATCATCAATTTCATTGTCGGAACCGTGTAAATGATTTTGGGCGTGAAATTACCAAATTTAGCTTCTTGATCGAGAAATTCACGGGTTAAGTAGCCCTTATTGCGAACAATAAAGCCGCGGTTGCGTAAGTTGCTGGCAGTGACTTGAGTCAAATTTTTCTATTGGTCATCTAAGCCGGTAATTATCACGAGCTCTGTCCGATTTAAATTGTGAATAAAGTAATTGGAATCATTGATCTGTACCATCCAAGAATAGATTACAACGTCTACCTTGCCCTTAGTCAACCTGGCAAACGCATCGGTAGAGTCTTCCTTCTTGATAAAGTTGTTTGATGATGTCGAGAATATAAATGCTTCCGGCTTCCCAGAAAAGGCAAGCCGGATTTTTTTGTCGCTGGCGTGTTTAACATCGTAGTTGATGTTGGCGATGTCCTGCAATAAAATTACAGACTTTTTGTAAAGCAGCGTACCCGCAAAAGTAAGTTTTAACTTGCTCTTGCGATTTTTTTAATAATCAGCGGATCATTGAAGTTTTTGGTCAAGCGTTTGATTGCCACGGTAATTGTCGGCTGCGTTATTTCAAAATAAGCGGCAATTAATGTATAACTGCCGGTTTCAACTAATTTACCAAAGTAAAAAAGTAGATTTATATGTGAAAGCAAGTTAAGATTTCAAGTATGAATTAAAAAGAAAGTGCAGGGTAAAGAAATGATCTATAATTCATCGCTTAAATGGGACGCAGTTTATGATGTTATCGTGGTTGGCTTTGGTGGCGCCGGTGCTGGAGCGGCTCGTTTTGCTGCCGATAAGGGAGCAAAGGTATTGCTGATTGATTCGGCTCCCGAGGGCAGCGAGGGCGGCAACACACGTTATGCTGGTGGTGCCTTTGCATGGGGAAATAATTTTGCTGACTTAAAAGATTATTACGTGCAGACTTATTATCCGTTTAAATATGACGCAGCCGATTTGGATACTTTTGTTAATAATGTGCTTGAGATGAAAGAATATTCGCAAAAATATTTTGGCATTGAAGCCCAGCCGACTGGTCGGCGTCCCAAGGGTGAGTATCCGGAATACAAGCATGCGGATGCAATGCAATCGCAAAGCATGACTAAGGGCATGTATAATGGTGGCTTTTGGAAGCTGCTGCGTAAAAAAGTTTATGACCGTTTGGACAAGATTGATGTTTGGTTTGCCAGTCCAGCGGAGCATCTGATTCAGGATGCACAAACAGGAACTGTTTTAGGTGTGCAGATTAAGAGAGAAAAGCATGAGCTTAACATTGCTGCACGCAACGGTGTCGTTTTAAGCTGCGGCGGCTTCGAAAACAATCAAGACATGGTGCAGACATTTTTAGGTCAAGGATCGCTTGCGCCGATTGGCACCCTGTACAACCGAGGTAAAGGGATCGACTTAGTTGTTGAAGCAGGAGCCCGTCTGTGGCACATGTCAAATTACGATTCTCATGGTTTGTCCCTTGATGAGGGTGAGCCAAGAGAAAAGTTTGCCTACATGATTAACTGGAAGTCATTATTTAACGGCAGTATTTTCGTTGCAGGTGATGATGGTACCCGTTACTTTAGGGAAGATGAAGAAGACCGCCACGGTTATAAATATAACCATGGTAATTGGGTGATGATTCCTAATCAAAATCATCCGCACATTGTTTTTGACCAAAAGCAATACGATCAGTTAGCTGCGGACACTTCAGACAAGGCGCAGCAGATTAAAGAGCTGCTTACGTATGCGGTTAAGGCAGACTCGCTGGCAACTTTGGCTAAAGAAATAAATGCTCCACAGTTGGAACAAGCAGTTGCCGATTTTAATTTCTTGACGGACGAAAAGAAACGTGACATGTTTCTGAATCGAAAAATTACAACAATGCGGTCACTTGGTGCAGGCCCATACTATGCAATTCCTGTCCGGCATAATATTTTGCATACGCATGGCGGTGGGCACCGTAACCAAAACTGTGAAGTTTTGGATATGCAAGGCAAGGTTATACCGCACTTATATGAAGCCGGTGAACTCGGAGATATTTTTGCTACCAAATATATCGGGGCTAACAGCATTGCTGATCTGCTGATTTCCGGCAAGATAGCTGGTGAAAATGCTGCTGCAGTAAAGGAACAAGTTGTGCAGGCCGACGTTACAACTTCTGCATCGCAAACACCCGAGCTGCATTCTGATGCCCACGCGGAAGTAACTGATTTTCCGGCTGGCAAAAATCAGGGAATCGGAATGAGTGAAAATGGCATAAACGATGCACCAATTGTTGTGCGGGTAACCGTTGATGACCAAAACAAGATAAAAAAAATTGAGACCCTTCAGGAAAAAGAAACGCCAAGCATGGGCGGCAAGGCAATTCCTGTATTAACTAATGAAATGCTTGCTAAACAATCAACCGATGTGGACGCGGTTAGCGGGGCAAGTACGACCAGTAGAGCCTTCAAAGAGGCAGTTACACAAGCATTGGCGCACATAAAGCATTAGAAAAGAGTACATATTTTGAAAATAGATGATGAAACTAAGTGGAACGCCAGTTATGACGTCATTGTTTTAGGATTTGGCGGTGCTGGTGGAACTGCTGCGAGATTTGCTGCCGATAATGGGGCCAAGGTTTTGCTGGTTGATGCCGCACCGTATGGGCATGAAGGCGGCAATACCCGCTATTCTGCCCAACACGTGGCGATGGCGCATGACCGTGCGAAAATCGATGACTATTATCAAGCATTAGCAGCACCATATACGGTTGAAGCTAAGACAATGAAAGCTTATTTGGATGGTTTTGTTAGTATGCCGCAGTACTTTATCGATTATTTAGGGATTAATCCTTTCATTTGGTCACGAGATTACCGGGTCGGTGATCATTTGGCTAAGAAGTCACATTTATGTGAATATCCTGAATATGCTGGTGCTGACACATTCGATTTTATACTCGTGCACAATCAGGATTTTGATGCAGGTTTATGGAAAGTGATCCGAAAAAATGTTTTGGAGCGGCAGGAACAGATTGACGTTTGGCTTAACTCTAAGGCAGAAAACTTGCTGCAGGATCCTGAAACGGGTGCGATTCAGGGCGTTGTTGTTGAGCGCAATCACCAGAAATATTGTTTACATGCAAATAATGGTGTCGTCTTGGCTACCGGCGGTTTTGAAAATAATGCAGAAATGCAGCAGGATTACTTGCACGTATCTAAATTAACACCGTTAGGAACCCTGTATAACAATGGCGACGGAATTCGGATGGCACAAGAAGTTGGTGCCCAAATGTGGCACATGGGTAACTACGAATCGTTGGGAATTGTCCCTGGCTACGTCATTGCCGAAAGTGCCGGTACGCGCGGACGCCAAATTAGCGGCTGGAAGAACATGAAGTCGGGATCAATTTTGGCGATTGCCGATGATGGAACACGCTTCATGAAAGAAGATGCCAAGTTTCGCCATGGTCATATTTATCAGCACGGTGATTACCTGCTTCCTCATGCTTATGACAATGCCTGGCTTGTTTTTGACCAGAAACAGTACGACAAATTTGTTCAAGAAAAAGAAGCTGGCAAACTAAAATACCAAGACTTGTTTAAGAAAATTATTAGTGCAGATTCCGTCGAAAAATTAGCAGCTAAAATGGCGGTTCCTGCTGCTAATTTAGACCAGACCATTCACCGTTTTAATCAGTATGCAAGAGATGGTTATGACCCAGAATTTAAGCGCGCACCGGAAAGCCTAACTGAATTTAGTGCAGGCAAGCTTTATGGAATTAACTTGGCACCAGCGGTTTTGAACACACAGGGTGGGCCGGTCCATGATGAGCAAGCAAGAATTTTGGATGCGAATAATCAGCCGCTTGCCCACCTCTTTAGTGCGGGTGAATTAGGCGGAATGTGTGTCAACCGTTATCAAGGAGGTGGTAATCTGGCAGAATGTTTAATTTTTGGCAAAATTGCTGGCGAGAATGCTGCTAAAACTAATTCTGAACAGAAAGCAATTAAATTAGTCAATGCTATATCTGCGGTCAATGATTTGGTTGCGGGTTCGCGTGAAGATACAGTCGAACTAGGTCCTAACCAATATCTAGGCTCATCCGAAGCGGGCATTGGCGGCAAAATTCTGGTTCGAGTCACTTATTCAGATAAACAAATTAAAAACGTTGAAGTGCTTGAAAATCATGAAACTGAGGGGATTGGGGCAACGGCAATTAAAGAATTGCCCAAGCAGATTGTGGCTGCCAATTCAACCAAGGTTGATGCGGCTTCCGGTGCTTCATCTACAACGAGAGCTTTGGAAGAAGCTGTAGATCGGGCAATTAAAAAAGCAGAGCAATAAATTTGGAAGGAGAAAAAATGTTAGATAAATTTCAGTGGAAGAAATGGATTCTTCCCTTGGCGATTGGTATTATTTTATGGCTGTTAACCCCGTTAAAGCCCGGAGCAATCAGTGTTGCGGCCTGGCATTTGTTTGCAATTTTTATTGCGACAATTATTGCCTGTGTAACTAAGCCACTGCCAATGATGGCAACGACCTTAATCGCGATTACGATTGCCACGTTGACTGGCATCTTTAATATGAATGAAGTTGCAGCCGGTTTTGGTAATTCAACCGCCTGGATGGTTGCCATGTGTATGTTCATGGCAGCCGGATTCATTAAATCGGGATTAGGGAAGCGGATTGCTTATTTCTTTGTTAAGACTTTTGGTAAGAAAACGTTAGGCTTAGCCTATGCGTTATCAATGGTTGAAACAGTTTTAGCAATTGGCATTCCAAGTAATAATGCCCGGGTTAACGGAATCATGTACCCGATTATCGATAATCTATCTAAGGAGATGGGTTCAGATCCTAAAAAAGGAACCCAAAGAAAAATGGGCTCCTTTCTGGTCTTTAATGAATATGAAGTTAATATCGTTACTTCAACGATGTTTTTGACTGGGCTGGCAGGAAACATGGTTGCCTTAGGAATCGCCAAAACACAAAATATTTCAATTTCATGGATGCAATGGTTCTTGGCAGCTCTTGTTCCGGGTGTAATTTCGCTCTTAGTAGTGCCATTCATTTTATATAAAATTTACCCGCCCGAGGTTAAGGAAACGCCAAACGCTCATGCTTGGGCTGATATCAGGTTACAAGAATTGGGCAAGATGACAGCTGCAGAAAAAATCATGTCGGTTGTTTTCGTTCTAGCCGTAATTTTATGGCTGGTTGGTGCAAAATTTGGAATTGATGCAACTGAAGTCAGTTTTATTGCAGTTGCCTTGTTGCTAATAACCGGGGTAATCAACGTTAAAGATATTTTGGGTCAAAGTTTTGCTTGGAATATTTTAACCTGGTTATCGATTATCATGCTGATGTCCCAAAAATTAATGGTTTTAGGTTTCTTCCCGTGGTTCTCAAAGACACTTGGTAGTGCACTTCACGGCATGAATTGGATTCTAGTCCTGGTAGTTTTATATTTGGTATACTTCTATCTCCACTATCTTTTTCCAAGTGTTTCCACGCAAATTTCTGCTCTTTATGCAGGCTTTTTATCCGTTGCTATCGGTGCCGGTGTTCCACCGGTAATGGCTGCGTTAATGCTGGCGTTTGATGGGTCTTTATACTTGTCAACATCAAGCTATTCGGCCGGACCAGCGGCACTACTTTCCTCAACCGGTTACGTTTCTAATAAGGATTGGTGGAAATTAAGTGCGATCATTGGTGTAGTCCTGAATGTAATTTGGCTTGGCGGCGGATTACTTTGGACTAAAGTTATCGGTATGTGGTAAAACACGCTATAAACATTAATACATCAGCAGTTTGTTATGCTGATGTATTTTTTTACGTAAATTTAAATTATATTGAATATAAATATTAAGAGTCATTACAGCAGTTTTGTAACTTGGTTTTTCTTTCTAAATTTTATTAGAGGTTATCATACTCATTGACTTTAGGTAGAAAAATATTTTTATCCTTTTGTCATGCTAGGATCATTGGAGCTTTAAAGCCCCAATAATTGTTTTTTCTTAGTGTCGAATTCATCCTTGGGTAAGAATTCCATCATCCATTAGTTGCTTGTATTTTCGTATTTCTGTAGGGATGTCAATGATTGTATCAGTACTTTTGTCTTCGATAGCTCTTTCTTCTGCATCTTTTTTGGCTTTCCAACTATCTAGAATTGCGATGACATGATTTAAATTTGAATATGCCATTTTAACAATAAAACCGTCTGCCTTACTTTTAGCAGTTAAAAGCTCAACTTCAAAACTACTACCATCAGTCAGATTAATAACTAAACCGAGGTGGTCGATGTATTCCTTCATCTTGCCACCAGTAGTGCCAGCAATAAGGGCACCAACTGCAGCACGAGTAATAGTGTGGTCATGGCCTTTTTCATTGACCTAAAATAGTATAAACCAATCGGAATGCCAAATACTTCAGCAAATGATAAAATTTTAAACAGATCTACAAGATAACATTTGGCATTGATTCAGGTGAATTATATGACTTCTTAAGTCAACAACTAATTTATGTTTAACAAGATTATCATGCTTGTAGCGAAATATGCGCCAGCTAATTCATGGAAAAATGGCTTATATTTAGAATTTTTACTTGCTAGTAACATGAAAGCAGATAGTACTAGTAAAATTATTGCTGCTGTAACTTCTACATAAAAATTTTCAATTAAAAAATTTCGCTTTAAAAATACTATGGAGATGAGATTTACAGTAACTAATATGCCAGCTATTAAGGCACTCAGATACTCAACCACTTTGATAGGCTTACTGCTATTTATATGTTTTCTGTATATCCAAAGTGTTATGCTTAATAGACTTCTTCGATAATTAGTAAATTTATCCTAGCTAATCTATCTTATTTTGCGATAAAATACTTTCATGGAGTGTGAAGCCTAATGTTATCCTATCAAGAAGACTTTAAAAATTTATCCGCTAAGGATTTTAAACAGTTAGTTGGTGTCAAACCTGCTACTTTTTCCGTTATGTGTGACCTGGTTAAAGCAGATTATGACCGCAGTCATGCGCATCATGGCCGTAAAAGCAAGGTTTCAATTGAAGATAAAGTCTTAATCATGCTTAAATACTATCGTGAATATATCACAATGAAGTCTTTAGCTGTCAACTTTCACTTAGCAGAATCAACTGTTCATGACATTATTACTCATACTGAAGAAGTTTTAATTAAAAGCGGTAAGTTCAACTTACCTGGTCGTAAACAACTGGTTGGCAGCGATATGGAGAGTGATTATCTAATCGTTGACGGGACCGACTCCCCAATTCAAAGGCCTAAAAAAAGCAAAAAGAATACTACACCGGTAAACATAAAAAGCATGCACTCAAAACGCAAATAGTAATTGCTGCCAAGACAATGCAAATTATTGCTATTGCTTTTGCCAAAGGAGCAGTTCATGATTTCAAGTTATATCAAACTTCATTAGGTAAGAGAGTAACAGGCAACCACTGTATAATTGCCGACAGTGGATATCAAGGAATTAAAAAATTACACTTTAACAGCACAACCCCGATTAAGAAATCAAAGAAACGGCCATTATCCAAGACAGATAAAGAGTTCAACCATGAATTATCAAAAGTCAGGATTAAAGTAGAACAGATTAATGCTAAGTTCAAGACATTTAAAATAATGGCAGAGAAATATCGCAATCGGCGGAGAAGGTTTAAATTAAGAGCAAGCTTAATTTGTGGGCTTTGTAATTATGAATTGCTAAAACTCTAAAACAATTTCCGAAGAAGTCTAATGTAAAAAATATAAAAAATGCTATATTTGGCAAAATTTTGCTCTCCTTTTTAAATTTAAATATCAAGTTATATTGAAAAATTATACAACGATACGGTTATAAAAAATATCGATTAATAAGGAAAACTAATCAGCTTAAAAATGCAAGTGAAGCAATTTGTTCTTATTTATGAATAATCACAGCTTAATATATGATAAAGTTTCTTTGATATAAAGTTAATGACCACCTTTTCTTCTATAATATTAGGTATAAAAGAGAAGAGGCAAGAAAATGAAAAATAATACAAAACACAATTTTGCTGTTGGCCTAACTTTCTTAGCACTAGGAACTAGTGGGATGTTAGTTGTTAGCCAGCCAGTAGCAGCCGATACACCTGTCGTTCCAAGTAGCAATACCAGTGCTACCGGTGCTTGGAGCGGAATAGACGGTGATTGCAGTTGGAATTACGACGTTGTAACTAAGACACTGACTTTTAATGGCGGGCAACTATCAAGCGTCCCTTTGGCTAAAGAAATATCTTGGGCTAATAATATTGAACACATTAATTTTTCTAAGAATACTAAATTACCAGCTGATGCACAGAATAAATTAGGCAATCTGGGTAATTTACAGGATATTCAAGGCCTAGATAAGCTGGACAGCAGTGCTACCACTAACATGGCAAATTTATTTGCCAATGATTACAACTTAACTAGTTTAGATTTGAGTCATCTCGATACTAGTAAAGTAACTAATATGAATTTTATGTTTTCCTACGATAGTGCTTTAACCAATCTGGATATTAGCAAGTTTGATACCAGTAATGTCACTGATATGAGTGGGATGTTCAACCAAACTATTAAATTAAGCGCCCTTGATTTGACTAATTTTAATACTAAAAATGTGACGACAATGAACGGGATGTTTTCTTGGAATCGTCTGGCGAATCTTGATTTAAGTCACTTTGATACCAGCAATGTAACAGACATGACTAACATGTTTCAAGGCAGTGGGGTTGCAGGTGCAAAATTAGACTTGAGCCACTTCAATACGAGCAAGGTTACAGATATGGCAGGGATGTTCAGTGGTGCAAAGTATGACCAAATTGATTTAAGTCACTTTGATACTAGTCATGTTACGGATATGAGTTATATGTTCTATGATGCGAGTTTAACTAACCTGAATTTAGCACAGCTTGATACCCAAAACGTTACAAATATGTGCAGCATGTTTTCCAGATTTACTCACTTACAGGATTTAGATTTAAGCAAATTGAATACTAGTAATGTTACCAATATGAGTGAGATGTTTTCACTTAATTCAGATGTGACTAGTCTGGATTTAAGTCATTTTAATACCAGCAAGGTTACAAATATGTCATACATGTTTGAGGCTGATACCGGATTGACTCATTTAGATTTGAGTAGTTTTGACACTTCTAAAGTTACGGATATGCATTACATGTTTGAAGAAGACAAGTCTCTGCCAAAATTGGATTTGCACAATTTTGATACGCGCAACTTAGTCAATATGTCGTCAATGTTTAGAAAAGATTCGCAGCTCGTTAGTATAGACTTGCATAACTTTGATACCAGCAAGGTAAAAGTTATGGATAACTTGTTTGAATACGATCCGAAACTGAAAAATATCAATCTTAAGGGTTGGAATACCAAAAGCGTTACGGTTATGGGCAGCATGTTCAGGCATTGCCCTAGTCTAGTTTATGTTGATTTAAGTGGTTTTTACACACCGAAATTAACCGATTCGACTTTAATGTTTCAGTTTGATAAAAAATTAGCTGGCGTCGATCTCAGTCATTTTAATATTCATAACAGTGCGATATTGCAGAGTGCCGGCAGTCCTGACGGTTTGGCCGTTAAGTTGGGTCACTACAAGTTACGGAAGAGTTCCGGCATTGGCGCTGATTATAAGCATATTCAAGCTGTAGGCAAGGGCACAATTAGGCGGCCGCGGGGTAAGCATTATACTGCCAAGCAGTTATTCAAGCTTTATCATAAATCTGCTAAGAAGAGTCCAAAGGAAGTTTACGTCATGTATAATGGCAAGAAGCCGCAGTTTCCTAAAGGCTTCGATCTGAAATAAGTGGTTGTTCGTCAAGTCCAGTTGATGAGAAATAATATTTAATTTGAAATACTTTAGGCAACTGCGCTTAAAGTATTTTCTTTTAGCACGGCATTTTTTGTTTCCAACATGATTCTGGTAACCAAATTATCAAAGTTACGATAGCCGTAAGCTGTTCGTTCAATCTGTTTAATCTTACGGTTGGTGCCTTCAACACAGCCATTGGCATATTTCGATATTGCTGCATTGATTACAGCCTTTTGGTTGCGTTTAAAAGTCTTAAGTGTGGTTTTCATTTGCTCTCCTAAATCATCTTTACAGTTTAACAATCTCATCATCTCTTGCTCGTCATGTGTTCGCAGGGCTTTATTAAAGGTCTGCATCAGCTCATAGGTTGACCGTAACTTGGGGCTGACATCTAGGCCTTCATCAACGATAAAAGCTTGATTAGACATCCTTTTGAGGTGGTGATAGTACTTCAGCTTATCGCACTTTAAATCAGCCACTGGTTTTAAATAAAATTTCCAGTAGAATTTAAGCAATTTATAGCGTTGATCACCAGGAGCAAATTGTTTCATTGTCTGCATCAGCAGTTGGTTAAACGACCGATTAAGCATCTGAATGATGTGAAAACGATCGATAACGACTAGAGCGTTAGGAAACAGCTCATGGGCAATATCCTGGTAATAAGAATTAAGATCCATGGTAATAGTTTTTACCTGATTTCTAACAGTTAAAGGAAAATGATTGAAATAAGCAATAATATCTTTCCTTAAGCGAGTTTCTAATACCCGAATAATGCGATGACTGGCACCATCAATGAAAATAAAGTGCAGCTGTCGTCCAACGCCGCGAAATTCATCAACACCTAAATGCGGCGGTAGGTAATCATAATCATCTGCTCGCGGCTGTTTACCGAATTTAGTCAGAACACGCAATACTGTATGATCAGAAACATTATTAGCCTGAGCAATTTCTTTCATGGAACGATCGGTAGTCAATTCTTGGAGAATCTTTTGTTTGCCAGGTTTAGCAATAAAACAGCCCTTATCAACTAATGAACTGCTGGCCAAGAAGGTCTGATGACAATGACGACAATACAGCCGTTGTTTGTTCAGTTTAATCTGCAAAGGGTGAGAAGCGTTGTAAGCAGGATAATGAACCATTGAGAGATAATGCCCATTATGAACTAATGGGCCATGACAAGTGGGACATTGTGTCAGAGGCAATTTAAGTTCAGCGACTAATATTTTAGTAACCTGATCGTCAGCTAAATAAAAATCAAAGAAGATAAGATTTTTGTCTTTAATATCAAGCAGAAATTTAATAGAATTAGTAAGAGAGGATATGATAAAACTCCTTAAAATCAAGAGATTGTGGTAGATTAACGGATATTAGGGAAGACAGTTTTAACTGTCCTCTTTTTTTTGCCTTTTAAGCAAAAGAATATCCTGTTAATAAGATACCATAAGGTTACTCATCAACAGGATAAATTGTACAGCCAAATAAGTTTAATTAGAAAAAAACAGAACTAGCTTCCAAAACGAAGTTGGTTCTGTTTTTTGACTGTTAGCAATTTGCTTAGGAAAACTGCTAGTATTGTACTTATAAATATTTTTGTAAATAATGCAAGTTAACTCCATGGTTGGAAGTCTAATGCTGTCAATTGGGCTTGACTAGTCTTAAGCAGCCAAGTAGCTTCTTTAACTTGAGCAACGGTCGCCTTGTCAGAGTTGATTAAGACAGCAGCGTTAGCTAAGGCAGCATCATAAGTTTTCCGCAGTTCTGATAGAGAATACCGATATTCATTACTACTTTCAACTTTTTGACCATCAGCTAATAAAGTCTGTAAGTCGCTCTTATCAGCCGCGGTAGCAACTTTTTGGTCAGCTTCCGTATCCTGCTCGCTATTAATCGGCGTTAATTTAATGCCGCGAACGAATTTGACATCGCTGGCCTTGATAAACATGTTGCTGTAATCCTTTGTTTTACTTGGACTTTCGGAATTACTGTCAGCTGCAGTAGTCGTTATTGCCTTGTTATCTGTGCTTGGATTTACGGCCGTAGCAGCTGGTGTAACTGGTGTGGCCGTCTTGTCAGTGATATGGGTTTCACTGTCAGAACCTAACAGGTGATAGAACAATTCAGCCTTGTGTTCGCTTGCTACCCATAGATAAAGCATGCCGTCAACCTCAACCAAGTTGTGGTAGTCGCCTTTAACAGTGCTTTGGCTGTCTGTGCCGTCGAAGTTATACAGGGGCAGCTCAGTATTACTATTGCCTGTTGTAGTGACATAACTATATGCCAAGTTATCATAATCGTCAGTTGGCAAATCCTTTCTTAAGGTAATATAAAATTCTGAAACATATTCATCAGGATAATCATGCAATCTGTAGATATAACCGTCGAAGTCTTCTGCCCAAGGTGCAACCGCTAGGTCCACCTTAACTTTTTGGCCCTTTTTAAGAGTGTGCTTGGTTTTGCGGTTAGCAATATTTTGGGTAACCGTGTCAGCCTTAAGCGTTGCTGTGGTTACGCCATTAAAGCGGAGGACTTGTCCGTCAACACTGGCAACATTAGCCGCATTGATGTAGTGCCCACGTCCAATTGAGTAGTAGTAACCGCCCTTGATCTTAGTCATTGGCAGATAGCAAACCGTTGGGTTCTCAGAGCGCGCGTTATTTTGATAGAAAAAGTATTCTGGTAAACTACCACTGCTAGTCTTAGCCTTTCCTGCATGGCTAATGATACTGTTTACTGCTATGGTTTGGCGGGTCCGCTTGCCGTTTTTGGTGTAAACACGTGAGCGGCAACTCAGAGTTAACTTTCCTTGCTTAATATTTTTGCCGTTAACCTTGACAACGTCGGCAGCGTTAACGTAATTATTCTTTTCTATATTATAGTATAGTTGACCACGAACTTTGACAGTCTTGCCAGTGTATGGTATATCACCAATATCATTGTTATCAATATAATTGTAACCTTGAGCATCTTGGTTGACGTAGACGTCGGTGTTATTGTTAGTAGACTTGATTTTTTTCCCAGATTGGTTATAGACGCGGGTACTGTTGAGTAAAACTAGTTGCCGTTGCTTGCTGGCTTGAGCAGTTTGCGTGTTGCTGAGTCCAGATAAAACTGGACTGGCAGCAAGCAATGTTGCAACTAAGCCGACTAATAATTTTTTATTTGTTTTCATTTTTAGCCTCACTAATAAGATTATTTTCTCAATTATACCGCCGATTGCACTTACCGGATGTAATAATTAACAAAACTTCAAAATAACAATTATTTACTTGTGATAGTTATAATGTGGCGGCAACACCGACCTAATCGAAAAAGGGATAATTACCTGAAAAGTAGTTTTTAATCAACTTTTTATGCTGTTGATTAAAAATGGACGGCAATTCATTTTGAGCGAAATATTTTAAAGCTAGCGTTTCTGGACTTATTTTTATTTCGTCTTTTTTTAGATATTTGACAATAAATGCAATTACGATGGCTTGCGCAATGTCATTATTGGGGTAATGCTGTATTTGATTCGTCGAAACTCCTAATAGTGATGTAACTTTAACTTTTAAACCAGTTTCTTCAAGATACTCTCGTTTACATGCTTCTTCTGCAGTTTCTCCAAATTCTAGTGCGCCTCCGGGCAGCCCCCATGAATTGAAGTCAGCTCTTTTTTGCAATAAGATTTCATTATTTTTATTGGTTAAAATGCCACCCGCAAAGGTGAGAATAATTGGATCATGCCCAACTTTTTTTCTTATTTCCGTGATGTAGTCTTTTTTCATTTTGTTCTTTCCGTAAAAATTTATAACTATGCCTTAGTATATTTCAAAATCGCTTTAATTAGACTTCTTCGGAAATTGTTTTAGAGTTTTGGCAATTCATAATTACAAAGCCCACAAATTAAACTTGCTCTTAATTTAAACCTTCTCCGCCGATTGCGATATTTCTCTGCCATTATTTTAAATGTCTTGAACTTAGCATTAATCTGTTCTACTTTAATCCTGACTTTTGATAATTCATGGTTGAACTCTTTATCTGTCTTGGATAATGGCCGTTTCTTTGATTTCTTAATCGGGGTTGTGCTGTTAAAGTGTAATTTTTTAATTCCTTGATATCCACTGTCGGCAATTATACAGTGGTTGCCTGTTACTCTCTTACCTAATGAAGTTTGATATAACTTGAAATCATGAACTGCTCCTTTGGCAAAAGCAATAGCAATAATTTGCATTGTCTTGGCAGCAATTACTATTTGCGTTTTGAGTGCATGCTTTTTATGTTTACCGGTGTAGTATTCTTTTTGCTTTTTTTAGGCCTTTGAATTGGGGAGTCGGTCCCGTCAACGATTAGATAATCACTCTCCATATCGCTGCCAACCAGTTGTTTACGACCGGGTAAGTTGAACTTACCGCTTTTAATTAAAACTTCTTCAGTATGAGTAATAATGTCATGAACAGTTGATTCTGCTAAGTGAAAGTTGACAGCTAAAGACTTCATTGTGATATATTCACGATAGTATTTAAGCATGATTAAGACTTTATCTTCAATTGAAACCTTGCTTTTACGGCCATGATGCGCATGACTGCGGTCATAATCTGCTTTAACCAGGTCACACATAACGGAAAAAGTAGCAGGTTTGACACCAACTAACTGTTTAAAATCCTTAGCGGATAAATTTTTAAAGTCTTCTTGATAGGATAACATTAGGCTTCACACTCCATGAAAGTATTTTATCGCAAAATAAGATAGATTAGCTAGGATAAATTTACTAATTATCGAAGAAGTCTATTAAAACGTTGAATCAGTTTGGATAATTTTTTATAGAAAAAACCTGCTAATGTAATACCATAAGGTATTCATCAACAGGATTGATTGGAGAGCAATAATTCTTGCTAACTAATTATTTTGGAAATTACGCAAAAATTGTCGTGTTTTTTCATTTTGCGGATGATTAAAAATCTGGTCTGGCTTGCCTTCCTCGGCGATAATCCCATCATCAATGAAGATCATCTTGTCAGACACATCGTTAGCAAACCCCATCTCATGGGTAACGATAATCATCGTTAATCCAGTAGTGGCCAGTTGCTTCATAACTGCTAATACTTCACCAACCATTTCGGGGTCAAGTGCACTAGTCGGTTCATCGAATAATAAAATTTCCGGATCCATTGAGATAGCTCGCGCTATTGCCACTCGTTGCTGCTGACCGCCAGACAATTGGTTAGGTCGGGCCTTGATGTAAGGGCCCATGCCGACTTTCTGCAAGTTATCCATGGCGATCTTCTCAGCTTCTTCCTTAGAGCGCTTTAAAACCAATTTTTGACCAACAATACAGTTGTCTAAGACGTTTTTGTTTTCAAATAAATCAAATTGCTGGAAGACCATGCCGACTTTAGCCCGGTAGATATTGCGGTTATAATTAGGTTCTAAGACGTTTTGCCCGTGAAAAGTAATTTTCCCACCGCTGGGTTCCTCTAATAGGTCGATACAGCGCAAGATCGTGGATTTACCGCCACCGGATGGCCCAATAATGGTCACAATCTCACCCCTGTTAACGTCAAAAGAAATATCGTTCAGGACTTGGTGGTCGCCAAAGCTCTTCTTAATGTTAATTAAACTTAAAATATTATTTGTTTCAGACATTACTTTTTACCTCCACATCTGTGGTATTGCCAAATTGTATATGACTAGTAATAAATTTTTCCTTTAAGTTGGATACTGAGGAAATCATTTAGCAGAGATAGTGCTTAGCAAATTGCTCATAAAATTCACAAGCTACTAGATACTGCGGTATATCGACATATTCGTTGATTAAGTGCCCGGATTCGTTTCCTGGCCCGATGACAAAAATGGTTGGCGCATTTGGACTCTGAACAAATTTGGAAGCATCGGTTGTGCCAGTTTCGGTAATCAGCTTGATCGGTTTGTCAGCAATTTTACTTAACAGATTCTGTGCGGTTGTGATGTATTCATTCGTGCTGTCTCCCATAACGGCTTCGCCTTGATAATCGTAATGAATAGTCAGTTTGTGCTTGGGTAACTGATTGACCTCATCCAATACATCTTGTAAGACGGCTTGAATTTCGCTGACTTTGTAGAGGGGATTAATACGAATATTGGCCCGTGCTGCGACTTTACCGGGCATACTGTTGACCTGATCACCGCCAGAAAGCATGGTAACGTTATGCAGAACCGGTCCCAGGGTTTCGTGAACACGGGGCAGATGACGCAGTTTTTGATTGGCTAACTGAATAAAATCCATTAAATTATCAACCGCATTCAGCACGCCAACCTGGTCGGTTCTGACAACTTTTCCGTAAGAAGTCACTGTGTAATCAATATCACCGTTTCCTGCGTATGAAATATTTAGATTGGAATCTTCGCCAATAACCAATACGTCTAAATCATTGACATAACCTTCCTTAGTTAGTTCTTCAGCGCCCCATTGCCCGGTTTCTTCACCCACAGAGGCTAGTAAGCGCAGTTCACCTTTTAATTCTACCTGTTCATCAAGCAAGGTTAAAAACACGCCAATCATACCGGCTAAACCGCTTTTCATATCCGTTGTGCCCCGGCCAAACATTTTACTATCGTGGTCATATAATTTTCCAGAAAAAGGATCGTCATTCCAAGCTGCTTTATCACCTAGATTGACCACATCCATGTGTCCGGAAAAGCCTAGTTTAAACTTTCCGTCAGTTGGCCCAATCGAAATAACAACACTTTCACGGTCACCTTGATAGGGGACACGGGTAAAACGGACAAGATCACCGTAAGGCGCGAATAATTTAGCCAAATAATTAACCACTTGCTTTTCGTGATCATCGATCGTTGGAATTTGAATTAAATCATGTAATAACGAAATTTGTTTTTGCTTATCCATAACTGCTGAATTCTTTCTAATTTTATTTTTCCGATTCATTGATTACGCCTACCATTTGATTAGACATTAAATTGTAGGTCTTGCTTCCATTCATGTGCTTTTCAATTAAGTTGAAAATTCGGGTGATTGTATAAGTAAGGATCAAATAAATTGCGGAAATTGTGAGGTAAGTCGGGAAAAACTTAAAGGTTTGACTGGCAATCGTGCTACCGACGAAGAACAGCTCGGAAACAGAAATAATACTCAGAACAGAAGTATCCTTAATGTTAACGATAAATTCATTGGTAATTGACGGCAGGCAGTTTCTGATTGCCTGTGGCAGAATGATGTGCCACATTCTTTGGCTATGGGTCATACCCAAAGCACTGGCTGCTTCAAACTGTCCTTCCGGGGTTGAGATAATTCCGCCGCGAATAATTTCTGCTAAATAAGCACCGGTATTAATCGAAACAATGATCAGGGCGGCAATTGTTCTGTCCAAATTTAGGTGCCAGAATTGCGCGATCCCGTAATAAATTACGGCAGCCTGGACCATCATTGGCGTTCCCCGGAAAATTTCGATGTAAACTGACAACAGCCACTTAATAAAATTAAGAAACCAGCGTTTACCACGGGTTGAAGGGGTAGGAATGGTTCTAATAATTCCCACAAACAGTCCAATAATAAATCCAGCAATTGTACCAACGAAAGCTAGCAAGAGGGTCATTCCGATCCCGTCTAAAATCATTCCGCCATATTGCTTGAGCATTGCAACCAGCCAGCTCTCATGCTTACCATTTTTCCCTTTCTTAGTGGTATCTGTTTTTGGCTGCTGCTTGATAGCTTCGGTCATTAACTGTTTTCTTTTCTTGGTAGGGATTGTTGCTAGTATTTGGTTAACTTCTTTGCGCAATTTTTGATTTGTCTTGGCAACACCAATGGAAGAAACCATCTGTGCCTTAGTAACGTGAAAACCGTGCATTGGGTTTAAGGGTACAGCCTTGATATCCGGATCAACCATCTTAAAGGAAATTGCTTCAGTTGAATCCGAAATATAACCGTCAATCGTACCGGAAATCAGACTTTGTCTCATTGCAGAAAAGTCCCGCATTGCTGGCTGTTTTTTAGCACCAGGCATCTGGTCGATCAGTTGGTAGTGGAAGGTTCCTTGCTGCGAAGTTAATTTTGCACCCTTGAAATCGGTTAATTTTTTAGCATTAGCGTATCTACTGTTAACTTTAGTAATAACAACAAATATGCCGCTCCAGTAAGGGTTAGTAAAGTCAATTGCCTTCGCCCGTTCAGGAGTAGGGCTCATGCCGGCAATGATCAAATCCGCCTTGCCACTTGTTAAAGCAGGCAGCAAACCGTCCCATTCGGTTTTTAAGACAACCACTTTTTTATGTAATTTGTGACCAATAATTTTAGCAATTTTGACATCATAACCGTTGGCATAAGTATTTGCACCATCAATCGGGACTGCACCGTTAGCGTCGGTAGTTTGCGTCCAGTTATTTGGTGAGTAGTTAGCTTCCATAGCAATTTTGAGTACACCATTATCTTTTTGGGCTGCCTGAATTGGCGCGGCTAGGTTAAATTCAAGTAGTAAGCTTAATATTATGGCAAGCACCGTAGCAATTGCCGAATTATGTCTTGACTTCATTATGAAAACCTCCAAAAATATTTTTCAAATAAAGCGAATACAATCAAACTGAAACAAAAAACCTCGCTGTCTAGGTAACAACGAGGTTTTAACCAATCTCTTTAGACGCTGCCTAGTGTTACGACTAGGACAGTCCACAGAATATTTTTCTGTGGGCCAGCACACATACTACAAACGACTGGTATGTGCATTTCGGCAACAATTCTTTGATTAATCGTCATCACGTTCGTACGCACAGGATTAAATTAGTAATTGTTGCGGTCTCTATTACATTAGAATTTATTTCGTTTAATTAAGAAAAATGATAGGAGTTATTTCCAATTTTGTCAATAATAATATTAGAAAATATTAATAACTTAACTAGAAAAATTTAATCCAAATATTGTTTAGCAAAGCGTTCATAGAACTCACAAGCAGCTAGGTATTCGTCGACGTCAACGTATTCATTTACTTGATGGACGGTTTCGTTGCCGGGACCGACGACGAGCATGGTTGGCGCAGAAGTGCTGTTAACAAATTTAGAGGCGTCGGTTGTACCGGGCTCACCGACTATTTTAACTGGATGGCCCAAAATCTCACCGAGCAAATTTTGGGCAGTCATGACGTCTTGACCATCTGCTTGTCCTTTGACAGCATCACCTACGTAATCATACTGTAATTTAAATTTGTGTTTAGTCATCTGATTAACTTTCGCAACTATTTCTTCTAAAATGGTTTTGAATTTCGTGTGCGGTATAAAATGGGTTGATGCGGATATTACCGCGTGCCGTAACTTTGCCTGGAACGCTGTTGACCTGATCACCGCCAGAAATCATTGTAACGTTGTGAACGACTGGCCCTAGATCAGGATGAATGCGCGGCAGATGGCGCAACTTTTTATTGGCTAAAGTGATGAAATCCATCATGTTGTCCAGTGCGTTGATTCCGTTGCCGGCGCGTGAACTAATTGCCACTTTACCGTAGGAAGTCACGGTATAATCAATATCACCGTTGCTGGCATAAACCACGTTGAGATCAGTGGTATCTTCACCGATTAGTAATAAGTCAAGGTCATCCACGTAACCTTCTTTAGTTAATTCTTCAGCTCCCCATTGACCGGTTTCTTCGCCAACAGAAGCCAGCAGCCGCAGTTCCCCCTGCAGGGGAAAATCTTCTTCGAGTAAAGTCAACATGGTACCGACCATGCCAGCTAGGCCGCTCTTCATATCGGTCGTACCGCGACCGTAAATTTTACTACCATTGTCATATAATTTTCCAGAAAAAGGATTATCATGCCAAGCGGCTGGGTCACCTAGGTTGACTGTATCCATGTGACCGGAAAAACCTAGCTTGAATTTACTGACGCGTGGTCCAATCGAGATGACGGCACTTTCGCGATCACCTCGATAAGGGATGCGCGTGAAGCGAACGCGATTACCATAAGGCGCGAATAATTTTGCTAGGTAATCCACTACCTGCTTTTCGTGATCGTCGATGGTCTCAATCTGAACTAGGTCTTGCAGCATGCTGATTTGTCTATTTTTATTCATTGCTATTCCTCTTTGATTTTATTATTCAGCATAGCAAATTTACTGTGAGTCTACTAGCTTTAGATTGACAAAATGACAGCAGCGAAAAAATTATGTCAATTATCTTCGCTTTAGCTGTAGTTTTATCGCCGGTTAGAAGTTAAGGTGTAAGTTTTGCTTCCATTCATATGCTTTTCAATTAAGTTGAAAATTCGGGTGATTGTATAAGTGAGAACCAAATATATTGTGGAAATCGTGAGGTAGGTTGGGAAAAACTTAAAGGTTTGACTAGCAATCGTTGTCCCGACAAAGAACAGCTCGGAAACAGAAATAATACTCAAAACGGAAGTATCCTTGATGTTAACGATAAATTCATTGGTAATTGACGGCAGGCAATTTCTGATTGCCTGCGGCAGAATGATGTGCCACATTCTTTGATTGTGGGTCATGCCCAGGGCACTGGCTGCTTCAAATTGTCCTTTGGGGATTGAGATAATTCCGCCGCGAATAATTTCTGCTAGGTAAGCACCGGTATTAATTGAAACAATGACCAAAGCGGCAATTGTTCTGTCCAAATTTAGGTGCCAGAATTGTGCGATTCCGTAATAAATCACGGCGGCCTGCACCATCATTGGTGTCCCCCGAAAAATTTCGATATAGACCGACAATAACCATTTAACAAAATTTAGCGCCCAACGTTTAGTGCGGGTTGAAGGGGTAGGAATGGTTCTAATAATTCCCACAAACAGGCCAATAATAAATCCCGTAATGGTGCCAACAAAGGCTAGCAATAGGGTCATTCCGATTCCATCTAAAATCATGCCGCCGTACTGCTGAAGCATGGCAACCAGCCAGCTCTCATGTTTACCATTTTTTTCTTTCTTAGTGGTATCTGTTTTTGGCTGCTGCTTGATAGCTTCTGTCATTAACTGTTTTCTTTTCTTGGCAGGAATCGTTGCTAATATCTGGTTAACTTCCCTACGTAATTTTTGATTTGTCTTGGCAACGCCAACAGAAAAGACCATCTCTGCTTTAGTAACGTGAAAACCGTGCATTGGGTTTAAGGGTACAGCCTTGATACTAGAGTCAACCATCTTAAAGGAAATTGCTTCAGTTGAGTCCGAAACGTAACCGTCAATCGTACCAGAAATCAGACTTTGTCTCATTGCAGAAAAGTCGCGAATTGCCGGTTGTTTGCTGGCACCAGGCAGCTGATCAATCAGCTGGTAATAGAAGGTTCCTTGCTGTGAAGTTAATTTTGCACCCTTGAAATCGGTCAATTTCTTAGCATTAGCATATTTATTGTTAGCCTTAGTAATAACGACAAATATGCCGCTCCAATACGGGTCGGAGAAGTCGATCGCCTTGGCCCGTTCCGGAGTAGGGCTCATCCCGGCAATGATCAGGTCGGCCTTGCCGCTGGTTAAGGCGGGCAGGATTCCATCCCACTCGGTTTTTACGACGACGACCTTTTTATGTAATTTGCGGCCGATAATTTTGGCAATTTTGACATCATAACCGTTGGCATAAGTATTTGCACCATCAATTGGAACAGCACCGTCAGCATCAGTGGTTTGCGTCCAGTTATAAGGTGAATAGTTAGCTTCCATAGCGATTTTAAGTATACCGTTATCTTTTTGGGCTGCCTGAATTGGCGCGGCAAGACTAAATTCAAGTAGCAAACATAATATTATGGCAATCACCGTAGCAATTGTTGCTCTGTGTCTTGACTTCATTATGAAAACCTCCAAAAATATTTTCCAAATAAAGCGGATACAATCAAATTGAGACAAAAAACCTCGTTGTCAGGTAACAACGAGGTCTTAACCAATCTCTTTAAACGAATCATATAGCGCTCCCTAGTGTTACGACTAGGACAGTCCACAGAATATGTTCCTGTGACCCAACACGCATACTACAAACGACTAGTATGTGTATTTCGGCAGCAATTCTTAGGTTAATCGTCATCACGTTCGTGCGCTCAGGATTAAATTGGTAATTGCTGCAACCTCTATTACATTAGAATTTATTTTTGTTTAGTTAAAGAAAATGATAGTAGCTATTCTTAGCTCTGTCAATAATAATATTAGAAAATATTAATAGCTCGACTGCAACATTTTGACTTAATTATTGCTTGGCAAGACGTTCATAAACTCACAAGTTGGTATGTAAATGTATTCGCTTACTCAGCAAAGACAGCTTTGTTGCCGAAATTGATAACCAACATCGCTTGTACAGGTGTGCTGCTGGCAAAATGCAAAAAACAAATGAAAATTATTTAAATTTTTGTTGACAAAAGCTTGAACAATGCTTAAAATATTTTTAATATTTATCAGGCGACGAAAAGAAGAGTATGGTTGCAGGCGGCGTAAATAGAGAGTTCCGGTGCTGAAAAGGAACCGCAGGCACAACCAGAAAGTAACTTTGAGCTATATTGTGAAATTAAAGTAGCAAATATTGGTGACACCCATTATCGTGTTAGCGTATCGCAGTTTTGCCGTACGTGAAGTGATTGTTATTTGGTGTTATTAGCTGAATAACAGTAAGATAGGTGGTACCGTGTTAAAAGCACCCTTGATTTTAGATCAAGGGTGCTTTTTTATTGCTAAAATGCGCAATAAGATTGTCACATGAAAATATGTAATTGAATTTGGAATTGATTAAGAGGAGAGAATAAAGCATGGATGAATTTGAGCAAGATTTAAATAAAAAACCGTTAACGATTAAACAATATTTAATTATTGCCTCGTTGTTGTTTGGCTTGTTTTTTGGTGCAGGAAATTTAATTTTTCCGGTCCACTTGGGACAGCTGTCTGGGGCTAATTGGGTGCCGGCAACGATTGGTTTTTTGGTAACCGCCGTGATTTTGCCGCTGCTGTCAGTCTTGGCAATTAGCGCCATTCACGCTAAAGGTGTTTATGACATTGGCCGGCCGCTAGGTGCGGGCTTCGCGGTAATTTTTATGGTTTTGGTACATTTGACCTTGGGGCCGCTATTTGCAACTCCGCGTACGGCCAGTGTTTCGTTTACGGTTGGCATTCAGCCAATTCTGCCGCAATCCTGGGCTAAAGGTGGGTTGTTAATCTATTCCGCACTCTTCTTCATTTGTGCATTTTTAATTTCCTATACCGAATCAAATATTTTGACGGCTGTCGGTAAAATATTAAACCCACTGTTTCTTCTGCTTTTATTTATTGTCTTCTTGCTGGGTTTCATCTCACCAATGGGCAGAGCTGCCAGCCAAAGTGTAACGCCAGATTATTTGAAGGCGCCGTTTATCAACGGATTTTTGCAGGGCTATAATACGATGGATGCGATTGCCGGTTTAGCTTTCGGCGTTACGATTGTTTCGGCAATTAAGCAAATGGGCAAAACTACCGCCAAAAGTATTTCCAAGATAACCGCTAAGGCCGGGGTTTTATCAGTTTCCTTGATTGGTCTAATCTATATCGTCCTAATTTGGCTCGGTGCAACCAGTTTGGCGCAATTCAAGCCATCGCCAGACGGCGGGATTTTGTTCAACCAGTTAATTACCTATTATTTGGGCAGCATTGGGCATGCTCTGCTTGCGGCTTTGGTTGTTGTTACTTGTTTGACAACAGCGGTTGGCTTGATTGCCGCCTTTGCCCAAGATTTTCACCGCAGTTTTCCTAAATTAAGCTACCGCACATGGTTAACTTTAATGACTTTCGTCTCATTTTTATCTGCGAATATGGGACTTGACACGATTATTTCTTGGTCAACGCCGATGCTGATGTTTATTTATCCGATTGCGATTGTTTTGATTTTGCTGGCAATTACCTCGTCGCTGTTTCAAACTGACCCGGTTGTTTATTTCTGGACGATTTTATTTACAATTGTTCCGGCATTCTTTGACATGATGGCGTCATTTCCGCCGGTAATCAGTCAGACAAGTTGGGCACTGCAGCTCAAAGCATTTCAGTTAAAAGCCTTTCCGTTTGCGGCTGTCGGCATGGATTGGCTCATTCCGGCTTTGATTGGTCTAGCAATTGGGTTAGCTTGTCACTTTTACCGTAAGAATAAATTAGCTAAAAACTAAATATTTTTGGGAAGTCCGTGTTAGAAGGCATAGGCTTCTTTTTTGACTTATAAAGTTTACAAATGTAAACTTTAAAGAAGAGTAGAAGAAATGAGGACGAGTAAGTGAAAAAGATGAACGACCACGAGAACATGGAAATGGATCACGAAATGCACGATCATCAGGGGATAAATATGGACCACGGAATGCAGATGGGTCACGAGATGCATGATCATCATGACATGATGATGGACATAGGACACGGCGATATGATGATGCATGGCGGGCACATGATGCATATGGGCAATCTGAAACGGAAATTTTGGGTTTCGCTGATTTTATCGCTGCCAATTTTGTTTTTAGCACCAGCGATGGGTGTGCATCTGCCATTTCAGTTTTCCTTTACGGGATCAAATTGGGTGGTGCTGCTGTTTGCCACGATTTTGTTCTTTTATGGCGGTGAACCTTTTTTAAAAGGTGCCGGGTATGAATTAAAAGATAAGCATCCCGAAATGATGACACTGGTGGCTTTGGGCATAACTACTTCCTATATTTATAGTCTTTACGCTTTTGTTCAAAACGATCTTCTTCATAGCAGTATGCACGTCATGGATTTCTTTTGGGAACTGGCAACGCTGATTTTGATTATGCTGCTGGGTCACTGGATTGAAATGAATTCGATGATGAAGGCCGATAGTTCGGTTAATGATCTGGCCAAATTACTGCCGGATAGAGTTCACGTGCAGGCCGACGGCAAAATTACGGATGTGCCGATTAATAACGTTAAAAAAGATACAACCATTTTAGTTAAAGCCGGTGAAAGTATTCCGCTTGACGGCGTCGTCTTAGCCGGTGAAAGTAACGTCAATGAGTCGCTGGTAACAGGCGAGGCAAGGGCAGTCACCCGCAAGAAAAATGACAAAGTTGTTGGCGGCGCAATCAACGGTGCCGGCACACTGACCGTGAAAGTGACCAGTGCCGCCAATTCTGGTTTTCTGGCAAATGTCAATAAGCTTGTTCAAGAATCGCAAATGAATAAGTCAAAGCTACAATCACTGGCTGATAAGGTTTCCGGCTGGCTGTTTTATGCGGCGCTAGTTTTCGGAATTATTGCCTTGATTGTTTGGGCCAGCATCAATGGTATTGCCGACGGCTTGGAGCGGATGGTGACTGTTTTAGTAATTGCTTGTCCGCACGCTCTGGGCCTGGCAATTCCTCTGGTTAATGCGAAAAGCACTTCGTTAGGTGCGCGCAACGGTCTGTTGGTGCGCAACCGCAACGTGATTGATGCCAGTTCTAAAATTAACTACCTGCTGCTGGATAAAACTGGCACTTTGACTGAAGGTAAATTTACTGTGCGTGAGTATCAGACACTGAATTCACAAATCAGTAAGCAGCAATTGCTGCAGCTGATTGCCTCGCTAGAACAAAGTTCAACGCACCCAATTGCCCAAAGCATTTTGCAGTATGCCAAACAAGAAAAAATTACGCTGCTTGGCCTTTCTGCCAGTAAAAATTTGGCAGGCCAGGGTGTCAGCGGCGTAATCAACGGTGCAGATTACCAATTGGTTAACGAAAAAAGCGCACGGCAGCAGGTCAAGGAATTTCCGAAGATTAATGTTTCTTCCTATACGGTCAGTTACTTATTGCAAGACGGCCAGCTGCTTGGCTATATTGCAGTCGGCGACGAAATTAAGCCTTCGGCCTACCAATTAATTAAGCAGATTAAGAAATTAAACATCATCCCGGTAATGCTGACAGGAGACAACCAGCAAGCCGCACAAAAAATTGCCGCTAAGTTGGGCATTAACGAGGTCAGGGCAGAATTACTGCCAACCGACAAGCAAAAAGTTGTTACCGAGTTGCAGGCTAAAGGAAATAAGGTAATGATGGTCGGCGACGGGATTAACGATGCCCCAAGTCTAGCCAAGGCTGATATTGGGGTGGCGATTGGTGCCGGAACAGATGTAGCAATTGATTCGGCCGATGTCATTTTGGTTAATAGCAACCCGCTGGATATCATTAACTTCTTAAAGTTAGCCAAAAATACGCACAGAAAAACCGTTCAAAATTTGTGGTGGGGCGCAGGCTACAATATCGTGGCAATTCCACTCGCAGCGGGTATTTTGGCACCGCTGGGTTTGGTATTAGATCCGGCAGTGGGAGCGATTTTGATGTCGCTGTCAACCGTGATTGTGGCAATTAATGCCGAAACACTGAAAATATAAATGATTTAATTTTGTATCGTTCATCATGTGGGATGGGCGATATTTTTTGTCGGTGTGCCAATTCATACTTGGACAAAATTTTTTGTTATGATACAAGTTAGATTTAACTGATTGGCAGGAGTTTAACAATGAAAGATTTAAAAAATTTGGTACCAGTTTTAATACATGAACTGCGGGGCGTGCACCAGGTCGTCGTGCAAAACGGCAGTATTACGGACACAAGCATTTATGCCTTGCAGCTGCTAAAACACGGAACTGATACAGTTGTACTGCAGGCAGATAGGAATGAAGATGAGGTAATTACCAATTTTGCTAAAAAAACCGGCCCCAGATTGTTATTAAGCGGCGTTCATTCTGGCGGAACGGCCGGCGGACACACGCAGACCTGGGAATTTGCGGGACTTTTCGGTCAAAATAAGTGGTTTGTGGGCGTAAAGTGGAAATTAGATCGCAATGATGCGGGCTTAACCGCTGAAAATAAGAAGCGCTATTGGACCAGTCAGATTGCCCGTGTGCCTTTTGCTAGTGAAACATATCGTTCACATCTTAGTCTGCCGCGCCTCTCTTCTCTGAATCAGGCAGGCTGTAATTATGGGGATGAGAAAGTACCATACGGTTCCGTGGCCTATCCTGGTGTCGTTTTGCGAAGAGTGGAAGCAGCAGTTTCACCCGATTACAAGTGGTTTTTAATTGCAAGCATTGATTATGAAGGCACTGGGCATTTTGGTTTGTATCGCTTAGCCGACATTAATGCTGTTCTTGATGATGCCGAAGAAAGTAATGCCTACGTGTCAATTGCCGAATTGCCGTGTTATGGAGCGTTTATGATTCACGGCTTGACGGATTCACTTGCAGGCATCGGCTCAATTCAGGGCTATGATCTAGATGAGGACTGCAACATTTATATTTCAAGTGAATTTTCTCCTGTCACGGGGTCAGCGATCAGCAAAAACCGCAAAATTGTCAAAATTCCTTGGGGCGTGGATGAAAATAATAGCGAGCTCTGGGAACGCCTTGATTTAAATGCGGTTAATGACTGCAATAATGCTGGCACGACTTTAGATGTGAGCGGTTATGCGACTGAGTTTGAAAGTGTACAGGTGCTTGCTGCTAATGATCTGTATTTGACAGTTTCTTATCACGAAGTTGGGCCGGGAACGACCCTGTTTAGTCGAATTTATGAGATCAAGTGGTAAGGAACGATTAATGTCATTACCACTTAAAGCAGATTATTTTAAGTATGGGTTATTTTTAAAAAATATTTGGATGAGCAAGATTAAATACAAATATATTATTTAATCTGTTATAATTAATCATGAACACAGCGAAAAGTTTTAAGGGTAGTGGTCATTTTTCTAGAAAAGGAGGAGGTGCCGATGGTACGAAAATCCAAAGAAAGGAATTTGACTAGTAGATGTCACCGATATATTGGCAACGTTGTTTGCCTTTGGCTCGTTTTTATTGATGTTGTTGACGTATATCGACAACCATCATGGAAAATGACGACACTAAACATACTAACCTAGTAGTGGGTCGATATTCGACGGAATATTGATTCACTGCTTTTTCTTTGTTTTAAAATTGAAGCAGGGTTGAAGTTAATATGCCCTGTAGCTTTTTGACGCTTATACTTAATCAAGTATTTGACGCCCCACACTAAACTGACAACTTCATCATTTAAACTAAAATCTCTTCGTAGTATGTTGGCACTTGATGTCCGGTATAGAAAATTAGATACAGTTTAACTTGATCTAGCTTTTAACTTCTTCCTGCACAATTAAGTTAGTAGGAGGCCTTTTAGGATGAAAAATGTAGTTGTAGTTGGAATTGATGTTAGCAGCCGTAAATCTGCTGTTTGTATTATGATTAATAAGCTTGCCATCAAACAATTTGATATTACCAATGATGCCATTGGCTTTAAACAATTGCTTGACGAACTGGAATTTTATCAAGAACAACCGCAAATCGTTTTTGAAGCGACAGGTGTTTATTCCTGCAGATTGCAAGCTTTTCTTAACCACCACAATTATCGCTATACTATGCTTAATCCCCTTAAAGCTAAGCTGCAATTGAATCAATTCAGAAAGAGTAAAACAGATCAGCACGATGCGCGCGATTTGGCTTACTCACAGTTTATTTACCACCGTGCACCAACTTACTTACAAAATCCTAACTATCAGCAGTTGGGTGCCATGAGCCGTTTTTATGAGCAATTAACTCATGATTTCGTTTCAGCTAAGAATCGTTTACATCGGGTTTTACAGTTTATCTTTCCTGAATTAGAAACTATTACCAGCACAACTAATGGGTTAAATTATTGGCGTTATGTCCAAGCTTTTACTCATCCACAAGTTGTTAAAAATTTGGGCTATGATGCCATCGTAAAATGCTTATTGAATTTCCACGGTATTGGCAAACATCGGGCTGACAAATTAGCTAACCGCTTAATTGAATTAGCTGACAAAGCCTATCCTACAGTCGATAAAGATACTTTTGAGGTTGAGGAAGCCAGATACTATGCTCAAAGATTAATGTTATTAAACAGGCAACGCAAACAAATAATTCAAAAAATGGTTGAGTTAGCGGCTAAACTGCCTAAAAATGACTTAAAAATATTAAAAAGTATTCCCGGAATTTCTGAAATTACGGCAGTAAGACTGTTAGGTGAATTAGGCGACATTAGACGTTTTCGGAATCCTAATGCTTTAAATGCCTTTGTTGGTTTAGACTTGCGCCATTATCAGTCAGGTGAAATGGAGCTTACTGATCATATCAGTAAACGTGGCAACCCAATTGGCCGTAAAATTCTTTATCATACAATCGGACAAATTGATTCAGTTAGGCACTATGAGCCTTGTCATATTGCGGATTATTACGAAAAGAAAAAACGATCTTCCCAAAGCAAAAGCTTCAAGAAAATCGCCATCGCAGCAGTCCACAAACTAACAAGGACTATCTACTATTTGATTGTGCATGACCAATTATATGATTATAGCGTAGTCAAAAAATAATAGGGCTTTAACTAGAATCACTGGTCACAAGATAACTATAACAGCTTAGTTCAAAAATGCAATTGGTCTAAGCTTATTTGTTTTACGTTTTATCCTTCCCAAATAAAGCTATTCAAACTAATTTTAGAGGCTTTCCAATGAAAACATTAATTGATTCCTTCTTACACTTGACTTTGGGTAGAAAAAAGCTACCTCAATTTAACTTTGGGAGTTATAAGGTAGCTTTTAGTTACTGTTATATTGACCACCGCTCTTTAAGCGGAAGCTGTAGTTCAAAAAGATGTCCCCTTTTGTATTGGGGCTTCTTTTTTTGTCTACATCAGTATTGTAACATGATTCGATTTAGAAAAGTATATTCTTGATTGAAAACTTGTTAAATCCTGATGTAATATAATGGCTGCTTTGCTATAATTAATCATGAACACAGCAAAGAGTTTTAAGGGTAGTGGTCATTTTTCTAGAAAAGGAGAGGGTGCCGATGGTACGAAAATCCAAAGAAAGGAATTTGACAGGTGAGTGTCACCGATATATTGGCAACATTGTTTGCCTTTGGCTCGTTTTTATTGATGTTGTTGACATATATCGACAACCATCATGGGAAATGACGACACTAAAAAGCTACCTTATATTAACTTTGGCAGGTTATAGGTAGCTTCTTAGTTAAA
Organism: Lactobacillus sp. ESL0791; assembly: GCF_029433255.1. NCBI lineage: Bacteria > Bacillati > Bacillota > Bacilli > Lactobacillales > Lactobacillaceae > Lactobacillus > Lactobacillus sp. ESL0791. The sequence continues at coordinate 1,253,367 of NZ_JAQTHU010000001.1, read as the reverse complement.
CTATAATTGACCACCGCTCTTTAAGCGGAAGCTGTAGTTCGAAAGATGTCCCCTTTTGTACTGGGGCTTCTTTTTTTGTCTACACCAATATTGTAACATGAATCAACTTTGATAAGTAGATTTATGATTAAAAATGAAGTTTCTCTTTTGCCTACACGCAGACTGTAATATGATTCCGCTTGGCTAGATAGATTTTTAATTTATTTATGTATTAATATTTTGGTATTATGAACGATTTTGAACAATTATGAATGATTTTGAACGGAAAACAGGCATCTTTTACTGCAAGTGTTCACACAAACGATTCAAAATTAAGAACCAAACAAATTTTTTTGTGAAGAGAAATGTGTGGAACTCAAAGCGAACTGAAATTATAAAATCATACTTAAGGCTAGTATAGCCGTCTGTGATGTAAATTATTTTCTACTAAATTTAAATTTTTTGTTTATTCTTAAAAGTCAATTTTCTTAATCACAAGATAAAATTTATAAAATTATATAAAACTATTTTTCAGCTATCACAAGGTTACTAATAATATTTTTATTTTAGCGATTTACTAAGCCAAATATAAATGTTAGTTTGTTATCTTAAAAAAATAAAAATATGAGAGCTTTTTGCAAAAAGCTCTAGCATAAGCGCTTTTTAACTACAGTTAATCATTATCTTTTGCCCTTTTAGCTTAAATATGATAATAAATTTAAATGAAAGCATTTACTTCAGCCAGTAATTAAAGTAAAATAGATAAATAGAATTTGTGTAAAGTAAATAGCAAAATAGAAATATTTGACACCTTGAAAGGAGGGATAGCCCCAGAATTGAAGAACGGGCATTAATCATTAAAGTTATTTTTACCGAACATGAGAGGCAACTAACTTAGTTGCCTCCTTTCCTTTATATACGGCAAAACCTGGTTAATTTCGAACTGATTGAGTAGGCTTTTTAAGTATAATAATTATTTTGCCAAGAATGCTGCCTTTATTTTAAAAATTGTTCGTAATATAAACGGATATAGGCTATAATTTAATTCAAACGTTTATAATTTTTGGAGGATTACAGAATGAGTAAAAGTAAAGAAGCATTATTGATTATTGACTATACTTACGACTTTATTGATGATCACGGAGCGTTAACTTGCGGGAAGGCGGGGCAGGACTGTGAAGACACGATTATTAAGTTGGCCAATGAATTTGTGGTCAATGATAATTATGTCATTTTGCCGACAGATTGTCATAAATTGAATGACCCGTTTCATCCCGAAAGCAAGTTGTTCCCGCCTCACAATATTGAGGGGACCAGCGGACGGGATTTTTACGGAAAATTGAAGATCTGGTATGAAGAAAATTCCACTAAGAACAATGTTTGGGCAATGCCCAAAACACGTTACAGTTCATTTGTCGGCACCAACTTGGATCTTGATTTGCGGATGCGAGGTGTTGAGACCGTCCATTTAGTTGGCACCTGCACCGATATTTGCGTTTTGCAAACGGCAATCTATGCTTATAATTTGGGCTACAAAATTGTGGTGCATCAGGATGGCGTTGCTGGGACTTCACCGGAAAATCATCAGTTTGCGCTTGCAAATATGAAAAATAATTTAGGTGCAACAATTATTTAGAGAGCAAAACAGCACAGCTAACTTGAAAAAGAGCCAGCTGCGCTATTTTTAATGTGCGCAATGATTTTTACCGTAATTAGTGCTGCATTTGCAGGCTACATTCAACGACCTTTTTTCCTTTGCTGTTTTTTGGGAAAACATAAAATATTTCCCTTCTATTTGGGTTTAAAATAAAACCAAGAATTTATCCAAAACCAGAATTAATTTTTAAAAAAGGAGCTAAAAATGATTAAAGAAGCCTGTGTCGGCAGCTACGCCGCACTTGTGCAGAACATTAACGCCGGTGCGGATCGGATTGAACTCAATGATAATTTGGCAGAAGGCGGCACCACGCCGTCCTATGGCACGATTGCGCAATCTGTTTCTTATGCGCATCAATTTAAGGTACCGCTGGTTGTCATGATTAGGCCGCGCGGCGGTGATTTTGTATATTCTAATGACGAAAGTGCAATTATGGCAGCGGATATTAAGACAGTGGCTAAACTGGGCGCAGAAGCCGTTGCTTTTGGCTGTCTGACAGAAGAGGGCTTGCTTGATCAAGTAAAAATGGGAAAGCTAATTACTCTCGCACATTCGTTAAACCTAGAAGTAGTGATGCATATGGCCTTTGATGCCATCACGCAAAATAAACAAAGGGCAGCACTTGATTGGCTAGCCGCTCATCGCGTTATCCGGATTTTAACGCATGGCGGCAGCCTGCAGCAGCCAATCATTGCCAACTTGGCGCACATCAAAGAAATAATTTCTTGGGCCGATGGCAGAATTGTTATTTTACCCGGCGGCGGGATCACCGCCGCTAATTGTGAGCAGGTTGCAAAGAAGCTAAGAGTTAGCCAGGTGCACGGGACCAAAATTGTTCTGTAACGAAAGTACAGCATGTAATGTAAATCACATATAAATATTGCAAAAAGAAACTTATTTTTTAAAATATTGAAAATAATAGCACTTACAGGTATGATAAAGGTAACTAATTTAACATTAATCTTTAATATTTGTGAGGAGAAGAAAATGGCAGAAGAAGAATATCGTGTTGAAAGTGACACAATCGGTCCTGTAAAAATTCCTAAGGATGCACTTTGGGGTCCGCAGACGGAGCGCAGCAGGAATAATTTTCCCAGCGGCGAATTAATGCCCCTGCAGATTGTCCGGGCTTTTTTAAATTTGAAAAAGGCAGCAGCACAAGCAAATGTTGAGGTCGGCGCTGAGCCCGAAGAAAAGGGGACGGCGATTGAAGAAGCAATTGACCAGCTGCTAAAACTAGATGATGCCAATTTGCGCAAGGATTTTCCGCTGCATGTTTTGCAGACCGGGTCAGGCACCCAAAGCAACATGAATGTTAACGAAGTTGTGGCAAATCTGGCCAACAAACTGCACCCGGGGTTAGGTGTCTTGCCTAATGATGATGTCAACCGGGGCCAATCATCTAATGATACTTTCCCGACTGCAATGAATATTGTGGCGGTTGAAGCATTGGATAAGTTGGAGCCAGCGTTAGAGCACCTGATTGATGAATTGAAGGTCAAGCAGGATAAATACTGGAAGACGGTTAAAGTTGGCCGCACGCACCTGCAAGACGCAACCCCGCTTACCTTTGGTCAGGAAGTTTCTGGCTATATCTCTGCCTTAAAGCATGATTTGGCATACATTCAGGAACTGAAGCCGACTCTCTATGAATTGGCGATTGGCGGTACGGCTGTCGGCACCGGCCTGAATGCAGCACCGGGCATGACCGAGAAGATTGCCGGTAAATTGTCTAAAGTTTATGGTCACGAATTTAAGGTTAAAACTAATAAATTCTGGGGCCTTGCACACCACTCCGGACTTGATGTTGTTCATGGCGCTTTGAAGACCTTGGCTGCCGACATGTTTAAGATTGCCCAAGACATCAGGTTCTTGGCGTCGGGACCACGGGCTGGATATGACGAGTTAAATATTCCGGCTAACGAACCAGGATCATCAATTATGCCGGGCAAAGTCAACCCAACCCAGTCTGAGGCCGTCACGATGGCTGCTGCCAAAGTTTTTGGTAATGACACAACGATTACCTTTGCTTCATCCCAAGGAAACTTTGAGATGAATGTTTTCAAGACGGTGATGATTGCCGCATTTTTGGATTCATGTGATATTCTGACAGGCACAATCACCGGTTTTGCCGATAAAATGATTGCCGGCTTGACCGTTAATTCGGACAGGATGGACGATCTGTTGAAAAATTCACTGATGACGGTTACCGCGCTGTCACCGCATATCGGCTACCACGATGCAGCAAAAATCGCCCAAACAGCTGACAAGGAAGGAACAACCCTGAAGGAAGCAGCCTTAAAGAGTGGCAAGGTTACCGAAAAGCAGTATGATAAATGGATGGACTTCATGCAGATGACCAATATTGATAAAACCGAACCGGAAAAATAGAAAATAGGAGAATAAGATAGATGACAAAATTTGTTTTTACCCCGCTGGACAGTTCAAAGTTAGAAGAAAGCTATGACGCAATTATTGTCGGTGCCGGTGGTGCCGGCTTAACTGCTGCTCTGCAAGCACACGAATTGGGGCTGAAAGTTGTCGTTCTCGAAAAGAACGAAACGCTTGGCGGCAATACCAGCCGTGCTTCCTCTGGGATGAATGCTTCTGAAAGTTTGGTGCAGCTGAATGAGGGAATTGTTGACAGCAACCAAAGTTTTTATGAGGAAACGCTCAAGGGCGGCGGCTTGCTGAATGACCGCGACATGCTGAAATATTTTGCTGACCATTCGGCGATTGCTGTCAGTTGGCTGATGGAACACGGGATTGAGCTGACTAATCTGACAATCACCGGTGGAATGAGCAAGAAGCGTGCACACCGCCCAGCTTCGATGGCACCCGTTGGTAATTATCTTGTTACTGGTGCTTTAAAACAGATTCAAAAGGAGAATATCCCTGTTTTCAATAAGGCAAAAGTTGTTAAATTGATTCAGGATGAAACTAAAGCAGTGACCGGCGTTGAAGTTGAAACGTCAGCAGGCACTAAAAGGGTTGCCGCTAAGGCGGTTTTGCTTGCTTCTGGCGGTTTTGGTGCCTCAAAAGAAATCATTAAGAAGTATCGTCCCGATTTGGTTGATTACAAGACTACCAACCAGGCGGGCGCAACCGGTGACGGTCTAAAATTAGCTGAAGCCGTTGACGCCCAGCTGGTTCAGATGAACTTTATCCAGGTTCACCCGACAGCGCAAACCGACACCGATCATGTTTATCTGATTGGCGAAGGTCTGCGCGGTGAAGGAGCAATTTTGGTTAACAAGTCCGGCCAGCGGTTTGTTAACGAACTGACAACCCGGAAGATTGTTTCCGATAAAATTACTTCTTTGAATGAAGATGGTGCTTACCTAATTTTTGACCGGGGAATTCGCGACCACTTTACAGCGGTTGAATTTTATGATCAAGTTGGGCTTGTCGAGCATGGTGCTACTCTCAGTGAGTTAGCTGGTCAAATCGGTGTTCATGCGGCTAACTTGGAGCAAACGGTCGCTAACTGGAACAAGGAAGTAGCGGCTAAGAACGACCAAGACTTTGGCAGAACCACCGGAATGGAACGGGGAATTGCGCAGGGGCCATTCTTTGCGATTCATGTTCACCCGGCAATTCATTACACGATGGGCGGCATCCACATTAATCCGCAGACAGAAGTAATTGACAGCAACGGCAACGTGATTAAGGGCTTATATGCTGCCGGTGAGGTTTCCGGCGGCCTTCACGGCAATAACCGGATCGGCGGTAACTCGATTGCCGAAACAGTTATTTTCGGTCGTCAGGCAGGGATGCAGATGACTAACTTTGTCCGGGCAAATTAATTAAGGGCAATAAAAGTATTAGTAAAGTATTCACATATTGGTAGTGTGAATACTTTTTTATTTATTTTAAAATTATAGCCTTAATTTACAGAAAGATAATTTTATGTACCGATATATTTTTTAAAAAGTAAAATTTAAATTATTTATTTTAAATATTGAAAAATTGTAAGCGGAAAGATATAATAGTTTGTGTAAGGAAGAACAAACTGTTTTCGATTCTTTGAAAGGAAGTTTTGTATGACGAAAAAAGTATTATTGGTTGGCGACGGTTCCGTCGGTTCAACTTTTGCTAATGATCTTTTGCAGAATGCAGAGGTTGATGAATTAGTAATTGCAGATGTTGTTAAAAAACGGCCGGTAGGCGACGCGATGGATCTAGAAGATATCATTCCGTTCACAGGTGAAACCAATATTCACCCCGGTGAATATTCAGACGCCAAGGATGCCGATGTGGTGGTGATTACCGCTGGTATTCCGCGTAAGCCGGGCGAAAGCCGCTTGGATTTAGTCAATAAGAACGTTGGCATTCTGAAAAGCATCGTTCAGCCGGTGGTGGATTCGGGTTTTAATGGTGTATTTGTTGTTTCAGCCAATCCAGTTGATATTTTAACAACCTTGACCCAAAAACTGTCCGGCTTTCCTAAAGAGCGGGTAATCGGTACTGGAACCTCGCTGGATTCAGCGCGTTTACAAGTTGAGCTTGCGAAAAGATTAGCGGTACCGGTTTCTGCTGTTAATTCTCTGGTTTTGGGTGAACACGGTGACACATCATTTGAAAACTTTGATGAAACGCTTATTAATGGCAAGCGGCTCAGTGCATACCCAGAAATGACATCGGCAGTTTTGAATCAGATTGAAGCTGACGTTCGAGCTAAGGGCGGCAAAATCATTGAAAACAAAGGGGCAACTTTTTACGGTGTAGCCATGATGTTAACCCAGATTGTTAGTGCAATTTTGGGTAATCATGCCGTGGTTTTGCCGATATCTGCGCCGATTAATGGTGAATACGGCATCAAGCACGACTTGTACCTAGGAACACCGGCCGTGATTGACGGCAGCGGCGTCAGCCAGGTAATTGAAACTGAACTCTCTGAGGCGGAGAAGGCCAAGATGCTTAACTCCGCTGACAAGATGCAGGAAGTCTTAGCAGGTGTCAATTTAGACTAATTTAAAAGTTAAAAAGGAAGTTTTTATGCATATAGGTAAAAGGATTTTTTTAAAACGTGAATTGCCCGAAGCAGAGATTATTGCAGGTTTTACAAAATTGCCGGCATCAAATGTTGCCGATTGCATGGAAAGAACCAATGCAATGAGTCCGCGCATCAAGTTGATGTCCAGTCCTAAAAAAGAAATGTGTGGCCCAGCGTTTACGGTTCATACACGAGCGGGTGATAATTTAGCAATTTTTGCAGCGCTAAAGTATTGTCAGCCTGGTGATGTGATTGTCGTTAACAATGAGGGTGACAACAGCAGGGCCGTGATTGGTGAGGTCATGATGACTTGGCTGCGTGATCAGCGTCATGCTGCGGGAATTGTGGTTGATGGACCGATGCGGGATATTGATACTTTAAAAGACTGGGAGATGCCGATTTATGCAACGGGAACAACCCCTGACGGGCCATATCGTGAAGGGCCGGGAGAGGTTAATGTTCCAATTTCATGCGGTAATATCAGTGTTAATCCCGGTGACATTATTTTGGGCGACAACGACGGGGTCATTGCCATTCCGCGCAAAGATGCAGCCGACTTATTGCCCAAGGCACAGGCATTTCATGTTAAGGATGATGCCAATGCAGCGGCCTTCAGTAAGGGAACTTCCGATTTATCTTGGTTAGATGAAGCATTAGAAGAGAAAGGATTTAATATTATTGACGATGTTTATCGCCCATGAATAAAGGGTAAATAAAATGAAAACTTTGGAAAAAGTAAATTATAAGGGCTTTATCTGGCCCTTGATCATCGGCATTGTCCTGTGGTGCATCACACCGTTTCGTCCCGCCGGACTTTCCGTCCAGGCGTGGGAAATGTTTGCGATTTTTGTTGCAACGATTGTCGGCTGCATCACGAAACCGCTACCGATTGGCGGGACAACCTTGGTTGGCTTAATTGTGGTCGTTTTGGTTGGCTTGGCACCGATCAAGGATACGGTTGATCCCAAAACCGGTGCGGTGACCAGCACGGGTATTCTGAGCGCATTTAGCAATTCGGCATCATGGCTGATTGCGATGGCTTTCATTATGGCCTATGGCATTAGCAAAACTGGTCTCGGCAACCGGATTGCTTATTGGATGATCAAGCGTTTTGGTAAAAAATCCTTGGGCATCGGCTATGCAATTACTGGTTTGGAATTGGTCTTGGGAGCGCTGATTCCTTCAAACAGTGCCCGGACTGGCGGTGTTGTGTGGCCGGTTACCGAATCAATTTCGGAAAGCTACGGTTCAAAACCTAATGATCCTTCGCGCAAGAAGATTGGAGCATATCTGGACTTCACGGCTTTCCATGCCAATATTCTTTCGACGGCACTGTTTATTACCGGTGCTGCACCAAATATTGTGGCACAGCAGATGGCTGCCCAAAAAGGGTTTACAATGACCTGGGCCCAATGGTTCTTAGCTGCGATCGTTCCGGTTGCGGTAGCGACGTTGATTATTCCAGTCGTTATTTATAAAATTTTTCCACCGGAAATCAAAGAAACGCCAAATGCCAAAAAATGGGCAGATGACAAACTGACGGAAATGGGGCCTGTTTCTAAGCCTGAAAAAATTATGGCGATCGTCTTTGCGCTAGCCATTGTTCTTTGGGTTTTGTCTGGTGTCTTCAAGATTCCGCAATTGGATTCAACTTTTGTTGCATTTTTAGCAGTAACCTTGCTGCTGATTACCGGCGTGCTGACAATGAAAGATGCCTTGAAGCAAACCGGTGCCTGGAATATTTTGATTTGGCTGTCAATTTTAATTTTTATGGCCAGCAAGTTAATTGCCTTCGGCTTTATTGATTGGTTTTCCAAGTCAATTCAATCGGGCTTGCACGGGATCTCATGGGAAATTGTGTTAGCAATCTTAGTATTGCTGATGTTTTACACCCACTACTTCTTTGCCAGCGGAACGGCACACGTAACTGCGCTCTATCTGCCATTCTTGTCGGTTGCAGTTGCAACTGGTGCGCCTCTGGGCTTATCAGCAATGCTGCTGGCCTTCACCGGTGCAATTAATGCTTCGACCACGCACTACGCAAATGGTCCGGCTTCGATTTTAGCAACTACTGGTTATGTCAAGCAGGGCGAATGGTGGCGTTTGAACTTCATCCTGGGTATCATTTACCTCCTAATCTTTGGTATCGTTGGTTCGTTATGGATGAAGCTTATCGGTATGTGGTAAAGAATGTATTTTACGACAAGTGACAATGTTAAGCTCTATTACACAGATACCGCTGAAAAAGATAAGCCGGTTTTGCTGGCAATTCCCGGAATCGGCGGTGCGCTTCACATGTGGGATCAGGCGGTAAAGCTCTTTAAAGCTGATTTTCGAATTATTTTATTTAATCCCAGAAATCAGGGCCGGTCGCAGAGGACATATAAGGGTCAGCGGATAGCGCGGCATGGCGCAGATCTGCACGAACTGCTTTGTTACCTGCATTTAAAAAAGGTTATTGGCATCGGTAATTCAATGGGTGCGGCAATTCTTTGGGCCTATCAATCATTGTTTGGTGCTGAACCGTTTGCCGCAATTATTGATCTTGACCAGCCGCCGAAGATGGTTGCGGAAGACAGCTGGCACTATGGTTTTAAAGATTTAACCTGGGCCAATTACCCTGATTATTTAAAAGTTGCTTCAGGCCCAGCTTTTTATGCGCATATTGATGATGAAATGTTTGCGCAGGCAAAAGAAGAACAGGAAAAGTATCCTTGTTATCCGGCGGATAATTATCAATGCCGTATTAACCATGCGCAGGAAGACTGGCGTGATGTGCTGATGGATTGTCGGTTACCCCAGCTGGTTCTAGCAGGAAAAAATTCGCCCTTCTTTGACTATCACTTTGTAACTGCGGTTAAAAAGCTTAATGAGCAAATTTCAACCGCGGTGATTCCGCATTGCGGTCATTTAATTCAGGCGGAGCAGCCGCAATTAATGTACGACACAGTAATGCGGTTTTTGCGGGAAAATAAGCTTCCGTAGAAATAATTATTTGCTTGCGTGAAGGAAGTGAATTAATGGATAAGGTCGTTGATTTATACTTAAATATTGCTTCGGTAAAAACAAAATGGCAGACTTTTTTGACAGGACTTGGTCTTCATAACTTTAGTGAGCGTGAATTGGCGGTGATTGATCACACTTTAGGTTTGGTTGATGAAACAGGGAAGTTAGTAGGGACAGGCAGTATTGCCGGTAATGTTTTGAAATACATTGGCGTGCAAAATGATGATGCGCATCCCGGTGCCCGCTTTAATCAAATCGTGACGGCACTGCAGCAATATCTTTTTAGCCAGCAAATTTTTCATTGCTTTGTGTTCACAAAAGAAAAATATTCAGCAAGTTTTAGCCACCTGGGCTTTCGTGAGCTGGCACATACTGAAGAAGCAGCCTTTTTAGAAAGCGGCACGCCCGATATTAATGATTATGTTGCTGCGCTGCCGCAAGTACCAGACCAAAAAAATAAAAGGGTAGCGGCAGTTGTAATGAATGCCAATCCCTTTACTTTAGGACACCAGCAGCTGGTTGCCCAAGCAAGCCGTGAGAATGATTTAGTTTATGTTTTCGTAGTTGCAACGGATGCCTCACTGTTTAAAACTTCAGAAAGAATGAAACTGGTTCAAGCAGGTACCGCGGCTTGCAAAAATGTTCAGGTTGTCAGCGGCGGTGATTATCTGGTTTCGAGCGCCACTTTTCCGGCTTATTTTCTGAAATCACCGGATGAACTAATTAAAACCCAGACCGTAATCGATGCCCGTGTTTTTAAAAAATATCTTGTCCCGGCTTTAGCAATTAAAGCGAGATATTTGGGAACGGAACCATTTTCACGGACGACCAACTTTTATAATGAGAGTTTAAAGCAGGAGCTGGAACCTGAGGTTGCTGTTCAAATTATTCCCCGCTATCAGGTTAACGGAAAAGTGATCACGGCAACCAAGGTGCGGCAGGCAATTAAGGATGATAGTTTATCTCAGGTTAAGGAAATGTTGCCAGACTCAACTTGGCAATTTATTGAAGCAAATAAAAAAATTTTACAAGACAGAATTAAGAAAGGAATGAAGATTAATGGAAATTAAAACAACAGGTGTTGCAGGAACACTTGAATCTTCCGATATTCAAATTATGGTTTCCAAGGGAACCAATGGAATACAAATAGATTTAGACTCAGAAGTCGTTAAGGCATATGGCAAGCAAATCAAGAAGGTAATTACTGATACTTTGACAAAGTTTGGCATTACTAACGCCAAGGTTAAGGCAACTGATAAAGGGGCGCTTGACTGCGTGATTGCGGCGCGGACATTGGCTGCAGCCCAAAGGGCTACTGAAACTTCGGATAAACCAGAATTGGAGGTTCTATAGAGAATGACTTACGTAAAAGATCGTTTACGCCGGACAATGATGTTTGTTCCGGGGAATAATCCGGCAATGATTAAGGATGCGGGAATTTATGGTGCCGACTCAATCATGCTTGATTTGGAAGATGCTGTTTCGTTAACGGAAAAAGATGCCGCAAGAATGCTCGTTTATAATGCGATTAAGACAGTCGACTTTGGCGGTGCCGAGATTGTTGTTCGGGTTAACGGTCAGGACACTCCTTTTTATGACGAGGATGTTAAGGCAATGGTCAAGGCTGGTGTCGATGTAATTCGGCTGCCAAAAACTGAATCAGCGGAAATGATTCAAAAATTGGTCAAGGACATGGAAAAAGCCGAAGAAGAATACGGTGTTGAAAAAGGCTCGATCGGTGTGATGGCTGCGATTGAAAGTGCCAAGGGTGTTTTAAATTCACCAACAATTGCCACTTCCACGTCCTTAATGATGGGTTTGGCTGTTTCCGGCGAAGATTACACCGCTGACATGCATACCCACCGCTATCCTGACGGCCGTGAGTTGGAATTTGCGCGCAACATGGTTTTGCAATCAGCGCGTGCAGCCGATGTTTATGCTTTTGATACTGTCTTCTCAAACATGAAAGATACCGAAGGCTTTTACCGTGAGACCAAGTATATCTACGAATTGGGCTATGACGGCAAGTCTTTGGTTAACCCGCGGCAAATTCCGATGGTTAACAAGGTCTTCAACCCAAGTAAAGAAGAAATTGAAAATGCCAAGAATGTTGAGAATGCAATTCGTGAAGCTAAAGCCAAAGGCTCCGGCGTTATTTCAATGAACGGTAAGATGGTTGATAAACCGGTTGTTGCCAAGGCAACGAGAGTGCTTGAAACTGCTAAGGCTTCAAACTTAATTGATGAGGAGGGTAATTACATTGGAGAATAAAGTAAACCGCGAATTACCAGATGAATTAATGGCAAAAATGAATCTTAAGCCGTTTGCATCAGTAGAAATTGGTCATCCTGAAGTGCAGCGGGTGGCACCGAAAGTCCGTGTTACTGCCGGTGAAAACAAGGTAGTTGATTCACTGGAAGAAGTAATTAAAACCAACCTGAAAGACGGCATGACGATCTCTTTCCACCATCATTTTAGGAACGGTGACTTTGCCTTTAACAAGGTAATGGGCCTGATTATTAAAATGGGCTACAAGAACTTGACCTTGGCACCATCATCTTTAACTGGGGTAATGAACGACACAATTATTGAGGCAATCAAGAAGGGTGTTGTTACGAATATTGTTTCCTCAGGAATGCGGGGCTCATTAGGTGATTTTATTTCTCACGGCGGCTTGAAGAATCCGGTAATTTTTCGTTCGCACGGTAACCGTGCCCGGGCAATTGAGGAGGGCGACATTAAAATTGATATTGCTTTCCTAGGTGTGCCAATTTCGGATCCTGCCGGAAACGCAAATGGTCAAGACGGCAATGCCGTGTTTGGTTCCCTGGGTTATGCGTTGATTGATGCCCAATATGCCGACAAGGTAGTGCTTTTGACCGATAATGTTGTTGATTATCCAAATACACCAGCCTCCATTAAACAGGATCAAGTTGATTATGTTGTCAAGGTTGACAAGATTGGTGATCCAGACAAGATTGGTTCAGGGGCAACGCGCTTCACTAAGGACCCAAAGGAATTAAAAATTGCCCAAACGGTCAACCAGGTAATTGTGAACTCGCCATATTATAAGGAAGGCTTTTCTTTCCAAACCGGTTCCGGTGGTGCGGCACTTGCTGTAACCCGGTATCTGCGCCAGTCAATGCTTGACGATGGCATTACCGCTTCGTTTGCTTTAGGCGGAATCACTAAACCGACAACTGACTTGCTTGAAGAAGGATTAGTTAAGAAGATCATGGATGTGCAGGACTTTGATAAGGGTGCTGCTGCTTCAATGGCGCAAAATAAGAATCAACAGGAAATCGACGCTTCATGGTATGCTGATCCCCATAACAAGGGTGCGGTTGTCAATAATCTTGATGTGGCGATTCTGTCTGCCTTACAGATTGATACTGATTTTAACGTTAATGTAATGACCGGTTCCGATGGTGTTATCCGGGGTGCGATTGGTGGTCACCAGGATGCCGCTAATGCCAAAATGACAATTATCACGGCGCCGCTTGTCCGTGGCCGCAACGCAACGGTTGTTCCATCTGTTGAAACAGTTGTTACTCCGGGAGCTTCGATTGATGTCTTGGTCACAGAACGCGGCATTGCCATTAATCCTGCACGTCAGGATTTGCTTGCTGCATTTTCAAAGGTTCCTGGTTTGAAGATTGTTGATATCAAGGACTTGCAAAAGATGGCGCAGGAGCAGGTTGGTGTTCCTGAACCGCTTGAATATACTGACCGGACGGTTGCGTTAATTGAATACCGTGACGGGACGATTATTGACACAATTAAGCAGGTTAAGGACTAGTTACCGATAATTTTTAATCTGACGGTATAAATTGAGCTAGAAAAGAAGTTAATTCTTTGTTTTCTGGCTTTTTGTTTATAATAAAAGTGGTGACGAAAAATGCAGACAATTTTTAATGAAGGAAAGAAGCAGACAATTGCGGATGTGTTGGCGTGCAAAGACAAGCGGGTTGCAACACAACAGGCAATTTTTAAACAATATCCTGAGCAGGTTTTGGTTGATGTGAAAATGAATATTCCGGGGCCAATCAAGAATAATCACTATCTAGCAAGATTGTTTACTAAGGGAATCGGGGACTTAGTAAAAATTTGCCAGCAAAAAAAACTTCATTACCGGCTGCTTAAAGCTAATAATGAAGATTCTGGTTCGGAAAATTTTTACTTATTTAAGGACGATGTTCTTAAAGTTAAACGGGCAATGATTGCCTTTGAGGATAAAAGCAGGCTGGGTCGGATTTTTGATGCCGATGTTTTGCAAAAAAACAGGCGGGGTGCGGTTTCTAGAAGTGAACTAAATTATTCGGTCAGAAAGTGCTTTCTGTGCGATCGCCCGGCAAAGGAGTGTGCGCGTTCACGGCGCCATTCCGTAGCGGAATTGCAAAATTATCTAAGTCAGATGTATAACAAAGAGTTTTAATTATTTTCCGTCTCATTTTTTTGCAGAACCCGCTCGGCAATCCCGCTGTTAGTGACCAAGTGGGTGATCAGTCCGCTTCGCAGGGCACCAAGCAGCGCATCTTCCTTAAAACGATTTTTAACCACTAAGAAACGCTTAGGAATTTTCATCAAGTCATTTAAACTGATGCCGCAGATGTGTTCATCGATTTGCGCAAAGAAATTGCCGTTGATATCAAAAGGACGGCCGAAAATAATTCCGGCAATTTTGCTGCGGTCAATTCCAGCAAATACTTCCTCATTATAATATTTCATAAAAAATTGATCAGACTCAAGTGATTGTGATGTTCCAACATTGGTGAAAATTAAATCGATTTTTTTGTAATAATTTTGCAGATTTTGGTAAAATGGCTCTTCATGAAGTGCCTGAACCAAAGCAGGGTTGGCCGCATAAAGCGGCGCCGGCAAGGTCAAACAGTTGGCGTTAAACTTGTCCGCTGCCCCTTGTACCAAGGGATATTTGTTCTTGTCTGACCTGATTACCTGGCCCAGCGGCTGCACAAAGGTTAAATCTGTGCGGTCTTCTTGGTCAAAGTTATTAATAATATCCTGGACCAAAGTTCCCCAGGTTAACGCAATCGTGTGCGCCGAATTGGCATAGCTTTGCAGTTGTTTGGCCGCAAAACTGACAATTTCTTCGTTATCCTGATTTTTAGTATCCTGATTTTCCAAAATAAAGACATTTTTCAAGTTGAACAGCCGTTTGAAATCACGCTCTAACTGCGCATTTTGCTTTACGCTTTGATAGATATTAATTTTGACAATGCCCTTGTCCTCGGCGAGTTCCAGCGCTTTATCAATTAGGTAGCGCGAAAGGCCAAACTTTTTTCCGATCTCGGCAATGTTTAATTTGCTGAGATAATAATCATGTGCAATATTTGCAAGTTCTTCGTCAGATAGTTGTCTCATTATTATGTCTCCGTTTTGTTGTATTATAGTTTATTATAGGATTAAAATTGCTTTTCGGGAAACAAAAATTTAAATTATTGAACAAAATTAAATTTTGTAAATATTGCTAATAGTTACAACTGATAACTAATCAAGCAGATCACCAAAGGTTGCATCAGTAACTTTTTGCAAGTCGCTGGGCTTTAAAAAAACGCTGCGGCCCACTTTGCCGCTTGAAACACCAATTTCTGTTTCTTTTTCCATGCCTTGATCAAGATAGATAGGAAAATGATGGTTAAAATAGATGCCAATCGGC
Source organism: Lactobacillus sp. ESL0791 (assembly GCF_029433255.1). NCBI lineage: Bacteria > Bacillati > Bacillota > Bacilli > Lactobacillales > Lactobacillaceae > Lactobacillus > Lactobacillus sp. ESL0791. The sequence continues at coordinate 1,238,052 of NZ_JAQTHU010000001.1, read as the reverse complement.
GTGTTGGCACCGTGAACATAACCCGTTGTCTGTTCCAGCTTTTTCAGGGGCAACATTTCACATTTTTTATTGCCGGAAATTTTAGCTAGTTTTTTCATGCTCAAGTGTTCTGTTACCGGTACGACGCCGACCAAAGGACCGGTTTTATTGCCTTCACAAACCAGTGTCTTGTAGACCAAATGTTCTTTCTCGTCTAAAATAGAGGTATCCATTTGTGCAACCCCGCCGGAATCCTTATGGGTCGTAAATTCAAATTGCCGGTACGAAATATGGTTGCGGTCCAAAATTTTTTCAACCAATGTTTTTTCGATTTTCTTTTTCTTTTTTGTCATTTTAATCACCTAAATAATAATAGCATTACCTTAATGAAAAAGGAGTTTATTTAATAATGAAGTTATTGCTGATAAAAATTGCTACAAGTCATGAAGTTGAGGATGCCCTGACCGTTTTCAGTCAGGACAATTTACATGCTCTGGGTGTTGAAGCCCGTAAGCGTTCGGACTTTGAAAGTGCGGGCTGGGTTCATGACTCAACGATTGTTAAATTAGACGAAATCAAGGACTTGCCGCAAGACATGCAGTTCATTGCCTACTTTGATCAAGAAAAAGACGCCAGTGAATTAATCGTGGCATACAAAAATAAGCTGCGAGAACTGCAGAGTTATGGCCTTAACATTGGTGAAGGCCGAATTACAAGCTCCTATATCGAAGATCAGGATTGGAATACCGTTTGGCAGAAATTTTATCACGTGATTGCTTTTTCGCGCCACCTGGCAATTGTCCCCAAATGGGAAGAATATCAGCCTCCATTTGCGGATCAAAAATTAATTAAACTTGATCCCGGTCTTGCCTTTGGCACCGGTAATCACCAAACGACCCAGCTGGCAATGATGGGCTTGGAGCGGGCACTGGTCAGGCCCTTATCGATTGCCGATGTCGGCACCGGGTCCGGGATTTTAGCAATTACTGCTTCACTATTAGGCGCATCCAAGGTCCTGGCAACCGATATTTCTGATGAAGCTGTTACAGCTGCCGGCGAAAATATTGCTTTGAATAAAATTGACAATATTAAGGTAGAAAAAGCGAGTCTTTTAACCGGGATTGACGGCAAGTTTGATATTATTGTTGCTAATATTTTGGCGGAGATTTTGCTGGAATTAATCCCGCAGCTTGACGAACATCTGAATGACTGCGGCGAAGTTATTTTTTCAGGCATTGATTACCTTCAATTACCAAAAATTAAGAAGGCACTGGCCGCAAATGGTTTTCAAATTAACTTGACAATGCGGCAGGGAAGATGGATTGGTCTTGATATCTCTAGAAAAGAATAATAAAAAGTGTATTATAATTAAAACAAGATAAATTAGAGGGATAGTACATGAGTAAATTTTTACAAAAAATTGAGCATCTGCCAGTAATTGAAAGATTGAACCAGTTTTATGCAATGCCGGTAATTTGGTGGTGTCTATTAGCCGCTGTTTTGCCTTTTTGCTTCAGTTTAGCAATGGTCCCAGTTGTTTTACGGGTTGGTCTGTTATTTATGCTGATTAACCCGTTACTCAGTTACCATATCGGCAAGTTAATCGGCAGGCTGAAACTGCGCCGCTGGTGGGTGCTTTTGCTGCCTGTGCTGTTCTGTTTGGTAGTTTTGCTTCATTTTGCCAAGTATAACCTAATTTTTTGCCTAATTTATCTAATTTTTGAAATATTTGGCTTGATGGACAAGCAAATATATCTGAGCAAGAGGAGCGATTAAAATGTCAAAATATGTCGAAATGACGCACGAACAGGTAATTGCCGCCTGTAAAAAATATATGGATGATGACCAAGTCGCTTTCGTTGAAAAAGCATACAAATTTGCTGCTGCTGCGCATAAAGAGCAAAAACGGGCTTCGGGACAGCCGTACATCGTTCATCCCACACAAGTAGCGGGGACTTTGGCAACCTTGGGACTGGATCCCGATACGGTTGCTGCCGGTTTTTTACATGACACAGTCGAAGACACACCGGTTACCAACGATGATATTAAGGAAAAATTTGGCAAAGATGTTGCCTTCATTGTCGATGGCGTAACCAAGTTAAATAAATACGAATACAAGTCACACCAGGAATTTTTAGCAGAAAATCACCGGAAAATGCTGATCGCGATGGCCAAAGACCTGCGTGTAATCATGGTGAAGCTGGCTGACCGGCTGCATAACATGCATACATTGGAGCATTTGCGCCCTGATAAGCAGCGGCGCATCGCGTCAGAAACAATGGATATTTATGCGCCGCTGGCCGACCGGCTGGGAATTGGGACCGTTAAGTGGGAACTGGAGGATATGAGTTTTCACTACCTGAATCCGGAAGCATATTACCGCATCGTCAATTTGATGGATGTCAAACGGAGCCAACGGGAAAAATTTATTGCCGATGCGATTGAAATTCTAAAACAGAATTTGGATAGCCTCGGCATCAAGTACGAAATTTATGGCCGGCCGAAGCATATTTATTCCATCTATAAAAAAATGGTTAATAAGCATAAGGATTTTGACGAGATTTATGACCTGCTGGCCGTGCGGGTAATTGTCCCGACCGTGCGTGACTGTTATGCGGTTTTGGGGGCGGTTCACACCAAGTGGAAGCCGATGCCTGGCCGTTTTAAGGATTATATTGCTGTTCCCAAGGTTAACGGCTACCAGTCGCTGCACACGACAATTATTGGCCCTGGCGGAAAGCCGCTGGAGATCCAGATTCGAACCCAGCAAATGCATGAAGTGGCCGAATACGGTGTTGCCGCGCACTGGGCCTACAAGCGGGGCAACTTTAACGGTGTTCAGCAAACCAGTTCCAACGAAAAGCTGGACATGGTGCGGGAAATTCTTGAGCTCCAAGATGAAACTAAAGATGCCGACGAATTCATGAAGGGTGTCAAGAGCGATATTTTTTCCGACCGGGTCTACGTTTTTACGCCGAAGGGCGAGGTATATGAACTGCCCAAGGGCTCAGTCACGCTGGATTTCGCCTATTCGATTCATACCCAGGTTGGCAGCCACGCCGTTGGTGCAAAGGTCAATGGCAAGCTAGTGCCGCTTGATTATAAATTAAAAAACGGCGATGTGATTGAGATCATGACCCAATCTAACGCCACGCCGTCGCGTGACTGGATTGATATGGTTCAGACCTCGCGGGCGCGCAATAAAATCCGTCGTTACTTTAGAAATCAAGACCGGGAGCACAGCATTGAGCAGGGCAAGCAGATGATTGCCGACAAACTCAAGGATCAGGGGTTTCTGCCGAAAGACTTCATGGATAAGGATCATGTTGAAAAAATCTTGGACAATTACCATACACCCGATGATCTTTATGCCGCGGTCGGATTCGGCGATCAATCGGCAATCAGCATTGCCAACCGCTTAACCGTGGATATCCGGCGTGAGGATGAAAAGAAGAAGCAGAAGGAATACGAGGAGCAGATCTTAAATTCTGGCCAGCAAGCAGCCACGCCGCAGGCAGCGAAGACTTCCTCGCCGATGAAAATCAAGCACAAAAATGGTGTGATGATTCAGGGCATCAGTGATCTGATGCTCCACTTAGCCAAGTGCTGCAATCCGGTTCCGGGAGATAAGATTGTCGGTTACGTCACCAAGGGACGCGGAGTGACTATTCACCGCAGCGACTGCCGCAATATTGCTCATGCTCCAGACAATCAGGGCCGTTTGATTGACGTTGAATGGGAAAATGTTGAAGAAAATAATGCGCAGGCATTCAATGCCAATATTGAAGTTTTTGGCTACAACCGCAGCAAATTATTGAGCGATGTTCTTAACAAGTTGAATTCATTAACGCCGAATATCAATAATCTTTCTGGGAAGGTTAATGATGAAAATATCGCCCACATTTATGCAACAATTGCGGTCAAAAATTCGGCTGCTTTAGATGATATTCTGAGTAAGCTGCGGGATATTCCGGATGTATACGAAACAAGAAGGGCTGATAATTAATGCGGGTAGTAATTCAGAGGGTGAATCATGCTGAAGTTACCATTGCTGGCAAGAGTGTCGGAAAAATTAACAAGGGCCTCTTACTGTTAGTCGGCATCAAAGAGGGTGATGACCTGGAGCTCGTGCAAAAGGCAGCGGCTAAGATTATGAAAATGCGGATTTTCCAAGATGACGCAGGAAAAACTAACTTGGCTCTGAAAGATGTTGGCGGTGAGATTTTGAGTGTCAGTCAATTTACTTTGCTGGCCAACACGAAGAAGGGCAACCGGCCAAGTTTTGTCGAAGCGATGAAGCCGCCGAAGTCAAAGAAATTGTGGCTGGCCTTCAATAAAGAGTTTGCAGCTAGCGGTTTTCATGTGGAAACCGGCCAGTTTGGTGCGGATATGCAGGTTGATCTTGAAAATGATGGTCCGTTTACCATTGTTTTAGATTCATAAGGCTGTTTTAGTAATATTTTGGTGAAGAGGTTGACTTTGCAGCCTTAAAAATATAAGCTAAAACAAGAATTATCAACGACGAAGATTGAAGTTTAGTCTTGCTTGTTTCAGAGACTGCCGGTTTGGTGAAAAGGCAGAAGCAAGACTAAGCTGTGACTCCTTTAGCAGATAAGAACGCATCGCGAGCGTTAATCGCAGCAGGCAAAAGGTGGTACCGTGCTAAATCTAGCGCCCTTGATTTATTCAAGGACGCTTTTTATTATTTAAAAATTGAGGAAGAGATTAATGAGAGTTCAAAGACCTAAGGGCACTGTCGATATTTTACCCAAGGAATCAGGTTCATGGGAAAAAATAGAGCAAAAAGCGCGTGCTTTTTTCAAGCGGGCAAATTACCGGGAGATTCGCACACCAAGTTTTGAAAATTACGAAATTTTTTCACGGTCAAGTGGTGAAAGTTCTGACGTGGTGGAAAAAGAAATGTACGATTTTAACGACAAAGGCGGCCGGCATATTGCGCTGCGGCCCGAAGGAACGGCTGGCGTGGTCCGTGCTTACGTTGAGGATAAAATATATGGTCCAGATGTTGTCAAGCCCTTTAATGTTTATTACATCGAACCAACCTACCGCTACGAGCGGCCGCAGGCCGGACGGCAGCGTGAGTTTCACCAGATCGGTGTGGAGAGTTTTGGCTCTGAGAATGTATTGGCAGATGTTGAAACGATTATTTTGGGCCATGACCTGCTTGAAGAATTAGGTGTTAAAAATTATGAGTTACACTTGAATACTTTGGGCAACGCACAGGTGCGGCAGGATTATCATGATGCGCTGGTCAATTATTTTACGCCGTTAAAAGAGCAACTCTCAGAAGATTCGCAGAGGCGGCTGCAGATGAACCCGCTGCGAATTTTGGATTCAAAAGATGAACGAGATAAACAGTTTTTACCGGACGCCCCCAAAATTATTGATTATTTGGACGATGAAGCCAAAGCGAATTTTGGGCAAATTACCAAGATGCTTGATCAGTTAGGCGTTAGCTACGTGCTGGATGATGATTTAGTCCGTGGGCTTGATTATTATACGGGAATTATTTTTGAATTTATGGTTGCCGATAAGAGCCTGTGGGAATCGCCGACAACGATCCTTGGCGGCGGCCGCTATGATCATCTGGTTGAAGAATTCACCGGTCCGCACACACCCGCAGTTGGTTTTGGCATTGGTGAGGAACGGTTAATCCTAGTTCTTAAGAAACAGAATCCTGATTTGTTTGTTGATCAGGGAATTGATTTCTTTATTACTAATATTGGCGCGGATACTCAGCTCAAAACGGTTGAAATTGCACGCAGCTTGCGCAAGCAGGGATATAAGGTGCAATATGATGTTGACCAGAAGAAGTTAAAGGCACAATTCAAGAAGGCTGACCGTGTGGGGGCAAAATACGTGATTACCCTGGGAGCTAAGGAACTTGAAAATGGAACGCTGAATATTAAACGGCTTAGTGATGGTAAGACGCTTGCATTGAATTTAGCTGATTTAGCAGACATGCAGGAAGTTATGAAACGGTTAGAGGACTAAAAAATGGAACAGATGGAAAAAAGAACAGACTACTGCGGTAATATTACCGCTGAATATATTGGAAAAAATGTTAACTTGTACGGCTGGGTGCAACGAGTTCGTAATTTAGGAAATTTGCTGTTTATTGATCTGCGTGACCGTGAAGGCCTGGTTCAAGTCGTCGTCAATCATGACTCTGGTGAAAAGTTGATGTCAATCGCTAGTTCTCTTGGCAATGAATATGTGATTCAGGTTAAGGGTAATGTGGTTAAACGGTCAGACGTTAATCCAGAAATGAAAACCGGTGAAGTAGAAGTCGATGCAACGGAAATTGTCGTCTTGAATGCCGCGCAAAATCCGCCTTTTGAAATTAAGGATAATATTGAAGTTAGTGAACAAACGCGGTTAAAATACCGCTATCTTGACTTACGCCGTCCCAGCCTGCAGAAAGCAATTATTTTACGGTCAAAAATTCTCCGTGCAACACATGAATATTTTGATGAACAGGGCTTCATCAACATTGAAACACCAATTATGGGCAAGTCATCTCCGGAGGGTGCACGGGATTATCTTGTGCCGTCACGCATTTATCCGGGCAGCTTTTACGCATTGCCGCAGTCACCGCAGCTGTTTAAACAACTGCTGATGGGGGCTGGTTTTGACAAGTATTATCAATTGGCACGCTGCTTCCGGGATGAAGACTTGCGTGGCGACCGGCAACCGGAATTTACCCAAATTGATATGGAAACCTCTTTTACCGATGAACAGCAGGTTCAGGACTATACTGAAGGTCTGTTGAAGAAAATCATGAAGGATGTGATGGAAATTGATTTGCCGACGCCAATTCCACGCATTTCTTGGGATGACGCAATGAACAAGTACGGCACAGATAAACCTGATACGCGGTATGAGATGTTAATCCATGATCTAAGTTCAATCTTTAAGGACAGTGCTTTTAAGGTCTTTTCCGGTGCAATTGCTAATGGCGGCTTCGTTAAAGGGATTGCGGTCAAGGATGGAGCTGCGGAATATTCGCGTAAGAAGATTGAGAAAAAGCAAGAATACATCAAGCGCTACCACGCAAAGGGTTTAGCTTGGGTTAAATATGAAGATGATGAGTTTTCTGGTCCGATTGCCCGCTTTTTAACAGACGAGAATAAGACTGCTTTAAAACAAGAATTTAAACTTGGAGGCGGAGAATTGGTCGTCTTTGTTGCCGATAAATGGAAAGTTTGTTGCGATTCGCTTGACCATTTACGGCGTGAATTTGCTGCGGAAACAGGCATTATTCCTAAACATGTCTTTGATTTTGTTTGGGTGGTTGATTGGCCACTGTTTGAATATGATGAAGGCTTTGGCCGCTGGATTGCTGCTCATCATCCGTTCACCATGCCGGACGACGAGGGTATTAAGCTGCTAGACACGGATCCGCATAAGGCCCACGCGCGCAGTTATGATATTGTCATGAATGGTGATGAAATGGGCGGCGGGTCGATCAGAATCCATAAACGTTCAATTCAAGAAAAGATGTTTAAGGCACTTGGCTTCACCAAGAAACGCGCTTACGAGCAATTTGGCTACCTCCTTGATGCTCTGGACATGGGCTTTCCGCCGCATGCCGGGCTAGCTATTGGCCTAGATCGTTTTGCTATGATGCTGGCCGAAAAAGACAATATCAGGGATGTTTTGGCATTTCCGAAGAATGCGTCGGCATCTGAACCAATGATGCATGCACCGGCACCGGTTTCTGATCAGCAGTTAGCCGACTTGGGAATCTTGGTTGAAGACCAGTATCATGAGAGTGTCAAGAAAGCGAATGAACGCTTGGAAGCAGAAGCGCAGGAAGATGCTGCCAAGAATGCAACTTGGGATGAGTAAAAAAGCTATACATACTAAAAATTATGTAAAATAAGGAAGCTGAATTATTGTCAGCTTCCTTATTTTTAACATTTACATCATTTATTAATTATTGTATAATCAATGTTCCGATAAAATTGCTGTGAATGTGTGTGGTATTGGTCATGAAAAAATTTAAAAATTTAGTTAATCCATATTTTTCTTTTGTATCTAAAGGGTATCTTATAGTACTAGATGTTTTACTTTTAATTTCTTCATTAGAAGTTGTGGTTAATTCACAATTAATGCGATTAATATCACAAATAGGAAATAATCCAGGGTGGAATTTAATTCTGAAAATCTTGTTTACAGGAATTATTCTTGCTGGAGCAGTTTATACCGCTAATTATTTTAGTGAAAGAATGAAAAATCGTCTAATTCAAAAGCAAATGCAGGAACTAAAAAGACGTTACATTCTAACTTCAATTACTAAAGATAATAAATTGGATAATAATCAAATTAATTCAACTATCCTTAACGAATTTAAATTACTTGAAACAAATTTTTATCAACCATTTTTTAATATTTTATTTAATGCTGCAATGACTGTCTTTTCAACTATTTATATGTTGTCGTTAAACTTTTTGTTAGGATTAATTTTCATTACTTTTTCTGTTCTTACAGTTTTGCCACAAATGTTAATGGGCAAGCAAATTCAAGCTTCTTCAAGAAATTGGTCAGTTGCTAACGAAGGTTTTGTAAGTCGCTTACATGAATTACTAACTGGTCTTACAACTATCCTTTCGTATAATTTTCCATGGTTCACAGGACGTGTTAATCAGTGTCTAGAAAAAGAAGAGAATAGCTATAGACTGATGAATAATAAAATGGTACAAGTACAATGGCTAGCATGGTTACTTTCAATGGTTAGTTATGTTGGACCCGTTTTGCTGGGAATTTTAATGATTAAAACTGGCAGTCCAATTACTGGTGCAGATATAGTTTCGATGTTTCTTGCTAGTGACGGAGTAGTTGGTCCATTTCGAATGATGTTGCAATATCTCTCTACTCTGAGGACTACAACTGAGGTCCGTAATAAAATTAATGCAAAATTGAAAGATTTTAAAGAAAATGATTTTAATTTTGATTCTACACAACAAGATAAAACAGAACCTAAAAAAATAATTTTACACGAAGTTAATAAAAGCTTCTCCAGCAATAAAGAAATTAATATTGGTAATTTAACAATCAATAAAAGTGATCACCTTGTAATAACTGGACGTTCTGGAATTGGTAAATCGACTATGTTGAAGTTGATTTCTGGGCTAATATCGCCAACAAATGGAAAAATTAAAATTGAAAATCAAAAAGATAAATTAATAAATCCGACTCCGGATATGTTTGCAATCATTCCTCAAAGTCCATTTATTATTGAAGGAACAATTTTAGAAAACTTACAGTTTGGTACTGAAGCTTCTGCTGAGTTATGCTTACGTGCATTAACACAAGTTAATTTAACGAAGGAATTAGGTAGCAATCCGTTAAATTATTTTTGCGAGAGCGGTGGCAAAAATTTATCAGGTGGCCAACAACAGCGTTTAGCAATAGCTAGGGCATTGGTCAGCAAAAGTAATTTTATTCTTGCTGATGAGATCACGGCTGCGCTTGATGAAAAAAGTTCTCTTGCAGTTTGGAATGCATTATATAAATTACCAGCCGGCATTGTTGAAATTGCACATCACTATAATGAAGAACTTTTAAATAAGTATCATTTTGTTCATTACAATTTTATTGAAGAGGACAACAAAATTTTGCTAAAGAAAGTTTAAAAAAAATCATAGGCACAAGACCTATGACTTTTTGATTTAAACTAAGATATTTTTTACAATTTTTTCAAGAATTTTAACGCAGCATCATAATCAGGCTCATGTGTCATCTCGTAAACCAATTCCTGATACAAAACTTTACCGTTTGCATCGACAATCCAGACACTTCTTGAATCTAAATTGCCGTCTGCAATGAAGAGGCCCATTTTCTTGCCAAAATCGTAATCTTGATCAGATACCAATTCCATCTTTTTAACGCCTTCGGCTGCACACCAATCTTTTTGTTCAGCAGGCGTGTTAGTGGAAATTGTGTAGAAGTTAATCCCATCATAATTATCAATTTCAGTATTAAAGTGTTTAGTTGAGATACTGCAAACACTGGTATTGATGTTAGGAACAACACTGATTAAGGTTGGTCTGGTAATCAAATCAGTAGAAGTTACCTTGCTGCCGTCGGCTTTGGTGACTGTAAAAGCTGGTAGTTTCTCGCCGACTTTAGGCGGTTGTCCATTAGTTTCCATTGGTGCATCTAATCTGGTAATTTTCATATTTTCAAACCCTTTCAACTTACGTTTTGTTATTTCTATCCTAAAAAAGATTTTATCGCAAAGCTGAAAGAATTGCCTGCTTTATGCTTAAATTACTTTTTACTTTATTATTATCTTGTTATTTTATAAACTTTCAATGTAAGCAGCAATCCGTTTTACGGCTTCTTTAAGATCTTCATCGGAAGCAGCATAGGAAAGACGGATGTAGCCTATGCCGGCATCACCGAAATAGCTACCAGGTGTCACGCCAACTTTGGCTTTTTCTGCCAAATCATAGGCAAATTTTTCATCTTCATCACCAAATTTATCTGGAATTTTGGCGAAAATATAAAAAGCACCTTCGGGTTTAGCCATCTTAAAACCAATCTTTTCTAGTCCTGGTTCGACAATATTAAGACGGCGTTCATAAATTTCCCGCGAAGTAATTGGATCTTCTTGGCCATTTGTCAAAGCTTCAGTTGCGGCTACCTGAACATTATCAGTAACAGCAGTAACCAGAAATGAATTGATTTTGATAATTGAAGTCATGATTTCTTTAGGGCCAGCAATGTAACCGATTCGCCAACCGGTCATTGAAAAAGCTTTTGAAAGGCCAGACAGTAAAATATTACGCTCGGGAATGATCTGAGAAAGGGAATAGTGCTTACGTCCGCCATAAATCAGTTCGGCATAAATTTCATCACTAACAGAATACAAGCCGTATTTTTCAATTACAGCGGCTAATTCTTGTAAGTTTTTCTTAGAATATACCCGGCCTGTCGGATTGGATGGATCGGTAATGATAATTGCTTTAGCACCTTTTCCTTCGTTATTTAAAACTTCCTCTAAATGTTCTGCCGTTAACAGAAAATTATCCTGTGAGGTATCAACTTGAACCGGGACTCCACCAGCCATTTCAATGATTCCAAAATAAACTTCCCAGACAGGAGTAGGTACCAATATCTTGTCACCAGGATTGAGCAAAGCCATACAGGCAACGTTTAATGCACCAGTGGCTCCGACGGTGACACAAATTTCATTTTTTGGATCGTAGTGAACCTGTAAACTTTGTTCAAGATACTTACTGATTGCAGCTAATAATTCGGGTTTACCGGATTTAGGTGCATAGTGAGAATCATTTTGCTCGATAGCTTTGATCGCGGCCGCTTTAACATGCTCAGGGGTTGCTAAATCTGGTTCACCAACAGTTAATTTGATGACCCCAGGAATAGTTTCGACCTTGTCAGTAAATGAACGCATTTTTGACTCGGGCAATTCCTTAATTTTTTTGTTAAAAGTGCTACGTAAATCGTTAGCTATGTTTGGCATTGTAATTCTTCTCTCTATGTTTGATACAATAATAAAATTTATTATTCGCTACAAATTATAGCCTACTTTATCAGCCATGGGGTAACTTCTTTTGAGTTTTTTAAATAATATAAATTTTGTTTTTCTGTTATAGTTGAGACAGGGAGGGCAATATTATGGATAAAAAAGAAAAAGCTAAAGCACTGGCAAAGTTAAACAAGGATGAATATGAGGTAACGCAAAATGCGGCTACTGATTATCCGTTTACCGGCAAGTATGATGATTTTTATGAAAAGGGAATTTATGTCGATGTTGTTTCCGGCGAACCACTTTTTTCTAGTATAGATAAGTACGATGCTGGGTGCGGCTGGCCCAGCTTCACGAAACCAATTAAAAAGCTGGCTTATCACCGTGACCAATCTCATAACATGGAACGAACTGAGGTAAAAAGTCCGAAGGCTGAATCCCATTTGGGCCATGTATTTCCCGACGGTCCGGAAGATAAGGGCGGCTTGCGCTACTGCATTAATTCTTCGGCTTTAAAATTTATTCCGTATGACAAGCTGGAGCAGGCAGGATATGGTGAATATAAGAAATTGTTTGAATAAAAAATAAACGTTAACTTCAATTTGAAGCTAGCGTTTTTAAATGCTAAACAATTTCCTGTTCCTTGAAACGGCCGTAAACCCGTTCAACTTCACCCACACTCATAAAAGCATAGGGATCCGCTTTTTTAACAATTTGCCGAATATCATACATGTCATACCGGTCAATTACCGTCAGCAACACTGTTTTTTCAATATGACTGTATGCTCCTTCGGCATCGTGTAAAATTGTGATTCCCCGGTGCATTCTGTCCTGAATGCCGTCAATAATTGCCTCTGCTTGATCAGTCACAATGATTACCTGCAGTTTCTGATGCTGGGTGTAAATGGCATCGATTACCCGGCCATTGATAAAAATGGTCAGAGCTGAGTACAGTGCACGGCTCCAACCAAACACAAATCCGGCAGCGGCAATAATAACTAGATTAATTAAAATGTTAACTTTGCCATAACTGGTTCCGGTTTTACGCCTAATCACAATCCCGATAATATCAATGCCACCAGTTGAAATACCATTTTTTAAGGCAAAGCCCGTACCCATGCCATTGATGACACCGCCAAAAATTGCGCAGATCAGCGGATCAGTGCTGACATGCACCGGCCGCAGCAAATGCATCATGATTGAGCCAAGAATAACTGTAAAAACAGTAAAAAAGGTAAATTTGTGGCCGATTTTAAACCAGCCCAGAATAATCAAGGGAATGTTTAGCACAAGGTACATAACCGAAGTTGTGAGTGTGAAGGGCAAATAGCGCGAACTCAAAGTATTGATTAACTGCGCAAATCCCGTAACTCCGGAAGAGTACATGTGACCCGGCCCCCAGAAGAAATTTAAAGCCACTGCTACTGCAAGTGAATAAAAAAATGCTGCGGAAATTTTTGCTAAAAGGTTATAACGCCGATTGAAGCGATCAAGTTGATCCATGAATTAATTTAATTAGTCCTTTTAAAAATATACATAAAACATCATAAGTGTAACAAAATTTCTTTCGGTAACCAACTAAAAATAAATTATTTTTGCCAGTGCTGCTTGATAAATTTTTCTCGACCGCCAGCTTCTTCCATCTGGTAACGCAACGGGTCCTTTTTGTAAAAATCCTGGTGGTATTCTTCAGCTGGATAAAAAGGTTGTGCTGGTTCAATCCGCGTAACAATCTTTTGGTCAAATTTTCCACTGTTTTGCAATTCTTCTTTTGATTTTTCAGCTGCTTCTTTTTGAGAAGGTGAGTTATAAAAAATCACCGGACGGTAGTTGTCGCCGCGATCTTGAAATTGTCCCGAAGCATCGGTCGGATCGGTTACCTGCCAATAATATGAAAGCAGTTTTTCATAGGGCATGACTTGGGGATCATACGTGATTTCAACAGCTTCGGTGTGACCGGTGGTTCCGGAACAAACCTGTTCATACGTGGGATTGGCAACATGACCGCCGGTGTAACCCGAAACAACTTTTTCTACACCCGGAAGTGTGTCGAAGGGTTTAACCATGCACCAAAAACAACCACCTGCAAAAATTGCCGTGTCTAAATTTTTTTCGTCAGTTTTCATTAATCTCTACCTCACTATAAGAAAGTTGCTTTTATTAAAACATAAACAGCGTACCTCAGTTACTGAAATACACTGTTTAGATGACCTTATTTAATTATTGTTCTTCAATTCCAAGGTGGCGCATAATTAACGCAGCTGTTTCTTCGATTGAACGGTTGGCAACGTTAATGACATAACAGCCTAATTTGTTATATAATTCGTTGGCTGCCGCCAGTTCCTTATTGATCGAATCCATATTAGAATAAGTTGTATCTGGATTAAGGCCGTAGGAAATCATTCTTTGACGCCTAATCTCATTCAGAACCGACGGATCGTTGGTCAAGCCAATAATTTTTTGCGGGTCAATTTGGTAAATTTCTTTTGGAATGTGCGTGTCTGGCACTAATGGTAAGTTAGCAACCTTTAAATTTTTGTTAGCCAAAAATAGGGAAAGTGGCGTCTTCGAGGTTCTGGAGACACCAAGCAGAACCACATCCGCTTCCAGAAAACCTTTGGGATTTTTACCGTCATCATACATCACGGCAAATTCCATTGCGGAAATTCGGTCAAAGTATTTTTGGTTCACTTTATGCTGAGCGCCAATTTTTTCCGCTGGCCGTGTCCCAGTAACTTTTTGAATGGCTTCGACGGCGGGAGAAAGGATGTCGACACCCTGCACTTTGTTTTCACGGGCAAATCTGATTACTGGTATCTGCATCTCATCCTTGACCAGACTGTAAATAATTACCAAGTTGGGATAATCCTTTATCTCAGCCAAAGTTTTGTCTAATCGTTCACGGTTATAAATAAACGGATACCGGCGGTAATTTATTTTTGAGTCCGGGAACTGAGCTGCCGCAGCAACGGCATTATTATAAGCGGTATCACCGACAGAATCCGAAATTATCACAATATTGATTTCTTTTTTTGCATCTTCTTCGGGCATTAAAAGTCCACCTCTTTCTGATATTATTAATTATACCTTTTTAACCAATAGTTTGATAGCAAGATTTTACACTTAGTAGACTTGAAAAAATTATTATGAAATTTATTTAAAAAATATTATTGGTTAGTATTGACCCAGGTCCTAAGTTTGATATAATTTAGGTAAATGTATGGCGTAACGTCAAGAAATGGAAGGAGGGATCACACATGGCTAAGACAGTCGTTCACGAAAACGAGTCTATTGATGATGCTCTTCGTCGTTTTAAGCGTTCCGTTTCAAGAAGTGGTACCTTGCAAGAATACCGTAAACGCGAATTCTATGAAAAACCTAGTGTCCGCAGAAAACTTAAATCAGAAGCAGCGCGCAAGCGTAAACATTATTAATCAAACTCGAAAACTTCTATCCTTGTGGTAGAGGTTTTTGTTTTATCTAAGATTTGCTATAATTTACTTGTGTTTAATGATTAAGAAAGAGGGGTTAACGTTGAGTTTAGTTGAAACTACTATGGCCGATATGAAACAAGCCATGAAGGATCATGATAAAGTAAAATTAAATACGGTGCGAATGATCAAATCAGCACTGATGAACGAAAAAATAAAGTTAGGTCACGAATTAAATGCCGATGAGGAATTGACAATTTTAAACCGTGAAAAAAAGCAAAGAGAAGAGTCAATTACCGAATTTACCAAAGCCAAGCGTGATGACCTAGTCGACGAAACCAAAAAAGAGTTAGCAATTGTCGAAAGTTACATGCCGAAGCAATTGTCCAAGGATGAACTTGACAAGATTGTTACAGACACGATTGCAGAAATTGGTGCCAAAGGCAAATCTGATTTTGGTAAAGTAATGAAGGCCCTGATGCCCAAGATCAAGGGTAGGGCCGACGGCAAGGAAGCTTCCTCTTCTGTGCGTGACCATTTAAAATAAAGGAGCAGAGTTATTTGGCTCAAACCAATTTTATTCCTAAAAATCCAGAAAATATTCAAAAATTAGTTGGAATTAATGATGGTAATCTAAATCTCTTAGCTGAAGGCTACGATCTCACAGTTACAGACACGGGGAACCAAATTGTGATTACCGGTGACGATGACAAAACAGCAAAAGTGATTGCAGTTTTGAATGCACTTGACCAAATTGTCAGCACGGGCGTTAATATTGGCGCCCCAGATGTGGTTAGTGCAATGAAAATGGCTGACAAGGGCACAACAGAGTACTTTCCTGATCTCTATAAAAAGATTTTAATCCGGGATGCTAAAGGCAAACCGATAAGAGTCAAAAATATGGGGCAGAAAAGGTATGTTGAAGCAATTCAGAAGCACGATGTTGTCTTTGGAATTGGTCCCGCAGGGACCGGTAAAACTTTCCTTGCAGTCGCATGTGCAATTGCTGCTTTTAAAGCCGGGGAAGTTGCACGGATTGTTTTGACAAGGCCGGCGGTGGAAGCCGGTGAATCGCTGGGCTTTTTGCCGGGAGACTTAAAGGAAAAAGTTGATCCATATCTCCGTCCAATTTACGATTCCTTGTACGCGATTTTAGGTACCAATACAACGGATCGCTTAATGGAACGCGGTGTGATTGAAGTTGCACCGCTTGCATATATGCGGGGACGAACCCTGGACGATGCTTTTGTTATCCTGGACGAGGCGCAGAACACAACAGATGCGCAAATGAAGATGTTTTTGACCCGACTGGGTTTTAATTCCAAAATGATCGTTAACGGTGACATGACCCAGGTTGATTTGCCGGGACGCCAGCGCAGCGGCTTAATTGATGCGCAGCGGATTTTAAAAGATATTGACCAAATCAAATTTGTGCGCTTCACAGCAAACGACGTTGTGCGGCATCCGGTAGTCGCTAAAATTATTAATGCTTATGAGAAGGTAGAGGAAAAACGCCAATAAATGGAGCCAATTGAAATTACATATAATGACAAAACTGGTTTTTTAAATGATTCCCAGCGTGATTGGCAGAAATGGATCATGGATTTGTTGCTGTTAGCTAAAAAAGAAATTGGCAAGGATAATAATCTTGAACTCAGCATCAACTTTGTTGATGAGGATGAAAGCCAAACGATTAATAAAGAATATCGTGACAAAAACCGACCAACTGATGTTATTTCCTTTGCAATTGAAGATGGTGAAGACCAGCTTGATTTGGCTTCGTTTGCTGCGGAACCGGATTTTCAAGAAGATATTGGCGACCTGTTTATGTGTCTCAGTGTGATTAAGCGGCACAGTCAAGAATATGACACAGGCTTTGACCGCGAATTTGGTTATACAATTGTTCATGGCTTTTTACATTTAAATGGCTATGACCATATTGAGCCAGATGAAGCAAAGAAAATGTTTGCAGTTCAAGGTAAGGTATTAGAAGAATACGGCTTGCCGCTGCATGCTGATCAACTGGATGAAGGCAGAGGAAAATAATGACGGAAACTAAAAGTAGAAAATCGGGTTTTGTTGCCCTAGTTGGGCGGCCGAATGTTGGCAAGTCAACGTTAATGAATTGTTTGGTCGGGCAAAAAGTTGCGATTACTTCTAATAAGCCGCAAACAACGCGGAATAAAATTTCGGGAATCTACACGGCAGATAATCTGCAGGTGATTTTTGTTGATACTCCAGGTATTTTTAAGCCGCATGTCAAGCTTGATGATTACATGGATAAAGCCAGCCTTTCTAGCTTAAACGAAGTTGATTTGGTTTTATTTATGGTGGAACCGGAAAAAATTGGTAAAGGCGACGAATATATTGCTAATTTATTGAAAAAGGTTAAAGTCCCTATTTTTTTGCTAATTAATAAAGTTGATCAAGTTAGTCCCAATAGTTTGTTACCGATTATCGATTCCTACCGTAAGATTGGTAATTTCAAAGAATTTTTGCCAATCTCAGCAACTAAGGGAATTGGCATTAGCGACTTATTAGACTCATTAGCTAAATATCTGCCGGAAGGCCCGGAATACTATGATCCCGAGCAGATTACCGATCGTCCGGAATACTTTTTGGTTAGTGAATTAATTCGGGAGCAAATTCTTAAATTAACCGCTCAGGAAGTACCGCATGCAACCGCCGTTAAAGTTGAGCGTATGGACGAACATGTCAAAGGTAAACGCAGAATTGAAGCAACTATCTATGTTGAAAAGGATGGGCAAAAGGGGATTATCATCGGCAGGGGCGGTAAAATGCTCAAGCAGATTGGGATTAGTGCCCGCAAGCAAATTGAGGATTTACTTGGTGAACGGGTGAACCTGCAGTTGTGGGTTAAGGTTCAACACAATTGGCGCTCCGACCCAG
The DNA here is from genome assembly GCF_029433255.1 of Lactobacillus sp. ESL0791. NCBI lineage: Bacteria > Bacillati > Bacillota > Bacilli > Lactobacillales > Lactobacillaceae > Lactobacillus > Lactobacillus sp. ESL0791. Next base: position 1,220,214 of record NZ_JAQTHU010000001.1, on the reverse strand, counting down.
GCTTTTTGAAGCAGATTGGTTATGATCAAAAGGACTTATCGTAGATGGCGCGTGAACTGAAAGAAGTTCAGGGCGTTGTTTTTAAACGCCAGAAATATCAGGAAGCAAGCTTGCTAATTAAAATCATGACTAAGGAAGTGGGTATTGTCACAGTGCTGGTTCGCGGCGCACTGAAACCAAAATCAAAGCTTAGTGCGGCGGCCATGAATTTTTCCTATGGCACGTATATCATCAATACCAGCGGTCATGGAATTAGCAGTTTGCGGACATATAAGGATGTGAAGCAGTTTGCATCTTTATACATGGACTTAGCAAAAAATGCCTATGCGTCCTTTATTCTGGATTTACTTGATCATGCTTTTTTGGAATACCAAAACCTGGGCAAGTATTATGATCTTATCTGGAATGCCTTAGTTAAGATTGATGCTGATGCAGATCCGGAAATGATCACCCAAATCGTTCAGATGCAGCTGCTAGCGGCATACGGAGTAGAGCCACAGTTAAAGTGTTGCCTGATCTGCGGAAAAAGGCAGGGTGAGTTTGATTATTCGATTAAACTTGGCGGGATTATTTGCAGCGATCATTTTTATACTCAAACTAGCCGTTTGCATTTAAAGCCGAAGGAAACCGCGGTGCTAAGAACTATTGGTTTACTGCCGCTTGAACGGCTGGGTGCAATTAAGGTTAATAATGAAACCAAAAAAGCAACAAGAAGGGTGATTGACCGCATTTATTTGGAAACAATTGATTTGAATCTTAAAACCAAAAAGTTTCTTGACGAATTAAAATTATTTGATTGTGATAATTGACGTAAGCGTGTAGTATATTATGTATAGTAGATTTTAGGGGAGTGAAATTATGGCTACAAAAAGTTTTCAGTCAGAATTTACTTTTGATACTAATGCCGCAAATGCTTTATTAAATGCTTTAAATAGTACAAGAAAAGTAAATTTAGTGAATAATAAGCCTGTTAATTACTATAGATTTACCGAGCCAAACAAAATGAAATTAAAATTCGATTCAGTATTTCAAAAGAAATCATAGTGATATGGCTTTTGACGTTGTAACTTTAAATAGTTTGCTTAACGAGTATTCTCAAGAAAATATTAAGAGCTTTTTTGAAAATTTTAGTAGTCTGGATAAAGATGTCGAAAATTTTTTAAAACAGAAAGCAATACAATTTGAAAAAATAGGATTATCTCGTACGACACTAGTGTTTACCCAATACAAAAACACAGAGGTTTTAGTTGGTTACTTTGCAATTTCTGGCAAACCTTTAATCGTTAAAAAGAAGGACTGGAATAAACTCTCTAGTGGAGTTAAACGCAAATTATTACCGATTGGTTATAAGTCAGAACGTGATAATTATGTTATTAATTCGATTTTATTAGGACAATTTAGCAAAAATAACTGTTACCAAAGTCAACAGTTGATTACTGGTAAAGAACTACTTTCAATCGCATATGCTACTATTAAAAAAGCATGGGAAGTATTAGGCGGTACTGTTTTATATCTTGAAGCGAGAAATGAACCGCATATTCAGAAATTTTATACTAGTTGTGGTTTTAGCCAAGTTTTGCTTCGTAACGGAGATATATCTGTTAAACCTTATGTTACCTCTAATGGCTATCATCTCTATTTACAGAAGCTAAGTAACATTTGACTTGAAATTTACCTAATCAAGCCATTGGTTAACTTGCTTTTATGTGATAAAATAGTAGCAGATTTTGACAAGAATAGGGATTTAAGAAAAGTACTAGTTTAGCGAGTGTTGTCACGGTGAAAAGAACACCTAGAAAAAGGTACCCTTAGTCAAGCCTAATTAAGAGCAGGAGTCAGTGATTCCTGAATTAGGGTGGAACCGCGATGTGAATTCGTCCCTATGCAAGTTTTGCATAGGCTTTTTTTATGGTCTGATGCGGGAGGAAAGACAAATGACAGAAAAAAAACTAACTATTCAAGATATAATTTTTAAATTGGAACAATTTTGGTCTTCTAAAGGCTGCATGATTATGCCTTCCTATGACGTTGAAAAGGGTGCAGGCACAATGAGCCCGTATACCTTTTTACGTGCGGTTGGTCCGGAGCCGTGGGCAGCATGTTACGTTGAACCATCAAGACGGCCAGCCGATGGACGTTATGGTGATAATCCTAACCGCTTATTCCAACACCACCAGTTTCAGGTTGTGATTAAGCCGGCACCAGAAGATATTCAGCAATACTATTTGGACAGTTTGCGCGTTTTGGGGATTGATCCGCTGGAACATGATATTCGCTTCGTTGAAGATAACTGGGAAAATCCGTCAATGGGCTGTGCCGGTGTTGGTTGGGAAGTTTGGCTTGACGGAATGGAAGTCAGCCAGTTTACTTATTTCCAAGTTGTCGGTGAGCTTGACGTTAAACCGACGATGAGTGAAATCACTTATGGCGTTGAGCGGCTGGCCTCGTACATTCAAGAAGTCGACTCTGTCTATGATTTGGAATGGGGCAATGGCGTCCTTTACCGTGACATCTTTAAGGAACCCGAATACGAGCATTCCAAATATGCGTTTGAAGAATCAAACCAAGAAAATTTGCTCAATCTGTTTAATGATTATGAAAAAACGGCAAAACGCCTGCTGAGCCAAAACCTGGTTCATCCTGCCTACGATTACATCCTTAAATGTTCGCACACATTTAATTTGTTAGATGCACGCGGTGCGGTTTCTGTAACCGAACGTGCCGGTTATTTAGCACGAATCAGAAACTTGGCGCATGAAGTGGCGGTTAGCTTTGTTGAAGAACGGGAAAAGCGCGGTTTTCCACTTTTGAAAAATGCAGAAGATAAGAAAGTAGGTCTTGAAAATGACTAAAGACTATTTATTTGAAATTGGCACAGAAGAAATGCCGGCTCACGTTGTTTTGCGCAGTGTGCGCCAGTTAGCAGACCGGACCAAGAAGTATTTAAAGGAAAATGGCTTAAAATTTAAGGACATTAAAACTTATTCCACGCCGCGGCGGTTAACGATTTTGGTCGAAGATTTGGCTGAAAAACAGGCTGATATTGACGAAGTGAAAAAGGGACCAGCAAAAAAGATTGCCCAAGATCAGGATGGCAAATGGACTAAGGCTGCAGAGGGTTTTGCTCGCGGCCAGGGGATGACCACTGATGATATTTATTTTCAGGAGCTAAAAGGCACGGAATATGCCTATGTTCACGTCCAAAAAGAAGGTAAACTGGCAAGCGATATTTTGCTGGGAATGAGTGACATTATCAAGGCGATGACTTTTCCGACCAAAATGCGCTGGGACTCAAATGAGTTTGAATTTGTGCGCCCAATTCACTGGCTGGTGTCATTGTTTGGCAGTGACGTTATTCCCGTCAAAATTTTAGATATTACTGCTGGCCGCAAGACAGAAGGTCACCGGTTTTTAGGTGATTCCGTTGTGCTAGCTGCTGCCGACGACTATGAAGATGCCCTGAAAGACCAATTTGTGATTGCCGATAGTGACGAGCGGCAGGAAATGATTGTTGATCAGATTAATAAGTTGGCTGCGAAAAATAATTGGCAAGTCAATCTGGATAAAAGCCTGCTTGAAGAAGTTACTAACCTAGTTGAATATCCGACGGTTTTTGCGGGTTCCTTTGCAGAAAAGTATTTGCAGATGCCTAAGGAAGTTTTGATTACCTCGATGAAAGATAATCAACGCTACTTTGAAGTTTATGACCAAAACGGCAAATTGATCAATCATTTTATTGCCGTCCGCAATGGTAATAAGGATTATCTTGACAATGTTATTTCGGGTAATGAAAAAGTTCTGGTTGCCCGTTTAGATGATGCCCAGTTCTTCTACGATGAGGATCGCAAATATCCGCTGAGTCACTTTGTTGAGCGCCTTAAAAATGTTTCCTTCCACGATAAGATCGGTTCAATGGCCGAAAAAACTCAGCGCGTTCGTATCATCGGTGATTTTTTAGCGAAGAAATGGCAGCTGGATGATCAAGTAGTCAGCGACTTTGACCGTGCAAGTGAGCTATATAAATTTGATTTAGTTACCCAAATGGTGGGCGAATTTGCTGAACTTCAGGGTGTGATGGGGATGCATTATGCCCGCCTTGCCGGTGAGAATGAAAATGTAGCAGTTGCCATCAAGGAACACTACATGCCGACGACTTCCGAGGGAGAATTGCCGGGAACTGAGGTTGGAGCACTGTTATCGGTTGCTGATAAACTCGATACAATTATTACATTTTTCGCTGCAGGGATGATTCCGAGCTCGTCTAATGATCCGTATGCTTTACGGCGCTATGCTTACGGCATCGTGCGCATTTTGCTTAAGCAGAAATGGTCACTGGCCTTTAATATGGTTTTACCTGAATTAGTCAATGCTGTTGAAGGCAAAACTGCGGCTAAATTGCCGAAAACTACAAGTCAAGATCAAGAAATTGCTCTGTTTATCCGTGACCGAATTAAGCAATACCTACAAAAGAATAACTTTAAGTATGATGTGATTGATGCCGTGCTTGCCTCAAGTCAGCAGGATCCGATTCAAATTTTGGCGGCGGCCAATGTCTTGCAACTGCACCATGATGATGAGAAATTCCGGCCGGTTGTCGAAAGTTTAACGCGCATAAACAATATTCTGAAACAGGCCAAATACAAGGGTACAGCAAAGGTTGCTCCAGAACTATTTGAAAATGATAGTGAGAAGGAATTGGCTGCCGGAATTGACAGCCTGCAGCAGGCGGTTAAGCTTGCTGACCTTTATGAAGGCTTCGTTCAATTGCAGCCGGTGATCGATCAGTATTTTGAAACTAATATGATTATGGCGAAAGATGAAAAGATTAAGAATAACCGCCTAGCCCAGCTAAGCAGCGTAAGTGACTTGGCTCACCGCTTGGGTGATTTGAGTAAGTTGGTTATTAAATAAATTCAAAAGTAGGTGATACATTTGGCTGGCTTAATTCCCGAAGATTTTATTAATAAGGTACGGTCAAACGTTAATATCGTTGATGTGATTAGTCAGTATGTTTCACTTGAAAAAAAGGGTAAAGACTATACCGGTCTTTGCCCTTTTCATCAAGAAAAGACCCCGTCATTTACAGTCAACGAGGATAAACAATTTTTTAAGTGCTTTGGTTGCGGCAAAGGCGGCAATGTTTTTAAGTTTTTGATGTACAAGGAAAATTTGACTTTTCCTGAGAGTGTTCAACGAGCTGCCGAATTTGCTCACATTGAGATGGATGCAAGTTTTACTCAAAAAAATCCTGTTGCCAATAGTATGATTCGCTTGCACCAGGATGCAGTTAAATTTTATCAACGGGTTTTGACAACGACAAATGCGGGGCAGCGCGGGCTTAAGTATGCAAGGAAACGCGGTTTGTCTGATGAGTTGCTTGAACATTTTCAGATTGGTTACGCACCCAGGCAAGATAACCTGCTATTGATGTATTTGCAGCAAAAAAAATATACTGAGGAAGACCTTGTTAAAAGTGGTTTATTTGTTGAAAGCAAGGATGGGCGGTTGTTTGACCGTTTTCGTGACCGTCTAATGTTTCCTTTAGGAAACGAGAGCGGCTATGTGATCGGCTTTTCTGGGCGGCGTCTTTCCGACGACAAAACAATTGCGAAATATGTAAACAGTCCGGAAACTGAGCTTTTTACTAAATCAAAAGTTTTATTTCACTTTGCTGAAGCAAAAAAGGCCGCTAGAAGTGAAGGCCATCTGGTTTTGTATGAAGGCTATATGGATGTGATTGCTGCTTATAAGGCGGGGATTAGGTCCGGGATTGCCTCAATGGGCACGAGTTTGACCGACCAACAGGTTTACATGCTCAAGCGAATTACCAATAATATTATTATTAATTATGATGGCGATGATCCGGGAGTGCACGCAGAAGAGCGAGCTGCACAAATGTTTGAGCAGACAGGCAGTTTTAACTTAGGGATTGTAGTTTTACCCGAAAAATTGGATCCGGATGAATATGTTAAAAAGTACGGTGCAGAAAAGTATCAGGATGAGGTAAAGGGTGCGTATACCGCAACCGACTTTTTCTTAAAACGTTTAGAGCAAAAATATAACCTTGACAATGACCGGGAAAAAATTTTGTATTTGGATGAAGCAATTAAACAAATTGCCAAGTTACCCAATCCGGTTGAACAGGATCTCTATTTGGATAAGGTGGCTAATGAGCAGAATGTCTCGCGCGATTCGCTGAAGGTAAACCTCACGCGCCAAATTCGCCGGTTGCGGACAGCGGCTCAGCACAAGAACCGTAATCCATATCCGGAACCGGAGCTTGAAGACACCAGCATTCCGGTGGTTGACAAAGAAACCGAAAAAAATGATCCTGTGCAAACACGGCTGCTCTACCTCTTTATCCATTCTGAACATGCACGTGACTATTTGCTGGAAAAGAAATTTCTTTTCCCGGATCAGGATTATGCCCAACTAGCTGAATTATGGTTAAAATTTATTGAAAGTCATGAAGATCAATCAATAAATAGTTTCTTAGATTTTATTCCTGAGCAACTTCAAGGTATAATAGTAAGTGCTGAAATGATAAATATGCCCAAGGATTACTCTGAACGTGAGATTGACGAACAAGTTAGGGCTTTGCAGATGCGTAAAATTGATTCACAAATTGACGAGCTTATGCGCAACTTACAGGACGCAAAACGCAAAGACGATAATGACACAATAATCAACATTACCCGGAAAATTTTACAATTAAAGAGAACTCAAGGGCAGAAGGGGGCTTTTTAGTGGCAGGCGAAAATACTACCGAAAAGAATAATATGCTATCTTTGGATAAGATGGTCAAGAAAGTCGTTAAAGAAGTAAAAAAGGATAAGGCAATTACCGAAACTGATTTTACTGCCAAACTGATTGAACCTTATAAACTTGAAGGCAAGGCTGTTGACCAGCTAGTTCAAGAATTTGAAGATAATGGCATTAGCATCGTTGATGAAGAAGGCAATCCTTCAAAGCTAGCATTAAAGAAGCAAAAAGATGTTGAAAAGGCAGAATTAAAGGATATGTCGGCCCCTTCAAGCGTCCGTATGAATGATCCTGTCCGGATGTACTTAAAGGAAATCGGCCGTGTACCCCTGCTGAATGCTGATCAGGAAATCACACTGGCAAAACGAATCGAGTCTGGTGATGAGGAAGCGAAGCAAGAATTGGCGGAAGCCAACCTGCGGCTTGTTGTTTCAATTGCCAAGCGTTACGTTGGCCGGGGCATGTCATTTTTGGATTTGATCCAGGAAGGCAATATGGGCCTGATGAAGGCTGTCGACAAGTTTGACTATAGCTTAGGCTTCAAGTTTTCAACCTATGCAACCTGGTGGATCAGGCAAGCAATCACCCGCGCTATTGCCGATCAGGCACGGACAATCAGGATCCCGGTGCACATGGTGGAAACCATTAATAAGCTGATCCGCATTCAGCGGCAGTTGCTGCAGGATCTGGGGCGGGAACCAACGCCGGAAGAAATCGGTGCGGAAATGGATATGCCGACGAGCAAGGTGCGGGATATCATGAAGATTTCTCAAGAACCCGTTTCGCTGGAAACACCAATTGGTGAAGAAGACGATTCCCATTTAGGTGACTTTATCAAGGATAAGGATGCAACTAGTCCCGAACAACACGCTTCTTACGAAATGCTCAAGGAGCAGCTGGAAGAAGTACTTGACACCTTAACTGACCGTGAAGAAAATGTGTTGCGTCTGCGATTTGGTCTTGATGATGGACGCACGCGCACCTTAGAAGAAGTTGGTAAAGTTTTTGGCGTTACGCGCGAACGGATCCGGCAAATTGAGGCCAAGGCACTGCGTAAGCTGCGGCATCCGAGCCGGTCAAATCAATTGCGTGATTTTTTAGATTAATCATAAAAACGAGCTTGAAAGCTCGTTTTTTTATAGCGATTAAAATAATTCATCTCGTTTGCCGTCTAAGATATGCTCGCTCAGATTTTTATTAAAATATAAAGGCAGGTCATGGTCAAAGTTATGGGCAAGCTGATGATGTTCCAGCTCATCTTTGGTCATCCAAGTTAGCGCGCCTTCATCAGAAGCGGTCAATGTTCCTGTAAATTCATTAGCGATATAGAAAAGAACAAGATAACGGTGATCGGCACTGTCATAAAATTGTTTGATGCCAACTAGTTTAGGATTTTTGATAGTGAGACCTGTTTCTTCCTTTATTTCACGAACTACAGAATCATGAAAAGATTCGTGGGCTTCAACATGACCGCCGGGAAAAGTTAGTCCGGGCCAGCCGGGATCGTTGCGCTTTAAGACTAAAATTTTATCGTTTTCGGTGACCATACACATATTTGTCAGTGTGACGGGTTCGGTTCTATTCATCTAATTACCAGCTTTCTGAATTTCATTATAGCAAACTTTGCTGTCATTCTCCTTCACATAAATAATTACTTCTATGTGAAAGAGTGAAAAAGTAAGGCGCAGAACTGATAAAATAAAGGTTGCAATGACGGTAATAAGAAGTTTTTTTCTTGTCCGGTATGCTATAATCTGCATAAAATATAGTTTTACAAAAAGAGCAGGAGTTTACGCGATGATGAAAACACGCAAAATTTATCAATTTCGGGCGGATTTAAATGGTGCGAAACCGCCAATTTGGCGCCGCTTTTTAATTGATGGTGACCAGGACATGGTTTATTTGGCAAAAGCATTAATGGGGATGTTTCGCATGTCCCCTGGCTATCATCTTTTTGCTTTAAAATTTTTGAATGGCAATAAAAATAAACAAAAAGCAATTAAAGTTAAAGACAGGGCAAAGTTAGATCCAGAGACACAGAATAAGCTCGAAATACTGGATATCCTATCTTCCCTTGTTGGTACACAGGATACAGAATACTTAATGCCTTGTGATACTGAGGATGGTTTGGAAATGTCAGGACGGTCGGCTGATGAATACGAGCCGGGAACAACGAAATTAGCTAAAACCGGAGCGAAAATTGGCGATAAGTTTTTATTAGAATATGATTTTGGTGATAGCTGGGAAGTTACGGTAAAACTTGAAAAAATTCTCAGCCAAAAGTCTGATCAAATCATTCCAACTGCAGTTATTAAAGGTAAGGGTTATGGCATTATTGAGGATATTGGCGGAATTTGGGGATTGATGGATTATAAGGATGCCGCTGAAAATGGTGAAGTTGACGAAGATATGCAAGAGTGGCTCGGAGAAGAAATTAATTTGGCCGACTTTGACCTCGAAGACATTAATGATGAAATGAATTCGGTCATCGAAGACAATTTGGATGATTATTATGAATAGACGCTTGAATGCATTGGCTGACATGGTGGATGCTGGCAGCCGGGTAGCAGACATTGGCACCGACCATGCCTATTTACCGATCGAATTAGTTAAAATAGGTAAAATTGACTATGCGATTGCCAGTGATATTGCACAAGGGCCGCTGCAAAATGCTCAAAATGATATTAAAAAGGCCGGGCTCGAAGATAAGATCACGACTAGGTTAGGCTCAGGGCTTGAACCCATTACGCATGATGATAGGATTGATACGGTTGTTATTGCCGGCATGGGCGGAAAACTGATGACGACAATTTTGAATACAGCCTGGGAACAAAATTTTCACTTTCCAACACTGATTCTTGAACCGAATGTCGGTGAACCCGGGGTCCGCAAGTGGCTATGTGCGCATAATTATCAAATTCAAGATGAAGATTTGCTTGCTGAGGCCGGCCATACTTATGAATTGATCAAGGCTAAAACTGTAGACAAGAAGATACCTTTGAGTCCCAAAGAGCTCTTTTTTGGCCCACAAATTTTGCAGGAAAAGAACAAGATTTTTTACCAAAAATGGCAGGATCAGCTTGCATATCATGAGAAGCTGCTGGTCAATTTAAATAAAGCAAAAAAGAAAGATATTACGCACATTGCACAGATTGAAACCGAAATTAAGTTTATTAAGGAGGAAATAAATGACTAAGGTTAAAGAAATTATTGACCGTCTGCAAGTGGATTTTCCAGAAAAACTTGCCAGTCAAGGCGATCCGGTCGGCATCCAGATCGGTTCAGTCGACCAATCGGTTACAAAAATTATGACAACGCTTGATGTCCGCCCTAATGTTGTGGCTGAGGCCGTTAAAAATGGGATCGATCTGATTATCAGTCACCACCCGGTAATGTTTCATCCTGCAGATAATCTTGATTTTTCTGATCCGCAAAAACGGATGTACGGGCAGATTATTGCAAATGGGATTACAGTCTATTCGATTCATACTAACTCTGATAAGGCACAAAATGGTTCCAGTGATTGGCAGGCCGAAGAACTGGGCTTGACGGCTATTCAGCCGTTTTGCCTTGATGATGACGGTATTGCAATCGGCCGTAAGGGCAAACTGCCCGAAACAATGACTGCCAAAAATTTTGCTTATTATGTTAAGGAAAAGATGGGCATTAAAATGGCGCGCTTGATTACTGCAGATAATTCGAAGCAAATTGAAACGGTTGGCTTTATTTGTGGGGATGGTGGCAAATTTTGGCGGCAGGCAGTTGCTGACAATCTTGATGCGTTTATTACCGGTGATATTTATTACCATACAGGGCACGATATAGTTTCTTCAGGCCTGACGGTGGTTGATCCCGGTCATTACACGGAAAAAATATTTAAGTATAAGATGTACGACTTGCTGAAAAAGTGGAATACTGCCAACAAGTGGGGGGTGACAGTTGAATTTTCAAAGGTTTCGACCAACCCCTTTCAAGATTTGTTTTAATAAGGAGAAAAAATGAAATACCCAAATTTATTACCAAGATTTTTAAAATACGTTAAGGTTAATTCCCGTTCTGATGAACATGCAGACCGTTTTCCTTCAACTGAGCGTGAGGAACGATTTCAAAAAGAGGTAATCCTGCCGGACTTAGAAAAATTAGGCTTAAGCGATGTTCATTATAACCAGCAATCGGGCTGTGTGATTGCTGAAGTGCCAGCAAATATTACGGCTGATGTTCCTGTCATGGGCTTTTTGGCTCACTGTGATACAGCTGATTTTAATGCCGAAAATGTTCAGCCGCAGGTACACGAGAATTATGATGGTAAATCCAAGATTCAACTTGGTGATTCCGAATTTTATTTAGATCCTGCAGTTTTTCCTAATTTGAAGAAATATCAAGGGCAAACAATTATTACCGCATCTGGTGACACGCTGCTTGGCGGCGATGACAAGACTGGGGTAGCCGAATTAATTACTTTGGCTGAATACCTTTTGACTCATCCGGAAGTTAAGCACGGCAAGATTCGCTTTGCCTTTACGCCCGATGAAGAAATTGGCACGGGAGCACAACATTTTGATGTTCCTGAATTTAGTGCCGACTTTGCCTTCACGGTTGATGGAGAAGAACCGGGCAAGCTAGACTGGGACACTTTTTCGGCCGCTGCTTTCAGCTTAGATATTCAAGGGGTTAATGTTCATCCGGCTGTTGCCAAAGATCAGATGATTAATGCCATTCAGGTAGGAATTAATTTTCAAAATCAACTGCCGCAGGATGAGGTACCGGAGAAAACTTCCGGCCGCCAAGGCTTCTTCCATTTAGACAATTTCCAAGGGACGGTTGATAACGCTCACTTGGACTACATTGTGCGCGACTTTGAACGCGATGGCCTGGAAAAGCGCAAGAATCTGGTTAAAGAAATTGTTGCCAAGATGAACGCTGCGTTTGACAGTGAGCGCATTAAGCTGGAAATGCATGACCAGTATTATAACATGGCTGATGAACTTGCTAAGCATATGGATATTGTTAATATAGCGCGCAAAGCCTATCAAGAAGAGGGGCTAACGATTAATGAAGATCCTGTCCGCGGCGGAACTGACGGCTCACAGCTGACATATATGGGACTTCCTTGTCCTAATCTCTTTGCTGGTCAGGAGAATATGCACGGCCGCTTTGAGTATACTGTTTTAGAATCAATGGAGAAGGCAGTTGACGTGATGGTCAGAATGGTGCAGTTAAACGCTGAAAATCATCATTAGTGAAACAAAAATATTCTGTTTACTGAAAAATGAAAATAAACCAAAAGCATCTGCAGTAAGGTTTTGCCTTTATACAAAATTGTCCACAGATGGTCGTGAAAATTATTAAGATGTGCTAATTGCTTGTTATCAAGGCGTTAGCGCATTTTATTTTTTTAAAAGAGCGAAAACTGCTTTGGTGAAACAATTAAATTTATTTGAGAAAAGTTTTGCTAGGAAAAAGAAAATGGTGTATGATATTGTCATAGATAAATAATACACTATGGATAGAAGGTGAACTAGTGGAATTCAAAGATAATATTCCAATTTACTTGCAAATTGAGCAATACCTTTTCCGCCAAATTGCAATTGGCAAATTGCCAGCTGGGCAAAAGGTACCATCCGTGCGTAAGCTGGCGCTTGAATTAACGGTTAATGTCAATACGGTGCAGCGGGCGCTGCAGCAAATGAATGACCAGGGAATTTTATATACCAAACGTGGTGAAGGCAATTTCGTCACGGAAGATAAAGAACTGCTTGCACAAACAAAAAGAGACTTGGTTAACGATGAACTAAGCAAGTTTGTTCAGAATATCAGGGAACTAGGCATCGGTAAAGAAGAAATTTTACCGCTGCTAGAACAATATTTACAACAGGAAGATAACAATGAATGAAATATTAACGATTAAAAACTTAACTTACAAGAAAAACCAAAAAACTATTTTACGGGATGTCAATTTAACACTTAGCTCGGGTAAAATTGTTGCTCTGCTTGGTGAAAATGGCGCCGGTAAGACAACGTTGATGCGGATTATCAGCGGTATGGCGAAAAAATATAAGGGAACGGTTGAAGTTGAGGGCATCACTTCAGAAAGTGGAAAAAAAGCCAAAATTGCCTTCACCGATGGGTTAACCGGTTTTAATAATTCAACCAAGATTAAGAGCGTGGTTGAATTTTACGAACATATTTTTGAAGATTTTGATACCAATGAATTTGAGCAATTATACAAATTCATGAACCTGGATCCAGAAATGAAGCTGGGGCAGTTATCGCGGGGGATGCGGGAAAAGTTGATTATTGCACTGACCTTTGCTAGAAAAGCCGACCTGTATCTGCTTGATGAACCGTTTGGCGGAATTGATGCCATGGCCCGCAAGAAAATCATTAATTCGATCATTTTGTGGAAGGACAAAGAGGCCACGATTTTGATTTCTGATCACTTTGTTAACGAAATTGCTTCTCTTCTTGATGAAGTTGTCATTATCAAGGACAACACGGTTTATGCGCATAAATCTGCCGAAGAAATTCGCGAGCATCATGAGAGTATTGAAGACTACTATGAAGGACTTTACGAGGGAGAGGATGAGTAAATAATGACCACTTTTGGCAAAACTTTTGTTGAATTTTTTAAGCAAAAAAGCCGCGTAACGCACCAGGTAATTTTAATCCAAATAATTGTTTCCTTTATATTTGCTCTTTTTATGGTTTTCAGCCATGGCGGGGTTTTTATCAATAAAGACGTGCAAATGTTTGGCTTGCCGATTGATTTTTATACTTCTTTTTTAGCGACATCCTTTATTACTGCATTTATTTATTTGTTGATTACCTGCGCCAAGAATGAAAACGTGAATCGCAGTCAAACCTGGCGCTTAATTCCGTTAGCCGATGGCAATATTTATTTATGTAACACTTTGAGTTCTTTTTTATCACTTATTTATTTAAATTTATTGCAGGCAATTTTTGTGGGAATTTTAACTGGTTGGGTTTCAGCAACTAATCAAGACTTTCGTAAGAGTATCAATTCTTCGATTAATGATATTATGCAGGCGGTAACAGAGCACAGTGATTTTGTAACTGCTCATCTTACGGAAGCACTGGAATTAATTATTCTGATGCTATTAGTCGGCTTAGCGATTTATATCAGTGTCAGTTTCTTGAACTTTAGCAGTCGGTCGTTGGTTGACTTTTTGCCAAGTATTTCCAGTAAATTTTTGGTTAATTTGATTCGCATAATTTTGATTATTGCGATTTGTTGGTTGGTAAACAGAATTATGGGCATTCTTAATCCTATCTTGCGCATGCCATTCGATTTTGTAACTGGCAGTGGTGATTACGGAAGGATCAGTACAGTGCTGCTAATTGTTTTAGCCTATGACCTTGTCATTGGTGCAATTAACATGTTCTTAATTAGTCATTCGTTTGAAGCCGAACCGAATAAATAAATGTTAGAAAGATAGGGATAAAAATGACATCTTTTAGGAATTTATTTCATGAACTGTTTAAGCAGCGAAGCAATTTAATTTGGCTTTTCTTTTTACTGCAAATTCTCATTGCACTTGTCGGTGGGTTGATGTCTTTTAGCCAAGATAGTCACATTACCATTCGCAACTTTCAGTGGGGCGACTTCTTTGTGGCTAGCGGAACAATATTTCTATTTTTGGGGTTAATTTACGATTTGCTTTTTGTGATTTTAACAGCTTACAGGAATGAAAAGATCAATCAGAGTCAAACTTGGCGCTTAATTCCGGCAAGTTCCGGGAAAATTTATCTGACTAATCTTTTTAGTTCATTTATGGCATTAGTTGGTTTAGCATTACTGCAAATAGTAAGTGCTGGCGTACTCTTTGGTTTAGCTGAAATAAGTTCTGCTGCCATGCGTCAAGACACCGCCAAACTTTTTGCGAACATAAATTGGCGCTGGGATCGAGATCAAACTAATGCTGTAATTTGGATAGTTGGCACGTTAATCTTTTTGATACTTTTAAGTATCTTACTGTATGCCGTAACCAGTTTTATTAACTTTTCCAGTTCCTCGATCATTAATTTTTTGCCAAGTGTTTCCGGCAAATTCGCATTATTGGTAACCCGCTTGCTACTAATAATCGTTATCTCATGGGTAATAATTCGAGTGATTAATATTTTCAATTTTGCAAATATAAGTTTGGTTGATACACAAAGAATCACAATTTTTGATTTAGTATTGCTAGTGATTAATTTAATTTTCCTGGCAGCCAATGTTCTAATGATTAATAAAACATTTGAAGCTGAACCGAATAAGTAATGAAAGGCGAGAAGTAAATATGAAGACTTCTTTTAAAAATTTGTTTTCTGAACTGTTTGAACAACGACGTAACTTAATTTGGACCTTTCTTATATTGCAAATAATCAGCGCTTTGGTCAGCGGCGTACTGTGCTTTATTAAGGGCGATAATCAAATCGTACTTGTTCACTTTCAATTTGGGAATTTCTTTCTTTATACAGCTAACTTGCTTCTAATATTTTGTTTATTGTACGACCCGATTTTTGTAATTTTAACAGCCTACAGTAATGAAAAAATTAATCGCAGTCAAACTTGGCGGTTAATTCCCGCAAGTGCTGGGAAAATCTATCTGACCAATCTTTTTAGTTCGTTTATGGCAGTAGTGGGACTTACGATACTGCAAGTAATAAGTGCTGGCGTTTTCTACGGCTTGGCCGAATTATGTTCTGAGAAAATTCGACAAGAAACTTTAGCAAAATTTAGCTGGTCCTTAATTGAAGCTAATGAAACCATTTGGCTAGTTGAAATCATTGTCTTACTAGTTCTATCAGTAACGTTATTTTATCTGGTCCTTAGCTTTATTAACTTTACAAGTTCAACAATTGTTGATTTTCTACCATCTGTATCCGGCAAGTTCGCTTTATACTTAGTAAGACTACTGATCATAATTTTAGTTTGCTGGCTGGCATACGAGATACTCGACATATTTATCTTTAATGGTCCGAATTTGCGAACTTTTGCAGAGATTATCTTTAATGGTGATTTTGGTAATATTACTCGGGTTAATTTAATTCTTTTAATTATTGATCTAATTCTTGGCATAGCTAATGTTCTAATGATTAATAAAACGTTTGAAGCAGAATCCAATAAATAAAGGAGGGGAAAAACACAATGCAACTTTCGGCTAAAATTTTTAAAATGCTTTTTAAAGGTAAGCTTAAAACAGTTAATTGGTTTTTTATAGTGCAAATACTAGCAGCAATTACTCTAACACTTACTTTCAGGCCGATTTCAGAGATGTTTTTTAACAATTTTGCAGCAATTTTCTTTGTTTCTAGCTTTATTTTGGAGGCACTGTACTTAATTTATTCAAGTTTACGCGCTGAAAAGTTAAACAGTAATCAGACTTGGCGGCTAATTGCTGTTAGTGATGGTCAATTTTATCTGGCTAATATCTTAAGTTCACTTATGTCATACATTTATTTTGGGATTATTCAAATAATTACGTTTTTTATGTTAATTATGCTGCAGGACGTTAAAACTAATTTCGTTTTACAAGACATAAAAACTATTCGTAACATCATTAAGGATGTTGGCGTGAGCGAAACGATCGGTGTTTTATTTGTGATAGTTTTAATTGGCTTAACCTTTTATCTATTTGTTAGCTTGATAGATTTTAGTAGCGAAGCAATCGTTGATTTTCTACCAATCAGTTCTGGGAAATTTATGGTTAACCTAATTAGAATAATTATCTTGGTTATCATTTGTTGGATAGGTTTTCAAGTGTATAATCTTGTTTGGCCAATCATCGCAAGAGAATCATTATCAGAGATTGCCTTAAATCTGGGGGAATACTTACCAGGTAATTTAACTGTATTTCTTATAACCGATATTATTTTGTTGGCGACCAATTTATTGTTAATTACTAAAGCATTTGAAGCTGAACCGAATAAGTAAAAGGGAGGGGAGAACACGATGCAACTTTCAACTAAAATTTTTAAAATGCTTTTTAAAGACAAATTTAAAACAGTTAATTGGTTTTTTATGGTTCAATTACTAGCAGCAACTGCTATGACGCTGCCGTCTCCAGAAATGATTTTCAATAATTTAGCAGCAATTTTCTTATTTTTAAGTTTTGTTTTTGATGCACTGTATTTAATTTTTTCGAGTTTACGCTCCGAAAAATTAAACAGCAATCAGACTTGGCGGTTAATCCCAGTTAATGATAGGCAATTTTATCTAGCTAATATCTTAAGTTCACTTATGTCATACATTTATTTTGGAATTATTCAAATAATCACATATCTTGCTTTAATCGTGTTGCAGGACATAACAAGTAATTTCATTTTACAAGACATAAAAACTTTAGGTAATATCATTAAGGATGTTGGCGTAGCGGAAACGATCGGGTTTTTAGCTTTAATTGTTTTAATTGGCTTAACCTTTTATTTGCCTGTTAGCTTGATAGATTTTAGCGGAGAAGCAATCGGCGATTTTCTGCCAACCAATTCTGGAAAATTTATGATTAATCTAATCAGAATAATTATCTTGGTCATCATTTGCTGGATAGGTTTTCAAGTATTTATTCATCTTGTTTGGCCAATTATTGAAAGAGAATCATTCCGCGAGATTGCCTTAAATTTGGGAGAGTACCTGCCAGGTAATTTAACAGCGTTTCTTATAACCGACATTATTTTGTTGGTGACCAATTTGTTGTTAATCACCAAAGCCGTTGAAGCCGAACCGAATAAGTAAAAAAGGAGGAAAAAAGAATGAATGAAAGCAAAAATTTATTTAGTGAATTATTTAGAAAAAGGAGTAAATATGCGTACTGTTTTCTGCTGGTTCAGCTGATTGGCGCGGTTTTTATCGCTGCTTGGCTTGTGAGTAGCACACTGGGCAATTATACGGCTAGTCCTTGGAAAGAATTTCCAGTCGTGTATGTTTTAACGATTTTTATCACCAGTTTTGTTTTAGATACGATTTATTTAGCTTATAGCAGCAGTAAGGTCGAAAAAGTTAACCGCAGCCAAACTTGGCGACTAGCACCTGTCAGTGATATTGGTCTTTACTTAGCCAACACTTTAAG
The DNA here is from genome assembly GCF_029433255.1 of Lactobacillus sp. ESL0791. Lineage (NCBI taxonomy): Bacteria > Bacillati > Bacillota > Bacilli > Lactobacillales > Lactobacillaceae > Lactobacillus > Lactobacillus sp. ESL0791. The sequence goes on along the minus strand of NZ_JAQTHU010000001.1, from coordinate 1,202,383 downwards.
TGCATTATTTTCGTTTATTTATCTAATGATTTTGCAGGTTTTAATTATAACTGTGCCTGAATTTGTCTACGATTTATTTATAAATGACCATCAAGATTTTAGTAATTTTGTTTCTTTACTGCAAAGAGTAGGCATTGATCGTATCTTAGAAACGGCATTAATGTTCGTTTTAGTTGGTGCGGCTCTTTATGTAACTGTTAGTTTTTTAAATTTTACAAGTCATTCATTAGCTGAATTTTTACCCGGGACTTCAAGTAAACTTATTGTTAATTTGATTCGCTTAGTGTTAATTATCGTTCTTAGTTGGATTATGATTGATTTTATTGATAACGTTTTGCCGCAGATGGTCGGTATCTTTGAAGGAATCTCCCATGGAATTAATCGTAAGATGATAGAAGAGCTGATTATCATATTTAGTTATGATATTGTGATTGCAGGAATTAATTTATTTTTGATCAATCGCTTTGTTGAAGCAGAATCGAATAAGTAAAACTTTAAAATAGAGCAAATTAAAAACGCCTTCCAGGTTAAACTACTTGAAAGGCGTTTTTTATGTTTGAGTCAAGAAAAGAATAATTGTTTTTTAATTTCTGCTTCCACTAAGTTAATGGATCTACCTGTTATCAGCATTGAAAGAAGTCAAGAAACAAATTACAGAAAAGATAGAGCAAATAATCAAGCTGAATTGTCAAATCAAGTGCAACACCTGGATTAAAGACTAAACTGAATAATATGTTTTTGTTGCTAGTTGGTGCAGATGGAGCGTAGCGAAATCTGCACCAACTTTTTTTCTGTCAGGCTATCTCTGCCATAAAAACTTCCCTTGCTGTTTGATATCCGAGAATTCTCCGATGTTTGTTATTCAAGGCATTTTGTGCCCGTTTTACATATTCATCAGTCACCTTTGCCATTGTCTTGCCCTTAGGGAAAAATTCTCGCAGCAGGCCATTGGCATTCTCGTTACTGCCACGCTCACTTGGTGTGTAAGGATGGGCAAAATAAACATCTACCCCCTTCACTTCATCAACGCGAGCAAATTCTGAACCATTGTCAAACGTAATCGTTTTAAACCAACCAGGGTGGTCATTGACTGCTTTCTGAACTGCTTTGAAACAAGTATCTGCTTTGTAATCAGGTATTTTAATTATGATTTCAAAGCGAGTTTTGCGATCAGTAAGAGTCAGCAAAGCCGAACTAGTCGCACGCCTAATGCCTTTCACCAGATCCCCTTCAAAGTGGCCAGCCTCACTGCGTTCATCAGCTGCTTTAGGTCTTTGCTCAATAGAATTGCCAAGACGTTTCTTGTGTTGGCGGGTACGCTTACGATGATGTCCTGAGTGCCTTAGCCGAACTTTACGAGGAAGATCACCGTTCTTAATTGCCAATTTACCTTGATCAATTAAGCGGTAAACCATTGGTGTTGAGGGACAGGGGCAACTAGGATACATTCGCTTGTAATTAGCAATAAAACCATCAATACCATCATCACGAAAGGGATTCTTGATAATCAATGTCAGCTGATTAAAAAAATCCTGTGCCTTAAGGCAATAATCTTTAGCATGACAAGCTTGTCGCCGCCTATGATAATAAATTTGCGCCGTATCAGCGAAGTAAGCACCGAAATACTTACCTTGATAATCTAGCTGAGTCGTGCGGTTACGCTTTAATTCGCGGGAAATAGTACTGGCATTGCGCTCAAGTTTAAGAGCAATTTTACGCATGGATAAGCCAGCTTCAGATAAAGCTTGAATTTGACCGCGTTCAGCAGGAGATAAATGAGTATATGTGTTAGAATTAACTGAAGTCATAAAAGACACCTTTCTGTTATTGGGGTAAATAATTAACAGTTTAGTCTTTATGGCTTTTTTTGTCGTGCTTTATCAACTGTTGCACTTAGATTGTAAACTCGGCGAGCAAATAATCAAACAATTATTAAACTATTACCCGGTTTCATTCAAAAGTATGAAGAACACAAATTTCTTCAACTTTTAATTACAAATAATTTTAAACTAGTTAGAAAATAGAGCATACTACTAAAATTAATGAGCATGAGCAGTGAAAAAGTACTAGCATACTAGTTAAGCTTAAAATAGAGATACCGAAAAACATCTTAAATATAAAAGACAATTATCAATTTTGTTTTAATACGCAAAATACTATGCTATAACCAATTAATAAAAATTTAGGTAAGGAGTTATTATGAAGCACAAATATTTACTTTCTATTATGTTATTTATTTCTTTATTAAATATCGCTACACAATTTACTACGAACAAAGTTTATGCAGCCAGATATGCAATAGTCAGTCAAAAAAATTACAAGATAAAGCCGTATCATATCAAAAATCCATGTAAGAATATGATTATATGGAATAGGGACCATACTAAGAAAAAAGGCAATTTAAAAGGTTTTACTGACAGTACTTTATATGTCAACGGAAAAATTACTTTGAAACATGGTACTGAAAAAGATAATTACTATAAAATATCGGGAGATTCCTTAGCACAGCCTGCCTATGTTTGGCAAGGCTATTTAGCAAGAGGCATGTCGAATAGACCAATATGGCTTTTTGATCCAAAAAATCCGGCAATTGATAAGTCAATTAATGAACTCAATAATAAAATCAACAATAGCTTAATCAAGCTTTTTCCAGGAACTGTTAGAAACAAACAAGTGCAATTAGCTGCTGATTTATATGGCAGAATGCCATACGATGTTACTTCGTTTGATAATATCAAACCATATACGTATGTTGAAAAAGACTTACTGGATAAAGACAACAATAATATCGTTAGACTTGTCAATAATGAGAAATTCACAGGACCAGATAATCAGTTGCTGTCATTTGAAAAAAAGCAAATTAATCAAGAATTAGTAAAGCAAGGTAAAAATTTCACTGATTTTAGTAATTATTTAATTGGTGGCTATGTTACTCCTAAAACAAATAAGAAGAATTATGGTAAATCAGTTATTTATTTATTGCCCACAAATGCAAAACTACCTATACAGCCTCGTGTTTATTTTGACCCTAAGACAGTAGAATATCCCTATTGTATAAGTGGTTCATTAATTGATCAGAAATTAATAAAGCTTTTTCCTAAAACAATAAAGAACAAACAAGTCCAGTTAGCCGCTGATTTAGAATTTGGTTATTCTGGCTATAACACTGATGATGCTGATGACGAGGATGAACAAGGACATGCTGATATAGTCAGTGATATACTGGGATTTAAAAATCCTGATGACAAAAAGTTGATAGAATTTTCTGACATTAGTTCTTATAAAGGTGCAATTAATTCTGCTAAAGACAGAAAAAAGATATTTAAGAGCGAAAAAGAATTAATAAAAAAAGATTTGAAAAAAATGCACAAAACATTTACTGATTTTGAAAACTATAGGATCGGAGCGTCTTCAGTATTTGATGAAGATGACCCTGAATCCCATTCATTTGAGTTTTATATATATTTGATTCCTAATAAAAAACAACTTCCCCATATTGGTAAGTATACTTTCAATATTAATCAAGTCTCTATAAATTGACTGACATAGCAAAAAAAGTAATACATTATGCTGTATCTTATATTACTTCTTTTTGCTTATTCAGAATTTAATTGAGTCGCCGTCTGACTGTTGGCTGAAGCGGACAAGACAATCAAAATACTGATTAATTTTTTATTGTTCACCGCTTTTCCTTTCTAATTTATAATATTAGTTATCTTATAGTATATTCTGTTTAAGGTTGACTAACTACAGTGCAAATTAAAAACGTCTTTCAAGTAATTAACTTGAGAGGCGTTTTATTTAATGACTAGGCATTAGTCGTCATGTAATCATAGAGCTGATTGATTTCTTCGCTGGTAAATTCACCATCACCAGTCTTCATCGCATGAATCTTTTCTACTGAGAGGTGACTGGCAAAGGCCAAGTCAGTATCGTTTACATGGTGCTTTACCTGATAATCGATAATTGCATTGGACAATTCTTCTTGTTGATCCATAATAGATTCTCCTTCTACTTCTTACCTTAATTTTAACGGAAAAGACCACAAAATTCAAAAATGAATTATTTAAAAAGTGCCAATTTTATTAAACGGCCAGTAGCGTAACTTAACTTGACCGACTAACGCACTGCGCTTAACAAAACCGAAGTATCGGGAATCTTTGGAAACATCACGGTGGTCACCCATGACGAAGTAACAATTTTTCGGTACCCGTCTTTTCAGTGTGAAATCGTTAGTATAAGACTGGCCTGCGGCATTGTCGGCTTTTTTATACTTATTATTTAAGTATGGCTCGGCGATTTGTTTGCCGTTAATGTATAACTTATCCTTCTTTGAGGTGACCATGTCACCGGGCAGGCCGATGATGCGCTTGATATAAATGGCACCTTTTTCATCCGGAGCCTTGAGAATCACAATATTGTTGCGTTGGGGATTAAAGTGCCTCACCGCAATTAAACGATCATTATTTTCAAAAGTCGGTTGCATGGATGGTCCCGAAACATTATCGTTTGACAGGACAAACGTAAATAGCAGATAGTAGATGCCAAGCATAATGACTACCATGATAATGACATCAAGGACAGATCTGCCAAAGCTTTCTTCATTTTGATTTTTAGATTTATTCGTCATAACTTTTTCTAAATCCTTTGAATGCAATATTAATTAGTAAGTTTGTATTTTATTAAACGGCCAGTAGCGCAACTTGACTTGACCGATAAATTCGCTGCGCTTAACAAAACCAAAAATCCGTGAATCCTTAGAAACATCGCGATGGTCGCCCATGACAAAATATTTTCCTTTAGGAACCTTAACTGTAAAATTATTGGTATAAGTCATACCGCGGTCGTTGTCAGCTTTTTTGTAATTATTATTTAGATACGGCTCGGGCAATTGTTTGCCATTAACGTAGATCTGATCATTTTTGGAAACAATCGTGTCACCAGGCAAGCCAATCATGCGCTTAATATAAACTGCTCCAGGCTGGTCGTTGGCAGCCTTAGGGGCATACAAAACAACTGTGATGTTGCGTTTAGGCTGAAACTTTCTTGAAGCGATTAAACGGTCATTGTCTTCAAAGGTCGGCTGCATTGAAATACCGGACACGCGGTCGTTAGAGAAGGGCGCAAAACTTGCTCTGAACAGCAGCCAGAAAGCAGCCCAGATGACTGCCACCATAATGACAGCATCAAGGATAGTTCTGCCCCAACTCTCATTTTCTTGCTTGTTAGTTTTAGATTTATTAGCCATAAAAATTCTCCTTTGTTTGCTTGTCTTTTATTATAACTGAAATCTAGCTCTTGGAATGGTAAAATCATATAAGGACGTGAAGATGACAAATTTTTTAGATAAAATTAAACAACAAGACCAACAAATTGGCAACCAACTGGTTCATGAACAAGCAATTGAGGTTGCCGCAATAATCAAGACCGTTGCAGATGGAAAAGTGCTGCTGCAAGCACCAGCAAAATTAGGCTTACTGCCTGACCAATATGAAACGATTGCATCTGCAAGCAGGGAAGGCAAGCGTTCCAGTTTAAAAGTGATGAATAACTTGCTGAACAGCGTGCGGCAATTTTTATCATTGAAATACGGGGTCTGGTCGCTGCCTAATCTGACAACGGCAGCTCTGATCAAATGTCAGCTGAAGGTTAATTCCGCTTTGGAGATTATGGCAGGTAACGCCTACTGGTCGCTGGCATTGGCACAAGTCGGGCTCAACGTCAAAGCAACGGATTCTTTGGAATGGTCCAAAACTTCTTCCACAGGTGCCCAACCATTTTACCCGCTTTTACCGCTCGGGGCCACTGAAGCCATCAAAAAATTTCACGGTGTCGACCTTATTGTCTGTTCTTGGGCGCCGAATTTTACCAAAAGTGATCTGGAAGCAGTAGCAGCCTGGCGTAAGTACAGCCCGAACAGTCACTTGTTGTTTGTCGGTGAAAAAAATGGTGCAACCAATTCACCGGAATTTTGGACCAAAATGCAATTTGTTAAATCGCAGGCAATGCGTGAAATTGACAATTCATTTGTGAGTTACGATTTTATAGACGAGCAAATTTTTGAGATAAAAGCATGAATTATAAAAAAATCTTACTAATTTTTATTACCTTTTTGAGTTTTTTAGGCATTGGCAGCATGCTGTCGAACATTCAGTCGCGGGAAGCAGACCAGCTGCTTGAGGCTCACGGTCTTAGCAATAACACCCGCTATCTTAAAATCAACAGCAAAAAGTCGATTAGTAGTTTCTTGAAATATTTGACTAAAACTTATCCTAATAAAAAAATTCAACTTCATTTAGACAGCCGTTATGGAAAGGATCAGGTCTTGGTTTGGGCCAACCATAACGTTGTTACCATGCCCACCGAGTCAGGCCGCTATTTTTCTTCCGATGATTTTACCGGGCAGATATCATTTGCAGTTCTTGGTGCCGAGGCAAAGGTAACTACTGTTAAGACACAAAATAACCAATATATTTTGTGGGGCAACCGTTATTATTCCGTCATTGGCAATTTAAAGCATTACCGGCAGATCAAGCAGAACAAATATTACCTGACAACCGGCATTATGCAGCCGACAGCCCAAAATCCGCTGAAAAATTACCGGGTCGTCATCGACGCAGCGCCTAAATTGACCCAAAAGATTGCACGGCATTACCATACACAGGTTTACACGCCGCTTTTTGTAAAAAAACACCAAAGCCGGCAATTTTCGGTAATTCGTGAATTATTGCTAATTTTATTGTTTTTAATAATCGCCATTTTAGCTAATGTACTAATTGCTGTGATCAACTGTGAATCGGCTAGACAAAGCCACTTGCGCGGCAGTTTGCTACAAACACTGCTGGTAAATCGTGGCGGGCGCCTGATTTTATTTGAAGCACTGCTTGAAGTGCTTGCCTACATTTTTTTACGTTGGCGCGCCTTCTATTCGCAGCCAATGCATTTAGGATTGCTGCTGCTAGGCAGTTGGCTGATTACGATCGCTAGTTACATCTTGACGAGCATTTACTTAAAACGCAAAGGAGATAGACTTGCTTAATTTACCAGATGAATTTACACATAAATATCGCCAATTGCTGGGAAACACAGAAGCAGAAAAAATGTTTGCTGCAATGAGTCGCCAGCAAAAACGGGCCTTTAGAATTAATTCGCTGAAATTTTTACCTCGGATAAGTTATGACGTGAGTCACCCGGTTCCTGGCATTCCTAATGCTTATTACGGACAAGCCGCCGGCCTTGATCCTGAATGGGTGAGCGGCAGTGTCTATTCGCAGGACCCATCAGCAATGTTTCCCGCAGAGATTGTTGGTGTTCAGCCAGGAGAGCGGGTACTGGATCTTTGTGCGGCACCTGGGGGCAAAAGCACTGCCCTAGGCGAAAAACTACAAAATTCGGGCCTGCTGGTTGCTAATGAAATTTCGCATTCGCGGGCAAAAATTTTACGGGAAAATATTGAACGCTGGGGAATTACCAATGCATTGATCACATCGGAAAAACCGGAAGATTTGGTCAAGCATTTTCCGCATTTTTTTGACCTAATTCTGGTTGATGCACCATGCAGCGGCGAGGGCATGTTCAGAAAAAATCCAGAAGCAATCGATTATTGGTCCCCAGACTATGTTTTAACCTGCCAGAAGCGGCAAAAAGAAATTTTGCTGCAGGCGGTTAAAATGCTGCGGCCAGGCGGCAGCCTGATCTATTCCACCTGCACATATGCACCGGAAGAAGATGAAGAAATTGTTGCTTGGTTGGTAAAAACATTGGGAATGAAGGTCTTGCCGATTGCCGAAAAGTATGCGGTGCAGGCTCGTCCCGGTCGGCCAGAGTGGGCCGATAATTTCCAAGAAGTAAAGAAGTCATTGCGATTTTGGCCGCAGGATAATTTGGGCGAGGGGCAATTCGTTGCCAAGCTGCAGCTACCAGTTGCAGCACAAGAAATTTCATCTAAAAAAGTTAAAAAAAGACAGAAAGAGCAGGCAACCAAATTAACCAAGGATGAGCAAATCATGCTGGCAGCGGTTTTGGATCAGTTTGTTCTGCCAGATTCGCTAAAAAATTGGCGGCAACATGCGCTAGTGCGTGCCGGGCATGTTTTTATTCCGGCAGTCACCGGTGCTCAGCTTGTGGGACTAAAAATTTTAAACAACGGTGTGGAATTGGGACAACTAAAAACAAAACGGTTCGTACCCAGCCACCAACTGGCCATGGTTTTAAGTCAGGAAAAGCAGGAATACAAAATTGATTTGGCCGCTAATACGGAATATCGCGCTTTTTTACATGGTGAAACTATTGCGGTCACAAGTCACTTGACGGGGTTCGTCTTGGTCAGCTACCACAATTTTACTTTTAGTTTTGGTAAAATAGTTAATGGCAGAACTTTAAAGAATTTTTACCCTAAAGGGTTAAGGACATTGAAAAGAGGATAAATAGATGCTAAAGCTAATTGCTACAGACATGGATGGAACGTGGTTAACGGATAAAAAAACCTATGATCAAGAGCTTTTCATGCGGGAATTTAAAATAATGCAGGAACGGGGAATTAAGTTTGTTGTTGCCAGCGGTAATCAATACGCAAATTTGTTGTCGCGTTTTCCGCAAGTTGCTGACAAAATTTATTTTATTGCTGAAAACGGCGCACTTGTGGCTAAGGGCAGAGAGGTCATTCATACTGAAAGCCTTTCTGATAAAGATTTAGCGACACTAATTAAGATCACGAATAAATATCCTTACAACGTTGTTACAGGTGGTCTGGTTAGTGCTTACGTGCGGGAAGCTGATGGGCCTGCTTATGCACATTGGCTTAAAAAATTTTTTTCGAAAATTACGGTTGTGAAAAGCTTTGATCAGCTTGATGATCAGATTTTTAAAGTGACTTTTGATTTACCAAAAGATAAATTGCCAGATCTGCTTGCAACTTTAAAGCAGGATTATCCTGAACTTGGTTTTGTTTCAGGGTCTACAACTTCAATCGACATGTCGACTAAGGGCATGAATAAAGCCGTGGGATTACAGTACTTGAGCAAAAAATTGCGGATTAATCCGCGTGAAATGATTGCCTTTGGCGACAGCGGCAACGATGTGGGGATGCTCAAATATGCGGGCATCGGCTACGCGACAGGAACGGCGATGCCGAGTGCCAAAGTTGCTGCCGATCGGATCATCGGTTCAAGCAATGATGGTGCGGTGCAAAAAGAAATTTGGCGGCTGCTCAATAACTAAAATTATTTAAAGTCTTAAACAAGAGGTTAAAAATTGATTATTGATACCAAAGAATTGCAGAAACAAGTTATTGCCAATAAGCTAAAGCATGGTTTTAACACTACGGATATTAAATTTGAACTTTTGCTACTGTATGGTGAAGTAAATGAACTGTTTGAAGGTTGGCTGAAAAAAGACCATGACAATATCGATGAAGAACTTGCAGATGTTGGGATTTTTTTACTAGGAATTGCGGAAATGCTGCATAGCGATTTAGGAGAAGATATCGTCGAAAAAATTAAGATTAACGACAAGCGGGTCTATGATAAAAACGGACATAAGGAAATAAAAGAAGAATAAATAGTGATAAGGCAATCCAGTTGAAAGACTGGGTTGCTTTTTTGAATAAGAAATTGCGCTACCACAGATGTAACCGGCTAAAGCCTTGATATTAAAGACATTTAACTGGTTTTTGTAACGCCTGGTTGCGTAAAAGTTAGTTGCGTTTTACCAATTGTTGTTAAAAAGTTGCTTGCTTATCTATCTTAATATGACAAACTGAAAGAAGAATAATTCTAGGAGGAAAAATTATGATCAAATTCGCAGAACAATTAAAAACTTACCGCAAAAAAAATTCCTTATCGCAAGACGATCTGGCAGCTAAATTATCAATCAGCAGGCAGGCGATTTCCAAATGGGAAGCGGGGGATTCAACACCGGATTTAGATAATGTTGTTAAGCTAGCAGGAATTTTTAACGTTAGCTTAGACGATTTAGTATTAGGCCTTAAAAATGATCCGAAAATAGACAGCAGCCAATTCGTTTTTGATCCGCAAAAGAATAAATATGTCCGCCGCTACGGCACGATGAACTTTTGGGATTTTTTGGGCCATTTTTGGTGGCTGACGTTAATTTTTTTGTTTGTTATCTTCGTTCTCGGCTTTTTTATTGCGCTTTCTCTTGGTTCGCATTAATAATTAGGAGATAAAATTCATGTTGAAAGTTCAGAATCTCAATGTCTTTATTGGTCATAAAAAAATTATTCAAGGTATTAATTTTCAGATTAAGGCTGGCGAAATCGTCGGTTTGATTGGTCCCAACGGCGCGGGCAAGACGACTACGATGAAAACGATTCTTGGCCTGACAAAATTTACCGGCACCATCAAAATCAATGGGGTAGAGGTTACCGCCAATAACCATCAAGCCTTAACCAAAACTGGAGCGCTAATTGAACATCCCGCAATCTATCCTTTTTTAACGGGCAGGCAAAATTTGATTCTGTACAGTAAAGATAAGGTAGATATGAATAATCTGATTGCGGTTCTAGAAATGTCTGACTACATTGATAAAAAGGTAGCAGGGTATTCTCTGGGGATGAAACAGAAATTGGGCATTGCGATTGCATTTTTAAATAAGCCCCAATTAATTATTCTTGATGAACCGATGAACGGCTTGGACGTTACCGCAACGATCCGAGTCCGGCAGCTGATTAAACATTATGCCGAAGCTGGTACCGCTTTTTTAATTTCCAGCCATATTCTCAGTGAATTGCAAAAAGTGATGACCAAGGCCATTTTAATCAATAGTGGCAAGATTATCATTGATCAAGAAGTAGCTGAATTTAACCGGCTTAGGCAGCAAAAATACCAGTTAGGCACGGAGAATAATTTGTCCGCGGGAAAACTATTGGCAGACAATAAGATTGAATTTGTCAGTCAAGACGCTTATTTAGTCGTTAAGCGGCAAGATGTTTATTCGATCCAAGATCTACTCCTCAAAAACCACATTCATTTAACAGAAATGCATCCCGCAACGGCAGATTTTGAACAAATAGTTGTTGATATTCTAGCAAAGCAGAGGTCATAATAATGACTAGCAGTTTCCAAGTAGAAGTTTATAAATTTTTGCACCAAAAAGTTCCTTATTATGGTTTATTGGCCTTGCTATTAACAATGGTTTACAACGCAATTACATCTAAGATTGACGCTGATACTTTAAGCCTAGGTTTTGGCGCAGTTGAATGGATCCTGATTATTTTAATTGCAGTTGGTTCAGCCTTCTTTGCAATGGAGTACAGCAACCAGACGATACTCATGCTGCTGTATAAAAATGCGGGCAAGTTAAAGATCTATCTTGCCAAATTTTTGGTTATCTTCATTTATGGTTTGTTGTTGACGCTGGTGGCAATTTTAAATACAGTTTTATTAAAATTTTTGCTTGCTGGTGATATTCACAACAAAACGTGGGTAACAGACTTGCTATTCAATATGATGGGCGAAGTCGTTTATGCTGTTTTCATTGTGGGCTTATCGTTTATGCTGATCATGCTGGTAAGAAACAATGCGGTTGTGATTTGTGTCGGTCTCGCTCTAGGATTTTTTGGTGGCCCCTTAGCAACTAATCTGATGAAGTCTTTTCCTAGCTTCGTTAATCTTTTAAAGTGGAATCCGCTCAACATGATTTTTATTTCGCAGCAGTTAACCAAGGCTTCTTACATGCAGATTTCCCATTTAACTAATCTGCAACTGGTTTTAGGTACACTAGGTTACGGTTTATTATTTGCGGTTTTAGGTTACTGGCTATTTAAAAAACGCAGAATATAAGAAAGAAGACACGAAGATGATATTCAGCATCAAGCAAGAATTTTATAAATTAACACATAAAAAAAGTACCTGGATTGCACCTCTATTTCTCCTTGCATTAATGCTTATGGCAGCTTTTGCTTTTGGGATCGCTGAAGGAAAGTTGCTGATGATGACCTGCTTTGATGCTCCTGACTGGATCATGTTCATTTTGGTAGTAGTTGGTTCGACCACTTTTTCAATGGAATTTCAAAATAACGCAATTTTAACCTTGCTTTATAAGGCTAACAGCAAAATTAAGGTTTACTTGGCAAAATTTGTTGTGATTTTTGCCTATGATCTTTTATTACATTTTCTTGCTATCATGTTTACGCTAATATTAAAACCAATTTTATTAGGAAGCCGCTATTCATGGACAATAATCTACCAATACCAGCAGCCACTGTGGGAGAACATGCTGAAGACGATGCTGGTTGATCTGATGACTACTATGCTGCTTATCAGTTTAGTCTTCCTGCTCTCATGCCTAAGCAGGAGTAATGCCATTGTGATCACCGTCAGCCTTTTGGTTATTTTTATGGGGCAATCCATTTCTGATGAATTGCTGACTTTCACAAAATTTGCAAATGTGAAGCTCATGAGGTGGAATCCGTTTAACATGTTCAATCTAACGCGGCAGTACTATAATTTTATAACGTATCATGCAACCACTAAATTGCTTAATCCCGAACTTATCATGGGAACGATGGCTTATCTACTAATCTTTTTTATTTTAGGTTACACGGTTTTCAGAAAGAGAAAGTTCTAGGGTACTAAAAAACGAGATCATTTTTTTGTTTGATCCCGTTTTTTCGTTGCTTAATCCTTGGCAAATAAATAATCAAATTGGTTAATTTCACGCTTTAAGGCAGCAGCGTTTTCTTTTGTCCCGATTTCTTCCATTAAGTTAGCATAATGGAAAGCCTTTTCTTTTTTCTTTGAGCAAATTTCCAGGCGTGTTTTGATTATCAATTTTTTATTAGCATTTTCCTGAGCCAGTGTTAATGCCTGCAATAGCGTTTCCTTAGCTTGGGCAAATTTGTTTTGGGTCATTTGCATAAACCCGCGATTAGTCAACAAATTGCATTTTAAGGATTTTAGAAAAGGGAAACGATTATCAATTGTCCAAAGGAGTCGATTAATGATCTCTGTAACTGTCTTTTCATCGAAGGCAAAAATAATGACACTTAGAAGACAAGTGTCCAAAACGGTTAACTCCTTAACTTGAGCAAGATAATCAAACCAAATTGGTTGAACTAGTTCACAAGCTCTGGAAAAGCCATGTGGTTGTCCCAATAATTGCAAAGCTTGCAAAATAATAGCAATTCGCCCAATGTCCTGATCGTTTTGTTCAGCTAAACAATCGTTGATTAAAGCGTCAATCTTAGCTTTTTCCGTTGTGTCTACAAGGGTGAAAAAGCGTATAAGCAGTTGCTGCTTTCTATTAGCCGAATAATTGCTTCTGAAATATTCAAATTCTTCTTCAGTGACACCAAGGCGAGCAATCAGTTTGACGGCATTTTCATGAGAAACGTAAAGCTTACCGTGCTCAATTTTGGATAGACTGCTGCGATCAAGAATTCCCTTGGATAGGCTTGCCTGAGTTATTTTGTGGGATGTCCGAAGCAAATGAATAGCTTCACCGAATTCTAACATGATATTTTCCTTCTTTTTACAGCGATAATATTTGTATTATAATCCTTTTACTTTGTACATCACAATTTGCAAAAAGAGAAGATTTCAGTTTAAAAGAGATAATTAAATTCTCGAATTTCGGCTTGTAACTTTAGCGCAATTTCCTTAGCGCCTATTTTTTCTAGTAAGTCTGCGTAATAGACGGCTGCCTTCTTATCTTTATCACAGAGCGCAATTTCTGACTTGCACAGCAGCACTTTGTGGTATTGCGCAAGATTTTCGGCAAGAGTCTGAGCCGTTAACAAAGTTGCTTTAGCATCCGTGAAATTATGTTTATCTAATTGCAGGCTTGCTTTATTGATTAACGAGCTGCATTTTAGCGACTGCAAAAAAGGGTAGTAACTGTCGATCGTAAAAATAATTTTGGCAATAATAGCTTTGTTAGTTTCATCATCAAATGCATAAGCAATAAAGTTCAAAAGGTAAATGTCAGTGATTGTTGGAATTTTAATATTACTTAAATAATCAAACCAGATGGGTTGAACAATTCTTTTTGCTTTCGCAAAGCCATTCTGCTCATTAAGTAAAAGTTGTGCGCGTAAGACGAGGATTATGCGCTTGATATCATCATCTTTGTCAATTTTGAGGCACTCATTTAAAATGCTTTTTATTTTTTCAGTTTCAACACTATAGTTGATATTGAAAAGCTGATATAAGATTTTACTCTTGGGGGTTGGCAAGTAACCACGCTCGATATATTCAAATTCTTCAAGACTAGCACCTAAGCGATGAATTAAAACACTGGCATCTGCACGTGACGGAAAAGACTTGCCACTCTCTATCTTGGAAAGCATGCTGCGGTCAAATAAATCCCCAGTCAAATTTTCTTGACTGATGGCTCTGTCTAACCTAAGTTTTTTAATCGTTTCTCCAAATTCAGGCATAATTACTCCTTTTTATGTCAAAGATATCCTAGTTAAATAAACAATTAAATTCTCGAATTTCGGCTTGTAAAGCTCGGGCTGTAGCTTGAGCTTCAATATCAATAAGTAGATCTGAATACTTTAATGCACCAACTTTATCCTTTTTACAAAGTGCAATTCGTCCTTTAACAAGAAGTAATTCAGCAAAATTTTTTGTCTTTTTTATTTGGTCTAATGAATTTCTAAACGTTGCAGTTGCAGCACTAAAATCGTGTTGTTTCATCTGTAAATAGCCTTTATTAATGATAAAACTCAATCTTAATTTTTGCAGGAAAGGATACTTATTTTCAATCGTTTTGACAGCTTCAGGGATGATAACCGCAATGGTTTCATCATCTAAAACAAAGAAAATCATGTTTAAAATGCATAAATCTGATATTGTCCAAGTTGAAGTTTTAGCTAAATAATCAAACCAAACTGGTTTCGCAAGTTTGCGCGCTTTTAAATAACCGTCTTTTTCTTCAAATACTTGTAAGGCCTGTAAAACCAGTGAGATCTTTTTGATATCATCGTCATTATCAAAAGCCGCGCAGCGCTTCAGAAAGTCGACAATTTTTTCCTGTTCAGTGGTGTAGTCTAGTTTAAAGAAATCATACATTAGCTTAAGCTTGGGTGACCAAGAATAGTCATTGCAAATGTACTCAAATTCATCGCCAGTAATTCCTAGACGAGAAATGAGTAAGTTTAAACTAGTATAGGATGGCTCAATCAAATTACGTTCAATTTTAGAAAGATCGCTTCTGTCTAGAATACCTTCTGCTAACTGTTTTTGTGTAACGTGCTTAGAGGTACGCAATGCCCTCAAGGTATCACCAATCTGTTTCATAATTACTCCTTTTTAATATGTGTGCAATTTTGCACTTTTTTCAGGAAGTTTTTAATAGCATGTTACTATTTAAAGTAGAGCGCTGTCAAAAACAATTATGTGCCTAATTTGCACAATTTTAGAAGAAAACACACTGTATAATTAATATTAAAACAAGGAATTAGTAACAAAGGACAAACAAACATGCTGAAACGGACCAATAAAATAATTATTTTTCTTATAATTGCCTACCTGCTGCTTGAAGCGGGGGTAGTTATGGCAGCAATTAAAGATGTTAGTTATACGGCTCCTGATGGTCATAAATGTATTTATCTATTTTTTATAGTCCAGATTTTTGGATTTAGGGAACCGATGGACATGAGGCTGGTTAAAATGATCTTGGCAACCATTATCGGCGCAGGGATTTTCATTTATCTTAAAAACAATAATAGCTTTATTAATGTCCAGCAGCGAATTGGTTATCGCCGGTTTTTAAAAAAGGGAATCCTGACAACTTTTCTATCCGCTGCCAGCTTATCCGGTTTAACTTGCCTTTATGACTTTATCTTGATTAGCTGCCTTTACCATCCGTTTGAATTTAGGGTAAATGATACTGGGTACTTAAGTAATCTGCTAGAATGGTATTTCTCACCCAGTGATTTGCAGACAATTTTAATGTTTGTCTTGATGAGCTCGCTGGGCTGGGGCGTTTTTGCATTACTTGTATTTAGCATTGGGTTGTTTATTCGCAAGACCGCCCTTTATTTGCCGATTGGCTTTATCATTGGTTTGGTCCTACTGTTTGTACCACTGGTTTTGGTTGGACTAGCACCTTCAAACCTTCTAGCGCGACAACTTACGTTTACAACATTTTTGCCTAGTTTGCTGGCACCAGGCATCCATAATTTGAATATGCTGCCGCCATTAAATCCAGCACTGGCCTTTATCTTTGCTGTTGTCATTTATACGACAGCAGCAGCGATTTTAATCACCATTTGGTACAAACGAAAGCTAAGAAAGGGGTAATTATGCAGCTTAAACGTATTTATCGCCGTTTATTATTAATTGGCCTAGCAATTGCTATTTTGGCTTTTGCTGGCGGCTACTGGCTTATGGTTACCTACAATGATCAGCGATATATTGACTTGTTAGTGATTTATATCAGAAATAATGGTTTATCTCTGTATTTCCAATCGTTTTTCTTGGTGACGCTTTATAACCAAATATTAACTTTTCGCCGGATTCGGCTATTTGTTGCTGTGCGGCAAAAAACTAAAAAAATAATTTTTTGCTTATTAACCTTGGCAACTGTTTACTGTCTATTGTTCTTGCTTGCGGTATTTGCGCCATATTTTATGAGCGGCAAACCGCTGTTTCAAAATGGAAATCCGAACACGGGGACAATGATTCTTCTTTTGCACGCCTTGCTGCTAATCTTACTTTCCTGGATTTTAGTCAGTGCTTACAAGGTGCCACATCCATACCTAGTGTTAATTTTGGTTCTCATTTTAAATCTGGAAATTCATTATCATCTTGAAACTAAGCTATTAATTATGTACAGCCCTTTATTTGATCCTGTTTACCGGGCCATCCACCATATTTATATTTAAGAAAGTAGCGGGGAAAGAAACAAATGTTAAAACTCACAAATATCAAAAAATCATTTGGCAAAAAGCAGGTCTTGCGTGACGTTACCATGACGGCTGAAACTGGGGAACTGCTTCACATTTCTGGAGTTAACGGTTCTGGAAAATCGACTATTTTTAAAATTATTACGGGCCTGCTTAAAGCTGACAGCGGCAGCGTTACAATTGGCGACCAAGACGTCATTGGCGCCTTGATTGAAAATCCTGGCTTCTTGGAATACGAATCAGCCATGACCAATTTGCATTTTCTAGCTAATCTCAATCATCGTTTCAACGAAGAGAAGGTGAGGGGCTTGCTGGAACAATTTGAGCTTGACCCAGATGACCGACAGGCGATAGCTAAATATTCAGTTGGTATGCGGCAAAAAGTTGGTATTATTCAGGCTGTGATGGAGGGTCAGAATATTATTTTGTTTGATGAACCAACGCGAGGGATTGACCAAGATAGCATCGGGCAGTTTGTGTCTTTACTGAAAAGTTTAAAGAAGGAAAATAAAACGGTGATTGTAGCCAGTCACGACAAGCTTGATGAGCTTAATTATGACCGCCGTTTGCATCTGCAGTATGGCATTCTTAAAGATGAATGATTAATTTTTCCTTTACTCAGCATAATTAAAATGCTATAAAATTATTAAAGCTTCTTCAAAAAGTAACAAATAATCATTTTAAAAGCAAACTAAAAAGGCAAATTTACACTAGAAGTAAATTTGCCTTTTTTGCCATATTTATAATTATGTAAAGTTATATCAATTGCTCAATTAAATTTTTAAGCGGCAAATCAAAATATTGCTTGATTAACGTGACAGATTGCAAATCAGCTTGTCCAAAAATTGCCAACAATGCTGCTAATTCATTCTGCCAATTTTTAATCATTTGCAAGAGGTAGTCCTCACCGTTTTGCATTAAGGCCTGCAAGAAAACATTTGAAATACCAACGTATTTACCACCTAAGCACAGCCCTTTGAAAGCATCTAACGGATTGCGCACACCGCCAGAAACGATGAAGTCGACATTTTCTTTTCGTGCCATCATTGCAGAAATGACAGTAGGCAATCCTAAATCTTCAAGGTAGGAGACATCACTTTGGTTGCGGGCATTTTCAATCTGAGCAAAATTGGTACCACCGCTGCCAGCAATATCAAAAAGGGTGAATTCTTCATTTTTCAGTAAATTAATCGTCGCCTGATCCAGGCCAAAACCGACTTCCTTGATGATGATCGGCACCGTAATCTTTTGCCGCAGCCTTCTTAAATTATCCAAATAACGAAAATCGCGTTCACCTTCAGGCATGGCAATTTCCTGCACGGTATTGAGATGAATTTGCAGCGCATCGGCCTGCAATTCACTGACTATTTTTTGTGCATCTTGCGGCGTTGTCTTAGCATTGCAGTTAGCAATAATCACGCCTGTTGGATTTTCTTCACGGGCAACCAAAAAACTTTCCAGCTGTTCATGTTCCTTAATTAGGATGCTTGCCGAGCCCAGTGCTAAAGCTATGCTGGTTTTAGCGGTAATCCGCCCCAAACTTTGATTAATTTTGTAAGACTTTCTTGAGCCGCCGGTCATTGCATTGATGAAAAAGGGGGTAGCAAGTTCTTTGCCAAACATGGTAGTTTTAATTGCTGCAGGATCAACTTTGCTTTCGGGCAAGCTTGGCCTGACCAAATGCATTTGGTCAAAACTATTTTGCCTTGGTTCGGCAAAGAATTTTTGCGCCAATGCTAAATGTTCTTCTTTTCTCTTTGAACGAATTGACATTTTTTCCTCTATTTTTGCAAGCGGGCAACTTGATGAACATGAAAATTGAGAGGCAAAATTTCATGCTTGCGCCATTCGGCCTCAAGCGCCGCAATATCAGTCTGGTTATCTGTGATCACGATGCCGCAGTCGCCATTGCCGGCACCAGAAGTTTTCGCTGCACAACCGAAATCCTCCGCAATTTGAATTAATTTTGACAAGCGGGGAATTTCGATTGCAATTTGGTTAATCTGGGCAAAATGCTGCAATAACTTCCGGTTAACCGCAATCTGCTGCTTAATTAGGGAAATGTTGTTTTCTTCAAATCCAGTGACCATGTCCAGCACACACTTTTTAGAAGCAACCAAGAACTTTTTATATTCACCGTTCAAAGCGGCTTTATTGGCATTGGTTTCATCAACTAATTGTGACGTTGACGCTGGCTTTTGACTCCAGCCGATGATTAACTTCATCCCTTCGGGCGGAGTTAACAATTCAATTTTCAGCCCCGGCCACGCTTCGGCAACCACCGCAGATAATGACTTAGCAGCGAGTTCCCTTTTTAACCATTTTTTATCAAAGGTCTGGTAAGCCAGCCAGCCACCGTAAACGCTGGCAGCAATGTCGCCAGCCGAACCGTTTCCTTGAACTGAATAATGGGCAATGGCAGATAACTTATAAACTAACTCATTGGTAAAAGCCACCTGATAAAAACGTAAAATTGCTTTAACCGTTGCCACGGTTACCGCTGCGCTTGAACCCAGACCATATTTTTTACCATCGGCAGAATCAAGGTCGGAATTGATATGCAAATCATAAACCTTCATTTTAATGTTCTGCTCAATACAGAATCGTTCCGTATACGAAATCGCCGCCAAGATATATTCAAAGGGGTTGTCACGGTTATCAATTACCATTTTATAACCCTTGCGCACCCAATGGATGGAATCCTGTGAATACTGCTTTGAATGAATTAAACCGGTACCGGTTTTGCTTTTAGTAATTGAAACCCGAATAAATTGGTCAATTGCCACTAAAATAGCGGGGCAGTCTTGTTCTAAAACCGCATACTCGCCAGCAATATATAATTTACCCGGGGCTTGTTCTGTTATCAAAAGAATTTAATCCTCTAATCTATTAAGCTATTACAGCCATTAATTTAGGTAGGAAATACCTGAACCAAAAGTTGCATCTATTATATTAACATTCTTAAATTTAGTCTCAAACTCTTTCGTAATTTCTTTTACATTTCTTAACTGACACAAAATTTTCAAGTTGGGACCCGCATCAATTGTATAATAACATTCGATTCCTTGGGCACGTAAAGTATGTACTAAGTTAATTGCGGCAATTGTTGCCGGCTCAAAATAGGTAAAGCCCGGCTGTGCTGTCAAGTTGACGGCATGCATTTCACTAGCATTAAGTTCCGCAATTTTTCCGATTGTGGAAAAGTCCTGCTGCTTAATTGCGGCAATCATTGCATTTAGCTCATCTTCATTGCGTTCAATCCAGGGCGTAAAAAAGGGCGAGGTTTGTGCTGCCTTCATCCCGGCAGTTGAAGACAATTTCTTAGGCATCTGATCAAGCTCAATTACCAGAAGGTGCAAATCAAGTGTGGGAGTTTCATCAAGTGCGTATGCATATGAATCACTGCTATTGCTGCCTTTTTGCCAAATGGCAAAACCGCCGTAAACGGACCGACTAGCTGACCCCGAACCCATTCTTGCCAAAATTGACAATTCCTTTTTGTTAACAGTAATACCATAGCAGTCACAAAAAGCGCCGGCTAAAGCTGCAAAGGCAGAACTAGAAGAGGCAAGCCCGGCCGCCGTCGGCACGTGGTTGGTTGAGTAAATTGCTAGATTTCCCGAAACAGCAAATTTTTCCTGCAATAATTTCAGGTAAGCAAAGACCCGGTCCGCACTTTTTCCCGGCTGTTTTATATTATTAAGGTAAAAAGCATTGCCTGTTGCGGATTGTTCAATCCTTGTGTCCGTATAAAACTTATCCAGCGTCATTGACAAACTTGACATTAAGGGCAGCCGCAGCTGATCATCTTTTTTGCCCCAGTATTTAATTAAAGCAATATTTGTGTGAGCGCGTACGGTTTGGTTCATTAAATTTCCTCGATCCAATAGTTACTAATTAGGTCTTTGCTGCTTTGAGCAATCTTTTCGGCAGTTACTGCCTTATCACACAAGGCAATAACAATTCCGCCCAGGCCGCTGCCTGACAGTTTGTAGCCCAAAGCGCCGTTTTCTAACGCAAGCTTTTCAAGCTGATTAATTTTCGGTGTCGCAAGGTTAAACGAGCGTAAAATTGTTTCTGCCTTGGTAAAAATTTGGCCAATTTTTCCGTAGTTTTGCTTAAACCATTCTTCTTTGGCTTCATCTGCTAAAGTGCCGAGCTCATGAAGTTGACCTTTGGCAACGGGATTAGTCTGCAGCAGATCGTGAACTTGGTTAACAGCCTGTTTGGTACTGCCCAGTTCACCAGTATCCATAATTAATAGAGTTGCGCCCAGCTTTGCGGCAATTTCTTTTGCGCCGGTTTTTTTGTTGAAAAAGACGAGGTGGTCAGAATTAACGGTTGCAGCATCAAGTCCGGAAGCTTTACCATGATTAATCATTTCCGCATGGTTGGTAATTGTCATGACTTCGTCCGTCTCAAGTCCTAGACCAAAGTAGTCATTCATTGCCTTAGTTGTACCTAGGGCAACAGTGGCACTGGAGCCCAGACCTCGTTCAATGGGAATTTCGCCCGTGTAAGTTATTTTTACTTTTTCCTGTCCTGCAGTTTTTGCCAACAATGTTTTAACAACATATTTCAAGCCATCATATTCTGCTGGGGCCGCAAAAAATGGCCCGCGGTATTTTGCGGTATCCATCCATATTTCCTGTGCGGGTTCAACCGTAGTTATGATGTGCAGGGCCTTAATCGGCAGCGCCAGTGCATCATAACCATAGACAACCGAATGCTCACCGATTAAAATCACTTTGCCATGCGCCGTGTAACTACTTTTCATGATCCTTATCCTTAATTTTTAACATTAAAAGTCCCTATGCTAAAATATGCATAAGGAGTTTACTAACTAATGATCAACATTTTGCTGGGCCGGCAAACCGACCCGTTACAAGAAAAGATTCTGGAAGAAGCAACTAAAAATTATCAGCAACACCCAGAACAGGAAACTTTTGTCATTGTTCCTAATCATATTAAGTTTACCACAGAAGTGCGGGCAATAAATAAGTTGGTAATCGATAGCCACAAAGTTACGGCTTCGGTTAAGAATCTGCAGGTCTTGTCGTTTTCCCGGCTTGCCTGGTATTTTCTAAAAGATGCAGAGACGGGTCTGCCGACACAGCTTGATGATGCGGCGGCCGCCATGCTTTTAGCCAAAATTATTGCGCAAAAACAGGACGAATTGCTGCTCTTTAAAACAACCAAGATAAATTCCGGATTAGTTAAGCAGCTTTATTCAACGATTTTGCAGGTGCGAGAAGGCAACCTTGATCTAGATGAAATTGATGAGACCAACTTAGATTTGGAAACTAAAAATAAGGTCCATGATTTGCGGATTATTTATGATGCCTTCATTGCAAACATTACAAACAAGTTTTCGACTAAAAATGAGGTTCAGCTGGAACTTAACAAGCTGCTGGCCAGCAAAACTGATCTGCAAAACAAAAGTTTTTTCTTTAGTGATTTTTCCCACTTCACGCTGCAAGAAAGTCTAACTATTAAATTACTTATGAAACGAGCAAAAAATGTGACTCTTGCTTTCAAAACTAAACTCGGGCAGCTTGATCCGCAAGCCCAGGAGGGTGACTATGATTTTGTC
The DNA here is from genome assembly GCF_029433255.1 of Lactobacillus sp. ESL0791. Lineage (NCBI taxonomy): Bacteria > Bacillati > Bacillota > Bacilli > Lactobacillales > Lactobacillaceae > Lactobacillus > Lactobacillus sp. ESL0791. The sequence continues at coordinate 1,179,917 of NZ_JAQTHU010000001.1, read as the reverse complement.
ATTCAGCAAACAATCAGCAGTTTGTTACGTTATCTTAAGGGGCAGGGAATTGCTTACCAAACGGCTTCGCTGCCGGTAAGTGCCAAGCAGGATGCCCATGAGCTGCTTAATTCCTTGTGGACCGGAACCATCAGTCATGTTGATGAGTTAAAGCAGGTTCAGCTGGTCAAAGCCGATTCGCGTTATGCGGAAGCTTATTTTGTCGCGCATACAATTTATCAGCAGGTAGTTTTTCAGCATTATCGCTACCGTGATTTCTTGGTCTTAGCTCCTAATCTGCAAGAATACGAAACTTACTTGACCCCGATTTTGCGTCAGAATGGGATTCCGTTTTTTAACGATTTGCAACAGGAAATGAAGTACCATCCCCTGGTAGTATTAATTGAAAATATTGCCCAGCTGCTGGCTAAGCCGCTACAGACACAAAACTTACTGGCAATCATGAAAACCCACTTGCTGATTCCGGGCTGGTATAAGGATGAAGCGGCCTACGTGCACGATGTCGATGAGTTGGAGAATTTTGTTCTAGCGCACGGGATTAACCATCATTTATGGAAACGGGAATTAACAGATTATCTTGATGCCAATGTCATCCGCCTGGACAAGATGCCGGGAGAGATTGCCCGGATCAACAAATTAAAAAATTATTTTGTTAGCAAAATTTCTGCTTTGCTTAAGCAAATTAAGGCTGAAACTGACAGTCAAAAGGCGATCACCAGCTTTTTTAAATTTTTAACTGCTAACGGCATTACCAAGCAGTTAGACCACTGGCGACATGAAGCAAATGATCAGGGCGATCTGCAGCAAGCCGAACAGCCAGAACAGGTTTGGGATTTGCTGCTCAATTTATTAAAAGATTACCTGTTGATTAATCCGGATGAGTTTTCCGCTGCGGGCTTTTTTACAATGCTTGTCAATGGTTTCAAAGAAGCAACTTTTTCCCAGATTCCGTCGACGCTCGATGCCGTTAACCTATCTGAGATGGGTATGATTCAGTCTGACAGCTACAAGCAGGTGTTCATTATCGGGGCAACCGCTAACAATTTACCAGCTGTTCAGAAAACGCCCAGCTTTTTTTCTACGGAAAACTTGCAGCAATTAGCCGGAAACTTTGGGGAAGAATCATACCTTGAAGACCAGCAGCAGCTAAATAACCTCGACCAAAATTACCAGTTTGGCATCTCTTTGTCCTTGGCTCATGACCGGGTCTATCTTTCCTATCCCGTCTTAAACGCCGCAAATGAGCAGCTTGAGCCGTCAATTTATTATGAACAATTAAAAAATTGGGGCGCGCCAGAATTTACCCAGCACGATTTACCAGAAAAAGCGCAGGAGATTTTATCATTTGTGACCAATCCTAATGCCAGCCTAGGTTACATTGTTTATTTAGATAAGGCAACTCAAGGTGCAACTAAGTCGCTATTGAAATTAACGCAAGAATATTTACCAGCTAAAACAGAAACGGTGCTTCAGGGGCAGCAGTTTGATAACCAGCCGGAAGACATTGGTCAAGAACTAGCTCAGCTACTGTACGGACCAAATCTGAATGCGTCGGTTTCTCAGTTGGAGACTTATTACCAAAATTCCTATGAATACTTCCTAAACTACGGCTTGCGTTTACGCAAACGCTTTGAAAATGAATTTGACGTGATCCAGGCCGGTAATTATTTTCACGAAACCTTTGACCGGCTGGTTAAAGAGCTCAACTCCAAGAAATTAGATTTAGCGGAAATTAATCAGCGGGAACTGGAATTACTCCTGCAAAGTGCCCGCGAAAAAATGAAGGCGGAAGGGCAGTACGCCCAGTTAATGAATGATCCTTTTAACCAGTACCTGTTTACCTGTCTTGACCACACCACTTCCAAGGTCGCTGCCAATTGGCACCAATCTTTAAAGGGGACGCCGCTGCGTGCAAAGTATTCTGAATTAAGTTTTGGTCAAGGTGAAAGAGTTAAAGGCTTAGATTTTGCTTTACCTGATTTATCTGGAAAGCACCAGGTTAATTTGCGCGGCAAAATTGACCGCGTGGATCTGGCAGCAGGGACAGAAAATAATTATTTAGCCCAGGTTATTGACTACAAGTCATCAGCCAAGAAATTCAACTTAGGACTTTTCTACAACGGAATTGCCCTGCAGATGGTTTCTTACCTGGATGTTTTAGTTAAAAATCAGCAGTTCTTTGCGGGTGAGGAAGGGATGTCACTGTTAGGGGCATTCTACCAAACGGTCACGCAAAAATTGGAACGCATAAATGGCAAAGATTTAATTGGTGCCGATTTGCAGCTGAAGAATGCAGCAGTTGATAGCAAGCCGCGCTTGATGTATACCGGACTGATTACCAACGATTCGCAGCTGTTGGCCGAAGCAGAACCGCTGCTTAATAACAGCGGAACAAATTCCAAATTATATACGGGACTAAAGACCAAGGCCCGCGGCGGTTTCAGCCTTCCGCGCAACAATAATTTTAGTGCAGATGAGATGCAGCTCCTGCTTGACTATGATGAGGAATTGATCAAGGAGGCCTCAAGCCAAATTTTATCCGGTGAAATCGAATTGAACCCTTACCGTTATGGCAAAAATCGCAGTGCCCTAACTTATTCCGACTACCGCGATGTCTTTTTCTTTGACGCAATGCTAAAGCAAAATAAATATCACCAAATTACGAATATTGATAAGCCGGAATTACTGGAAAAAATTAAGAAACGGCTGCTAAGGAAGGAGGCGCAAGATGACTAAATTTACTAAAGACCAAGAAAAAGCCGTTAATGATCGGCAGCGGGATATTTTGGTTTCGGCTTCCGCGGGCAGCGGGAAAACTACGGTCTTGGTTGAACGAGTGCTTCAGGAAATTATGGCGGGCACGAGTGTTGATCAGCTATTGGTGGTCACTTTTACTAAGGCGGCCGCTGAAGAAATGAAAAACCGCATCAAGCAAGCTATAACTAACGCTTTAAAACAGAAAAATAGTGACACAAGGTATTTGCGCCGAGAGTTAACCAAGGTGGATACGGCAAACTTTTCCACGATTGATGCCTTTTGTCTGGATGTGATTCACCGTTTTTACTACGTGATCGATCTTGACCCTAGTTTCAGTATTCTGACAGACGAAACCCAGGCAGCATTACTAAAGGAACGGGCCCTGCACGAAGTTGAAAGTGAATATTTAGAAGAAAAAAATCAGGATTTTATTGCTTTTTACGATAATTTTGCTGGTGACAGGGATGCGGCGGCCCCGCAAGAGCTGTTGCTTGATCTTTATGATTTTGCCTTGGCCAAACCCAACTACCGGAACTGGTTGAAGGAGCTCAGTAGGGCCTATGACATTGATGCGGAGATTGTTAAATCTAATCTGTGGCAAAAAGAAATAAAACCGTATTTACTGACCACTTTTTCTGCGCTTGCGGAAAAGATTAATGCTCTGCTCGCAAGCAGCCAGATGAATACGAAAGAGCTGGCGAAAGTATATGAGAGTTTTCAGCTCTTTCAAAAACTGTTGGCGAATTATCTTAAAGCTTTAAGAGCTGATGTTTCTTATGACGAGCAGCGGGAACTTTTGCAGTCGTGTATTTTTACCGGTAATTACCGTAAATCCAATAAGTGGGATGAGGATCTGCTTGACCTGTATCAGGAAAGTCAGGATTTAAAAAACCAGGCGAAAAATCAAATCTTTACGGCCTTCATCTCTTTTTACGTTAACAATGAAGCTGAGCAGCTTGCGATCATGCATAAGAGCCAAAAAATCATTAAGACAATTAGTGAGGCCGAATTGGCCCTAATTGACCGCTTTAACGAACTGAAGCGAGAAGAAAATTTGCTGGATTACAGTGATATGGAACAGTTTGCTTACCAGATCCTCAGTCAAGATACTTCTAAATCGCAGCTTGCCCGGTCTTTTTACCAAAATAAATTTAAAGAAATCTTGATTGATGAATACCAGGACATCAATGCCTTGCAGGAAGAAATTTTGCAGCTGTTAAAAGGGCCGGTCAACAACCTATTTATGGTGGGGGACGTTAAGCAGTCAATTTACGGCTTTCGGCAAGCCGAACCAGATCTGTTTTTAGAAAAATATCAAACTTTTGCCCAAGAAGACAAAACCAAGGAGCGGATTCTGCTAGCCGATAACTTCCGTTCCACTAAACCCGTTGTTACGCTGGTCAACCAAGTTTTTACGGCTTTATTTGATAAAGACTTCGGCGGGGTTGAATATCAGAAAGAGGGCCAGTTGGTTTTCGGCGCACAATATTACCCCGACCATTTGGCTAGCGCCACGGAAATTATTTACCATAAAAAAGATAATTCGGTTAACAAAGAAAAGGCAGAGGACGACGAAGAAGTAGATACGGCAGAAATTCAAATGGTGCTTGCGCGCATCAAGCAGTTTGAGCAGGAAAAGCTGCAGGTATATGATCCCAAGACCAAGAAAAAGCGGCCATTTTGTTATAGTGACATTGCAATTTTAACCAGAAGCCGCAGCGATAATTTGGAAATAATGCAGGAATTTGCCAAAAACAACATTCCTTTGTTTATCACGGATGCCAAAAATTACTTCCAAACATTTGAATTGACGATTATCATGAATTATTTGAAAATTATCGATAATCCCGACCAGGATATTCCGCTGGTGACCGTTTTACGCTCGCCATTGTTCAATTTTAAGGAAAAAGATCTAGCCAAAATTCGCATAAACAGCAAAAATAATAGCTTTTACGACGCCTTGACTGCTTATATTTCACTAAATGATCAGCTCAGCGGCCGAATTAAGGATTTTTTAAACCAGCTGGCTGAGCTGCGTATTTTTGCGCAGAATCACCGAATCTCCGAATTAATCTGGAGCATTTACGAAAAGACCAGCCTGCTGGAAATAATGACGGCTTTGCCCAATGGACAGCAGCGCCGGGTTAACCTTGAGGCACTCTATGAGCGGGCGGCTTCCTATGAAAGCGCAGGCTTTAAAGGACTATACCAGTTCATTAACTTTATTAGCCGCATGCAGCGCAGCCAAAAAGACCTGGCACAGCCGCTTTTGACTAAAGAGGCGGGTAATTCGGTCAGGTTAATGACGATTCACGGATCAAAAGGTTTAGAGTTTCCCATTGTTTTTTATGTCGGCTTAGAACACAAATTTCAAATGCGTGAACTGAATCGTGATTACATTATCAGCCCGGATAGCGTCGGATTAACGGTGCGGCAAAAACATTATCGGGCCGATTCACTTGTTAAGGCAATTGACAATGTTCATAAAAAGCAGCAGTTGCTTGAAGAAGAAGCACGAATTCTGTATGTCGGGTTGACCCGGGCAAAGCAAAAACTGATTTTGGTGACCGACATTAATAACTTTGATAAAAAGGTGGGACGGTGGTCAAAACAGGTTAATGCCGGTGAAAAAATGCTTCTAACCGACAAGTTAGCTGCCAGCAGTCCCTTGGACTTTGTCGGACCTATGCTCAAATTTGACCGGCAGCTGCCGCAAAAAATCTCGTCCATAACCAGCGCAATTGATGAAAGCCAGCAGCTGCTGTATCTGCTTTATGACCAGCCAGCTGCGATCCCTGATCAGCCAAACGAAGAAAATAATAACCAAGCAGCCGATATGACTGCTTTGGCGCAAAAAGTTGGCCAATTATACCGTTTTAAATATCCGTTTGTCGATGCCAGTAAAACAACCGCTTACCAGGCAGTTTCCGAAATTAAAAAAGTTTTTAACGATCCGCTGGATGCCGAATTAGAAAATTCACATCTATTGAAATCAACCAATCGCTACCTGCAGCCGATTGATACTAAACCCGACTTCTTGTTCGGCAGCAATTTCACGGGTGCCGAAATTGGAACAGCGACCCACCTGATTTTACAGTATTATGATTACCGCGGTGATGGCAGTTCCGAGCAGCTTAATGACGAAATTCAGACTTTAATTAAACAAAAGAAACTGAATCCCGAAATTGTTGCAAGTTTACACCTTGACCAAATCGAATGGTTCGTCCACAGCACTTTCGCCAGCAAATTCTGGCAAAAACCTGCTAAACTGAAACGAGAAGTTGATTTCTCAAGTTTATTATCCGCTGGACAATTATTTCCTAATTTCAGCGACCCGTCTGCAAAAATTCTCGTTCACGGAACAATTGACGGCTACTACGTCACCGACCAGGGAATTATTCTGTTTGACTACAAGACCGATCACGTTGCGCAAAAAAACCAGGAACTGGCAATTGCTCAAATCAAACAAAAATATACCGGCCAGCTGCGCTTGTACGAACAGGCCCTAAAGGAATTTTCGGGTAAAAAGGTTTTAGGTAAATATCTGATTTTACTTGACGCTCAGCAAGTAGTAGAAGTTAAATAAGAATAGGAGGGAAAAAAATGACCAATGGTTTCATGCGGGATACTTTTGCCGTCGTCGATCTGGAAACGACCGGAACGCAAAGAGAAAATAACAATCATATTATTCAATTTGGCTGTGCAATTATTAAAAAACGCCAAATTGTAAAAACTTATTCGTTTATGATCAACCCCAAGCGTGAAATTCCGTTGGCAGTGCAAAATTTAACCGGTATTCACAATGAGGATGTTAAAAAAGCCAAAGACTTTGCCTATTTTGCCCCTAAAATTTGTCGAATATTAAAAAATACCATTTTTGTTGCCCACAATGTTAATTTTGATTTTCCATTTCTTAATTATGAATTGATGCAGCATGGCTATGAGGCGCTGCCCAATAAGGCAATTGATACGGTTGAACTGGCCAAAATTGCTTTTCCGACCTTGCCTTCATATAAGTTAAGCGACCTGACGTCTCAATTAAAAATCAAGCACTTAAATCCGCATAAGGCCGACTCCGATGCGTATGGAACCGCGGTTTTGCTATTGAAGATTATTTCCAAGCTTGAAACTTTGCCGCAGGCGACACTCAACACTTTGAGCTCACTATCGCACGGATTATTGCGCGATACATCAGATATTTTTATGACGCTAGCGGAAAACTCACGCAAGCAAAAACGACCTTTAGCGAAAAATTATGTTCAGGTGCGTAATATTGTGCTGCAAAGGCAAGAAACAAAAACAGCAATCAATGCAGCGCATCAGGCAAAAGCCAAGTTTCCCAGTAGTGATAAAGATAAAAAAGCCTTATTTAAAGGTAGGGTCAATTACCGAGCACCTCAGGTTAAGCTGATTAACTGTCTGCATGATTTTATTAATAATCCGGCAGAACGGGCAATGTTAGTAGAAGCGCCTAACGGGACGGGGAAAACTTTTTCTTATTTGTTTGCTTATGCCTACCAGCTGTATGTCAACAGAAAGCTGGTGATTGCGACACCGACTAAGGTTCTGCAGAGCCAAATAATTGACCAGGAAATCCCCCAAATGCTCAAGGTGACCGACCTTGACTTGACCGCCCAAGTAGTTAAGTCAAGTGGGCATTACCTTGATCTGGATGGTTTTGTGCAGAGTTTGTTTACAGAAACAAGCAATAAGCCAACCTTGGTGCTGCAAATGCAGATTCTGGTTTGGCTGACCCAAACCAAAACCGGTGACCTAGACGAATTACAGCTAACCAATTATAACGCTCCGCTGTTTGCCCAAATCAGTCATCCGGGGGATGCTCGAGTTGGCAGCAGCTTTGCTGGTGTTGATTTTTGGAATTTGGCGCGGCAACAGCAGGAACAGGCCGATATTTTGGTGACCAACCATGCCTATCTCGCCAATCATTATACCGATACCATCTGGGGACAAAACCCGTATCTGGTAATTGATGAGGCTCACCGTTTTACTGATAATGTGATTGCGTCACGAAATGATTCTTTTCAATTTGAATCATTGTGGGGTGTGCTCAGTCATCTGCGCAACTTACTTTATTACGATGATGATAGTGTCATTGTCCAATTTGGCAATGATGTGCAGCTTAACTTTTTGCTTGAAAAAATTGAACCGAATATTTTAAAGTTAATTCATCAAATTAACGGCCTTCAAAAAGAATTGTATTCGCACCATGATCAGGCAATTAATCAAACAACCTTGCCTAACGGAAAGCTTTTGCTGAGTTTTCAAGGTACAACTTTATTTCCTGTTGCCAGTCAATTTCCAAAACTTTTGGCTCGCTTTGCCCACACCTTGGAAACAGTCAGGCAGGAAACCAACGAAATTTTATTTAGTCTGTACCAGGAAAAAGACAGTCTGCTTGCAAACAGTGAAACCTTGTTAGGTGAAATCACTGACCAAATTGATCAGCTTGATTTTTATACCGAAAAAAGTTATCAATTGGCAGATTTGCTTGCAAGCAGGCAAAATATTGAAGCGGAAGGCTTCATTGTTGCGCTCACCAATCCTGAAGACGCCCTGAGTGTCAACTTGCACTGGATAACACTTGATCCGTCAAGCACGCTCAAACAGATTTATCAACGCTTTGACCACCTTTTGTTTATCAGTGCAACACTGACCAATAACGGCAGTTTTGCCTATACAAAAAAGCAATTAGCAGTGGAAGACTTGCAGCCGGTTGAATATGTAGGGCAAAAGACCTTTGACCTCAATAAAAATTTGCAGGTGCTGGCGGTCAGCAACATGCCTGACTTCACCAGCAAAGAGTATGACCAAGAATTAGAAAAAATTCTGACTGATGATCTTGCAGACAAAAAGCACGTTCTTGTTTTAATGACTAATTTAGACAAGATTCGCAGCATTTTTGTGGCCATTATGAACAATCCCAAATTAAAGGACTTCGAGATTTTGGCACAGGGCTTTTCCGGTTCGGTCAACCGCATGGCTAAAAGGTTCGCAATTAGTGAAAAAGCCATTCTGCTTGGTGCGGACAGTTTTTGGGAAGGCGTAGATTTTCACCAATGCGGGATCGATTTGGTGATTGCGGCCAAGCTGCCGTTTGAATCACCTAATCAGGCCGAGGTACAGCTGCGCCAGCAAAAGTTACATGATATGGGGCGGGACACCTTTACAAACGACTCTTTGCCGCGGGCGGTAATTCGTTTTCGGCAGGGTATGGGGCGGCTGATCCGCGGAGAAGATGACCACGGTCAGTTTCTGATTTTAGATTCGCGCATTTGGTCAAAAGAATATGGGACAGTATTTTTGCAGGCGATACCCGTAAAAATCACTAAAGTCAGTTTGAAGAAATTACATAGTAAGCTTAAAAATTATGATTAAAGATGATACAAGACAAACACTTAAATTTATTGCGTGGGTCGCAGGAACAATCATTTTCCTGTATTTTTTAGCTGTAGCAGTATTTTATTTTGCCGGTGACCAATACCGCAATGATATCCACCAGACGGAACAACTGGCTTTAGCCAAGTCCCCGATCATAAAAGTTGAAAAACGTTACCACTTAGACCGCGGTGTTAATAGTTATGCCGTTAAGGGTAGAGATAAGGCGGGCGAAAGTTACTACTTTATCTATTTGCCGACTTCAAAAAAAGCTTATTTGTGCGACGCCAGCGATGGTGTTAGTGCGGGCAGCGTTGCCTTTACCTACAGTCAGTTTTACCCCCATCGAAAAATTGAAAAAATAAATTTGGGCTGGGATCACGGTCAAGCTGTGTGGGAAATTACGGCACAAGACAAAGATGGCAATTATTACTACACATTGTATAAATTTAAAAATGGAAATAAGCTATCTTAGGTCGCCAAGTAGTCAAAAATTTGGTATGATTAATTTGATATAATATTGAAAGTGAAACAGGGAATTTATGACAGAATTAATTTCAATTGAAGATTGTTCCAAGCATGTTGGCGAAGAAGTACAAATGCATGTTTGGTTAACAGATAAACGTTCGAGCGGGAAAATTGTTTTCTTGCAGTTGCGGGACGGAACAGCTTTCTTTCAGGGTGTAGTCCGTAAAAATGATGTTAGCGAAGATGTGTTTAATACAGCAAAAGCACTGTATCAGGAAGCCAGTTTTTATTTAACTGGAACAATCCATGAGGACAGTCGGTCACATTTTGGTTATGAGGTACAGATTTCCGACATCAAAGTTGTTACCAATAACGAGGGCTATCCGATCGGCAACAAGGAACACGGAATTGAATTTTTACTTGATCATCGCCACTTGTGGCTGCGCAGCCGTCGGCCATTTGCAATCATGCGCATTAGAAACGTCATCTATAAGGCAACCGTTGACTTTTTTGAGAGTGAAGGTTTTGTAAAGTTTGATGCACCGATCTTTATGCATTCTGCTCCTGAAGGCACCACTGAATTATTCCATACGGAATATTTTGGTGGTGATGCATATCTATCCCAATCGGGACAATTGTACGGTGAGGTTGGGGCGGAAGCCTTTGGTAAAATATTTACTTTTGGGCCGACCTTTAGAGCTGAGGAATCCAAAACCCGCCGCCACTTAACCGAATTTTGGATGATGGAGCCGGAAATGGCTTGGATGCATCAGGACGAATCATTGGATCTTCAGGAACGCTTTTTAACTTATGTTGTTAAGCAGGTATTGGCTAACTGCCAATATGAGCTCAGTCTTCTTGACCGCGATCCAAAGAAATTAGAGCCTGCAGCTCAAGGAAACTACACACGTTTGTCATACGATGATGCGGTCAAAATGTTACAGGAAGATGGACGGGATTTCAAGTGGGGCGATGATTTTGGTGCTCCGGATGAGGCCTACATTTCCGAAAAATTTGACCGACCGTTTTTCATTGTCAACTATCCAACAAGCATCAAGCCTTTTTATATGAAAAAGAATCCTGAAAACCCTAAGGAGTATCTTTGTGCAGACGCCCTGGCACCTGAAGGTTACGGTGAAATCATGGGCGGTTCAGAACGTGAGAGCGATTATAACACCTTAAAAAAGCAAATTGCGGAGGCCGGCTTAAACGAAGCTGATTACAGCTGGTACCTTGATTTGCGTAAATATGGCAGTGTGCCGCACTCAGGCTTTGGGATGGGCTTTGAGCGGGTAATTGCTTGGATCTGCAAGCTGGATCACGTTCGTGAAGCAATTCCGTTTCCAAGAATGATTAACCGCCTGGAACCATAAATTTTTGATGGATAATTAAATAAACGCAAAAAGTTGAGCTAAACAGTTTTAGTTCAACTTTTTTAAAGGAGTTAAAGCTTTGCAATATAATGATTATCGTTCTTTAGGTTTTACCACGCTGCAAAACGGCTTAATTGCGTATTATGCGCAGATAGGGATCAGTGACGCAGAACTTGTTTTAATTATTCAGTTGGAGGCGTTTAATCAGCGCGGCGAACAGTTTCCCACCAACGATCAAATTTCTGCTAACACCAATTTTTCAGCAAATCAGGTGGCTGATTTGCTGCAGCAATTAATCGAACAAAAATTTTTAACGATTGAACAATTAACCGATAATAAGGGAAAAATTGCTGACTGTTATGATTTACGTCCCCTATACCAAAAACTGGACCAATTTTTACAGGATCACGTTCTTGTTAACAATCAGCAGGGCAGAAAGAAAAAAACAAGTTCTGCTGACAGCCTAGATAACGACCCGCTGAACCAGCTGACTAGGCAGTTCGAAATCGAATTCGGACGCTATCTAAGCCCGATTGAGCGTGAAGAAATTGCTGCTTGGCTTAACGTGGACCATTACGCACCGGAAATAATTAAATTGGCTTTGCGGGAAGCGGTTCTGTCACAGGCATATAGCTTAAAATACGTTGACAGGATCTTATTGAACTGGCAGCGCCATAATTTAAAAACGACAGCAGAAGTAGAAAAATTTTTACAAAGGAACCGGTAAGGATGACTAAAGAAAAATTATTGAATGATAAAGAGGCAAGGGCGGTATTACGGAAGATCAATCAGATGTATCCTGATGCCAAGAGCGAACTGGTTTGGGACAATAAATTTCATTTGCTGTGTGCGGTATTAATGAGTGCACAGACAACGGACAAGATGGTCAATCGGGTGATGCCGAAATTTATCGCCGATTTCCCTGATTCCAAGGCACTCGCTCAAGCCCCCATCAAGGAGATTGAAACTGATATTTCTAAGATCGGTCTTTATCATTCGAAAGCAAAACACTTAAAGAAAACTGCCGAAATTTTGGTCGAGAAGTATGACGGTCAGATTCCCGCCGATAAAAAATTATTGGTAAGTCTTCCTGGCGTGGGCGAAAAAACCGCCAATGTGGTTTTGGCCGACGGGTTTGGGATTCCGGCAATTGCGGTTGATACACACGTTGCCCGCATTTCTAAGAGCTTTCATATTGTCAAACAAACGGCCAAGCCACACGAAATTGAGCAACGATTGGAAGAAGTGTTGCCTAAAGATGAGTGGATTCATACTCACCATGCAATGATTCTTTTTGGCAGATATTCAATGACTGCTCGGGATAAAGAAGATCCATATTCATATCTGAAATAACACTAGCAAAAAAGCCAAGCTAAACAAAATTAACTTGGCTTTTTCGTTGTCATTTTTAATTGCAATAACTGATAAAAATAAAAAATTTTCGTATTTAATATTAGCTAAAACGAGAAGGTTGATCAAACAGTTAACGAGATTGATGGAGCACATGTGCTTTATTTAACATTATCCAGCCTTAATATTAGTGATTATCCGTTCCTTGATCGCCTTGGTCATTATTCTGGTTGTTATCGTTTGTGGTTGTATTGTTTTCTTCATTGTTATTATTATTGGTAGTAGAATTTTGCTCATTTTTATTTGAGTTTGTATTCTGCTTGTTTTTATTTGCCTCATCAGCTTTATTTTTTTTGTTTTGCAAATTATTGTTTTTATTCTTATTTGCTTGCGCAGTAGAACCGTTTTGGTTGTCACGCTCACTAGTTGATGAAGTTTGCTGGTTATTGGTAGTTGTGTAGCTTCGGTTACTAGTATCCGTTTCTTCATCTTTGTCATCATATGATGTATCATCTACAATACCAGCTGGCGCATGGTTGCGAACAAATAACTGCCATTGGCCCGTTGCAGACACTTGCGGCGGATTAGAATTTTTAGCAATTTTGGCTCTGATTACCGAAGCGGGCTTTTCCCAGTCAATATTTGGTTTTTGCTGCATTAGGTAACTCATCATGTTTTTATACATTAACTGCGCCGATTGTGCACCGACACCTAAAATTGTCCCATCTCGTAAATTATCATAACCGGTCCAGACACCCATAACATAACTTTGGGTATAGCCAATAAACCATGAATCTTTTGGAGTAGAGTTGTAGCTTGGATATTTAACCAGGTCTTCGTCCGCGTATTTAACAGTACCGGTTTTCCCAGCCTGATATAAACCATGAATTTGTGCCGCAGTACCAGACCCAGATTTAATTACGCCTTTCAGCATGTCCGTGATCATGTAGGCCGTTGATTTCTTCATGACACGCACACCAGCTGAATCATAGTTTCTTGTTAGGCCATCGGGCGTTTGAATTTTAGAAACAAACTGGGGCTTGTGGTAGACACCCATCGTAGCAAACGCCCCAAACGCCCCGGCCATTTGCAGACTAGAGGCATTGGCACCAATCGCAACTGACAGTCCGGAATTGGCTGGAACATTAACCCCTAACTTTCTTGCAAACAGGGAGGCTCGGCCAACGCCTACTTTCTTCAAAGTTTTAACAGCAGGGACGTTGCGTGATTGCTCCAAGGCATGCCGAATGGTCATCATGCCGTCATACTTATTATCCCAATCGTAAAGCTGAATATGAGTTCCCGGATAAATATACTTACTATCGTTAATCATTTTCGCTGTTGACCAATTTAAATATTGAATTGCCGGTCCATAATCTAATACTGGTTTGATTGAGGAACCGGTCGACCTAGCCGTCTGCACAGCTCGGTCAAGTCCTAGCTGCACGGAAGGGAGGTGCCGACCACCCAAAATCGCGACAACGTGACCGTTACTTGGATCAATTACAGTTGCCCCAATCTGCATTTTATTGTTGGTAAACGGGACCTGGTTATCATTGGCTAATTCGTATAACTTATTTTGGGCTTTCTGATCAATATTAATCGTTATTTTGAGGTTGTCATTATAAGGATTAAAGCCTTTTTCCTTAACTTCGGAGATAACTTCCTTAATATACGGATCATCAATTTTACGAATTCTTGATTCGTTAGCAGCCTGATGTTTGCGCAAGCCGTGCTTGACACTTTCCTTTATTGCCTGGTTATACTGCATCTGGGTAATTTTCTTATTATCAAGCATTGCTTTTAAAACAATGTCCCGGCGGTATTTTGCTAGTTTAGGATAAACATACGGATCATATTTAACCGGAGCATTTGGCATTCCGGCAAGCAGAGCGGTTTGGGCCAAATCCAATTTGTCAATCGGCTTGTTGTAATAATAGTCAGCCGCCGTGCCGATGCCATAATTACCGTAATTCATGTAAACTTTATTAATATAAAATTCTAAGATCTGGTCGTGGGTAAATTCCCGCTGAACCCGCATTGCCAGCCATGCTTCTTGGGCTTTGCGTTTCAAGGTTCTCTGGGAAGCAGAAGTAGAAAAAACCGTCAGTTTAACGAGCTGCTGGGTAATTGTTGAACCCCCGGCAGAAATACTGTTGCTTTGAGCGTTCGAAAGGACTGAGCCAACAATTCTAATCGGATCAATTCCCAGCTTATCTTTGTAGAAACGTTTATCTTCCACAGATACAACTGCTGCTTTTAGCAAATCCAATTTTGGACTGTCCCTGACATAAATTCGTTTTTCCGAGCCTAGTGAAAGCAGGAACTTGCCATCACTGGTATAAAGACTAGAAGTGCCGCCGCTTTCAAGCTGGCTCTCGCTAATGCTTGGTGCATCTTTAGCATAAAAGGCAAACAAGCCAATGCCAGAAACAATAAACAAAAGGAGGGCAAAGAAAACCCATTTGATAATGCTTACCCACGGCCTTTTTTTGCGGTGCTGCCTGCTGTACGCCTGTCTGGATTCACGAACAACATTTTTAGAATTACTATCATTTTTTTTCATTATTACTTTTCCTATCTGCAATAAAATGATCAACTGCTTTGAGATAGGGGAGGGTGGGATTAAACCCGCTGGCCATTTCAATTGAAACTTTTTCGATCTCACAAAGCGTTAATGAACTTTTATGCTTTTCCTGCCAAGCTTTAATGACATAACTTGCTGGTGTAACAAAGTATCTCTCTAAGCTGGTAAATTTAATAATGGTAAAACAAACTCCTTGCTGCGCAATACACGCGGCTAAATGAATAATCTGGTGCTCATGAAAATTTTTCAGCGGAAAATTAGTTTTATTCCTTGTTTCCTTTGCTTCAAAGTCCAGATAGTAACCATTATAAACCCCATTATAGTCGGTTGTAGAGGCCTGGCGAAAATAAGCCTCACGAATTACCGCTCTTGACCTTTTCGGATAATCAACCTTAACAATTTGAATTGGTGTTGGTTTTTTATGAACAACAGCAATCCCCTTTATGCGATAATACTTATTGGACTCATTGATTTGTTGTTCTAAGGACATCCCACGGTCGGAAAAGTTTACGTTTTTACGGTGAAGGTGATAAGCATGCTGCATTTTCGGCACTGCTGACTTATGATATGCGGCTGAGCTGCCATTCGGATATTTGACCATTAAATTCACTCCTGCTAGCATTATAACAATAAAGAAAAGTTTTTTGAATAAAGGAAGGCTTTTGTACTATGCAACGTCTATGGGTAACAGGTTACCGCAGTTATGAATTAAATGCTTTTGGCGATACAGATCCCAAAATTCAAGTAATTAAGTATGCGTTGAAAAATTATTTTATTAATTTATTGGAAAATCAACAATTAGACTGGATCATCACGGGAGCCAACCTGGGTGTTGAGCAGTGGGCAAGCGAAGCTGCGCTCGAACTCAGGGAAAATTATCCAGTTAGCATCGCAATCATGATTCCCTATGAAGAATTTGCCAATCGATGGAATGAAAAAAATCAGGCGAAATTTTTAAAACTCAAACAGCAAGTTGATTTCTTTGCTTCAACTTCGAATAAGCCATACACCAGCCCGCTGCAGCTGCGCAATTACCAAAACTTTATGCTGCTGCATACTGACAGGGCATTAATGATCTATGACGAAGAACATGTCGGCAAACCAAAATATGATTATCAACTTATCAAACAGCACCAAGAAACGGCTAGTTACCAGCTGGATTTGTTGGATTTTTACGATTTACAGGATGCGGCTGAGGAATACCAAACAAAAAAAGGACTAGAAAAATATTCCGAATAACGATAAAAAATTTTGACAAAATTCGCTTTATAGTTTTAAAGATTTTGGCTTTTTGCTAAAATAAGATGGTGTAAAGGAGTTGTCATAAAAATGGCAAATTTAAATGATGTTAAATTATCTGGAGAAGATATATTAAAAAAGCAGTTTAAGACCAAGGTTAAAGGCTTTGATCCCGATGATGTTGACGCCTATTTGGATCAAGTGATCACCGATTATGATACTTTTCACCAAATAATCGAGGATCTTTACGGTCAGATCGGCCAATTACAGCGTGAATTAATGGATTCCAAGAAAAAGTTGCAGGAAACTGAAAAGGACGATGCTGAAATGCATGAAGAGGTTAAAACCTATGCACCAAGGAGATCCCGAAGCGAAGAATTTCCTTCCGTGTCCAGAAATAACGGTGAAAACTCAACTAACATGGAGATTATTCAAAGAATTTCAGCCTTGGAACGCAAAGTTTATAAGCTAGAAAAACATGTTTACGGCTTACAAAATGAATAACGCTTTGTTATAATGTTAAATGTGAATTTTGTGCAGTCGCGGTTAGCTGCTGCTAACTGAGGAAAGTCCACGCACGCACAAACTGCGATGTTTGTAGTGATCGTATTCAGCCCAAGAAGCTGGAGAATATTTCTTATTACGGCGGAAAAAATACTAAGTTTCACTTTGAGATATGTATGACTATCCTGAAAAGTGCCACAGTGACGAAGCAGAATTGGAAACGATTCTGGTGGAACGAGGTAAACCCTGCGAGCGTGCAACCCAAATTTGGTAGGGGCGTTTCGGCCTAAGGAATTGAACTAAAGGCCGGATTACTATATTTTAGTAAAGATAGATGACTGCTAACGGTAATTGAGCCAGAATTACTAGAACAGAACGTGGCTTATAGAAATTTGCAAAGGCAGAGTTGAGTTTTTTGAAGCTCAACTCTTTTTTTAAAGAAACGAATGATTACTAATGAAAGAATATCAGTTATACGCCACAATGGGAGCCGGCTTTGAAAGCGTCGTTGCAAAAGAACTGCAATCCTTGGGCTACCAAACACAGACAGAAAACGGCCGTGTTTTTTTTAGAGGCGGCCAAAAAGATATCGTTAAAACCAATTTGTGGCTGCGAACGGCGGACCGGATTAAAATCCTGCTGAAGGAATTCACAGCAACCGATTTTGATAGTTTGTATAATCAGACTTATGATTTTGACTGGGCGGAATTGCTGCCGGTTGATGCCAAATTTCCGGTTCAGGGTCGGTCAGTTCGCTCGCAACTGCATTCAGAACCGGGCATCCAGTCAATT
The DNA here is from genome assembly GCF_029433255.1 of Lactobacillus sp. ESL0791. Classification (NCBI taxonomy): domain Bacteria; kingdom Bacillati; phylum Bacillota; class Bacilli; order Lactobacillales; family Lactobacillaceae; genus Lactobacillus; species Lactobacillus sp. ESL0791. The sequence continues at coordinate 1,162,451 of NZ_JAQTHU010000001.1, read as the reverse complement.
GTCAAAAAAGCAATTGTCAACAAGATGTCGGATCAATATCACCGCCGCGGTTTCTTACCCGAAAGCGGTAGTGAATATCCGCTTGATATTCATATTTATAAAAATAAAGTCCGCTTATCTCTGGACACAAGCGGGGCTAGTCTGTTTAAGCGGGGTTACCGAGTTGAACACGGCGGAGCACCGTTAAAAGAAAATTTTGCAGCCAGCTTGTTAAAATTGACACCGTATGACGGCAGCCATCCCTTAATTGACCCATTGACAGGTTCTGGAACCTTAGCAATTGAGGCAGCTTTAATTGCCAAAAATATTGCTCCCGGAAGTTGGCGCTCATTTGCCTATCAAGGCTTTGACTGGTTTAACCAGGATTTATATCAAGAGGCTTTGGACGAGGCTGAAAGTGAAATAAAAGAAATTTCGGCACCAATTGTTGCCAGTGATATTGATCAGTCAATTCTGGAAATTGCCAAAGTTAATGCCCATAATGCCGGGGTTTTACAGGATATTTACTTCAAGCAGGTAGCAGTTAAAGACTTTGCAACCGATCTTGAAAATGGGGTAATTATTGCCAACCCGCCATATGGCAAACGCTTAAAAGACAAGGAGACTGCTGAAGGCTTATACAAGCAGATGGGACAAGTTTTGGGCAAATACAACAGTTTCAGCCAGTATTATCTGGTCGGGGATCCGGAGTTTGAAAAGTATTTTGGGCACACGGCAACCAAAAAGCGCAAACTATTTAATGGTAACCTGCGCGTAGATTTCTATCAGTTTTGGGCAAATAGAAGATGATTACGCAAAAAGAGGAAGCAGCACTTTGGATTCTGTCAGACACACATTTAATTGCCGACAATTTACATGATAATGGTCAAGCCTTTGCTCAGATGCAGAAAACAAGCCAGGGCAAAGACCTTTATTATCAAGAAATTGCGCTAAAGGCGTTTGCAAAAATGACCAAGGAAAAAAAGCCTGTCGCAATTATTGTCACGGGTGACGTGACATTCAACGGTGAACTACTTTCGGCCCAAAAATTTGCCCAAATTTTTAGTTCTTTAAAAGATACAAGGCTGCTAGTATTGCCTGGTAACCATGATATTTACGACGGTTGGGCACGCAAATTTAACAATGAACAGCAGCTTTATGCCAAGCAAATCAGTCCCAAAGAATGGCAACAAATTTTCCAAGTTTCCTATGATAATTGCAGCAGCAAGGATCCTAGTTCACTTGCATACAGTGTGCAACTTAATCCGCGGTATCTATTGATTATGCTGGACTCCAACTATTATGGAAAAAAAGAAGCACATACGGCACCGCTAACGCGAGGACATATTAGTTCTAGGCAGCTGCTTTGGTTTGAAAGGCAATTGCAGCAGGCACAGAAACAAAAGCTGCACGTCCTACTATTTCTGCATCACAACCTTTATGTTCATAATAAAGCCGTCAGTAGTGGGTTTGTTTTGGATAACGCGGATGAAGTGCGCAAGTTATGCCAAAAATATGATGTCAGATTAGCGTTTTCCGGTCATATTCACGCGCAAAACATTATCGGACCGCAGAAAAAAATTCCAACAATTGAAGTGGCAAGCTCCAGCTTTTGCTCATATGATCAGGGTTATGGTATTCTACAAGTTGCTCCTGACAGGGTTACTTATCTCCGCAAAGAATTTGACATGCGGCCTTATTTGACGAAAATTCAGCAAAAAAATTATACCTTAATGCATTTTCATGATTATTTAAAAAACTTGCAGTTTGGTAATATTTCAAGCAGGCTGGTTCAGTCAGAAATGCATAAAGGCAAATATGATCTCGGCCTCATTCGGAAAATGGGCAACTTATTTGCTGAACTGAATTTTAATTTTTTTACGGGACACAATCAACTTACCAGTAAGCAGTTAGAGCAAATTAAGGCATCAACTGAATTTCAAACCTTAATTAAAGAAGATCCTTTCTTTGAAACTTACTTTAAGTCTCTATATGACACCTCAGGTAACAGCAATTTACACTTGCAAATCAAGTATTAACAAGGTATTTTATGAAAAAGAAACATTTTATTTTATTGGGCCGGACAGGCATTATTTATTACTGCTGGCTATTTATCATTTTATTTGTTGGCCTGGTTTTGGCTTATGAGGGCGCTGCGAATATCAGTTGGGCAGCGATTATCGTCTTATCGGTATTTTTTGTCCTTCTAATCTACACGCTGGTAAATTCATACTGGAATCGGCAATACTTAAAGTTGCCTTATCGCCCCAGAGTTAATTTAAAAAATGAACCGCGGGAAAGCCTGAAATGGGGGATTTTTAAATTTTATCAAGTAAAGACATCCCCTTTACAAACTTATTATTTATTACGAATCACGAAGTAGCAGACTGTTTAGCCTGCTATTTTTTAGATAAAAATATTTGAACTGTTAAAGACTAACTTTAACAGTCTAAATTAAGAAGAAAGTTTGCTATAATATTCTTAGACTAAAAAAGGTGGGACCTAAATTCTAATATGAAATGCACTTTTAAAAATGATAGTTAAAAACTTTTAGTCTAAGAGAGGTACATGCCCATGAAATCAGACATTCAAATTGCGCAAGAAGCCGAAATATTACCAATAACTGAAATTGCCCAAAAAATAGGACTTAGTAAAGAAACCCTTGAACCTTATGGTTACGACAAAGCCAAGATTACTTGGCCTGCAATCAAGGAGGCGCGCAATAATAACCATCTTGGGAAATTGATTTTGGTAACTTCGATTTCGCCAACACCGGCCGGAGAAGGGAAATCGACCATTACGATTGGCCTTGGCGATGCCATTAATAATCAGTTACACAAAAAAACGATGATTGCCCTGCGTGAACCGTCAATGGGGCCGGTGTTTGGCCTTAAAGGCGGAGCGACCGGCGGTGGGCAAGCCCAAATTATTCCGATGGAAGACATTAATTTGCACTTTACCGGTGACATGCACGCCTTGACCTCGGCCATCGATACTTTGGCAGCCCTTGTTGACAATTATCTTTATCAAGATAATGCGTTAAAGATTGATCCACAGCGAATTGTTTTGAAGCGCGGTCTTGACGTTAATGACCGGGCACTTAGAAAAGTAACGGTTGGGCAGGGCTCAAAATTTAACGGTGTTGAGCACGAAAGCAGTTTTGCCATCACCGTAGCAAACGAATTAATGGCAATTTTGTGTCTTGCGACTGATATTAATGATTTAAAATATCGGATTGGCAACATGTTGGTTGCATTTACTGAAGATGATCAGCCAGTCTACGTTAAAGATTTAGGCTTTCAAGGGGCAATCGCCGCACTGCTTGCAAATGCCTTAAAGCCGAATTTAGTACAAACAATCGAACATACGCCGGCACTTGTTCATGGCGGTCCTTTTGCCAACATCGCTCACGGTGCTAACTCAATTATGGCAACGAATTTGGCACTGCACTTGAGTGATTACACTTTGACAGAGGCTGGTTTTGGCAGTGACTTGGGCGGCCAAAAATTTATGGATTTCGTCGCAACTAAACTTGATAAAAAACCAGACGCTTGTGTCGTTGTGGCAACGATTCGCGCCTTAAAATATCAGGCTGAAGGCAATACTGCTAGGCTTGATCAGGAAAATTTGCTGGCATTAAAAGAAGGCTTTCGTAATTTAGAGCGGCACATGAACAATATGCGTTCTTATAACGTTCCCGTGATCGTTTTAATCAATAAATTTGCAACCGACACCGATAAAGAACTTGCTTTATTGCAAAGTTTGGTTAAAGAACAGGGAATAGACGCCCAAGTTGTTACTTATCATGCCGATGGCTCAAAAGGCGGTATTGAGGCAGCCCAAGCCGTTGTTGATCTTGCCGATTCTCAGCAAGCTAATTTAACTCCAAGCTATAACAAAAATGATAAGATAAAAACTAAAATAGCTAAAATAGCTAAAAAGATCTACCATGCTGGTCAGGTAGAATACAGTCAAAAAGCTGAGCGACAAATTGCCGAGTTAGAAAGAATGGGTAAAGATCAGTTACCGGTAATCATTGCCAAAACACAGTATTCCTTCACCGATGACAAAGATCAGTTAGGTGCACCAGTTGATTTCACGCTGCATGTTAAGGGCGCTAGTTTAAAGAACGGCGCTGGATTCATTGTAATTACCACGGGGCATGTTTTAGATATGCCCGGATTACCGAAACATCCTGCAGCACTTGAAATTGACGTTGACAATGACGGCAAGATTAGCGGTTTATTTTAAAAATTAGTTATGCAATATTTATATTTAATTATTTCCTTAGTCGTAGTCTTAATGGATCAGGGCTTAAAGGCTTTTATCATCAATAACTACGCTCTTGGTGAGGTTCACCAAGTTATTCCGGGTATTTTATCTTTTACCTACATTCAAAATAATGGTGCGGCATGGAATATTCTAATCGGCCAAATGTGGCTGTTTTACATCATCAGTATCGTTGCAATTATTGTTTGTCTTTATTTTTTATTTACTAAAAAATATCGTAATACCTTATTCGACCTGGGTTTAGCCCTGGTTTTAGGTGGAATTATTGGCAACTTTATTGATCGCCTGCACCTTAAATATGTGGTGGACATGCTGCAAGTTGATTTCATTCATTTTAATATCTTTAACATTGCTGATTCGGCAATCACAGTTGGGGTAATTCTAATCTTTATTTACCTGCTGTTTTTTGACGAGAAAAAGGATAAAAATGCCGGATAAATATGAATTTCAGGTAAAGGACGAACAGGGACGGTTGGATAAATTTGTTGCAGATAAAATTTCTGCCTTGTCTCGAACCAGAGTCAAAGAATTAGTTCAAGACAAGAAAATTTTAGTCAATGGCAAGACTGCAAAGGTTTCGTATAAAATACAGTCGGATGACCAAATTTCGGTTGTTGTACCACCATTAAAGCCACTGGCGGTAGAGCCAGAAAATATTCCCCTTGAAATTGTTTATGAAGACCAAGATGTAATTGTTGTCAATAAGCCGCAGGGCATGGTAGTTCATCCAGCGGCAGGGCATCCGAATCATACATTAGTTAACGCGCTTTTGTACCATACCAAAGATTTAGCAGCAAGTCCTGAGGGCTTTCGTCCGGGAATCGTTCATCGAATTGACAAGGATACTTCGGGCCTATTAATGGTTGCCAAAAATGCTCATGCCCGAGAAAGCTTAGAAGCGCAGTTGGCGCACAAAACCAACAAGCGTGAGTACTTGGCAATTGTCCACGGTAATTTTAGTGAACAAACCGGCACAATTGATGCGCCTATTGGCCGCAATCCTAATAATCGCAAAAAAATGGCGGTGGTTGCTAATGGCAAAGATGCCGTGACGCATTTTTCCGTACTGGAACAGTTTCCGGGTTATAGTTTGATTAAATGCCGATTAGAAACCGGCAGGACACACCAAATTAGGGTTCATCTGGATTACATTGGCCATGCGGTTGCTGGTGATCCATTATACGGACCGCGCAAAACGCTCAAGGGCAACGGCCAATTTTTGCATGCCGAAGTACTTGGCTTTACTCAGCCGACGACTAATGAGTGGCTTGAATTTGAAGTTGAGCCGCCGCAGATTTTTACTGAACGGCTTAATGAATTAAGAAATAAGTGATTAGATGAAACGATATTTAATTCTTGAAGACGGGCATTCTTTTCCAGGAGAGGGAATCGGTGCCAGTATTACCGCAACCGGTGAACTGGCAATTCAAACCAGCAATTTCGGTTACCAGGAAGCATTGACCGATCCCACCAATGCCGGTAAAATTCTGGTTTTTACCACACCAGTGATCGGCAGCACAGGCATTAATGCCATTGATTATGAAAGCATTAATCCAACCGTTAAGGGAATTATTGCCAACGATGTAACTTGGAATATTACCGACAGTACTAATTTTCAAGAGCTAGATTCTTTTTTGAAGGAAAAAAACATTCCGGCGATTTTTAACATTGATACCCGGGCTTTGGTTAAGCTCCTGATCAAGGAAAAAATGATCAAGGCGTCCATCATGGATACAGACGATGAACATGCCTTTGACCAAATTAAAGCGCTGGTTCTGCCTAAAAACAAATCGGCAGCGGTTTCGACTAAAAATGCTTATGCCGCACCTAATGTCGGTAAGACCGTGGCCGTGATTGACCTGGGACTTAAGCACTCAATGTTGCGCGAGTTGTCACTTAGGAAAATCAATGTTACGGTGTTGCCGTATAACGCCACTGTTACCGATATCGAAAATTTACGGCCTAACGGAATAATTATTTCTAACGGCCCAGGAAAATGTGCTGAAGTTAGCGCGGGACTTGAGCCGCTTTTAACGTACTTTTATGGCAAGTATCCGCTTTTAGGGATTGGTCTTGGCTTTCTTGTTCTAGGCGATTACCTTAATTTTGAGCTAGTTGATTTGGAAGAAGAATTCAACGGGACGAATTATCCGGTTATTGAACAGAATACAAATAAAATTTTGCAGGTGGCAATGAATATTGATCAGCTCTTTTTGTCTGATAGTGTGCAAATGGAGATGAAGCAAAAATACGTTGATCTTCATAGCGGTCTGCTAGCCGGGTTCATCAATCAGGAAAACAAAGTAATTGCCACTGCCTTTAATCCAGAAGGGGCACCCGGTGCCCTGGATGCCCAAAAAATTTATGATAATTTTGTAGAAATGATGGGGTAAGCATATGCCTTTAGAAAATGATTTAGATAAAATTTTGATCATCGGTTCTGGCCCAACCCTAATCGGCAGTGTCGCGGAAACAGATTTGGTGACAACGGATGCGATTGATGCACTTCTTGAGGAAGACATTCAGGTGGTACTGGTTAATCCCAATCCAGCAACAATTTCCACGGATAAGCGATCTGGTGTAACGGTTTACCTGGAACCAATGACGCTGGATTTTTTGAAAAGAATCATCCGGATGGAAGAACCGGATGCAATCATGACAGCCTTTGGTTCAACCACTGGCTTAAAAATTACCTATAATTTGCTTCAGGATGGTATCTTACAGGAAATGGGCATTAAGCTGCTTACAACCAATCTCCAAGCGATCAAGATGAAAGATCAAAGACAAAGAATTGCCTATCTTAAAAAGTTGAATATTGATGTCAACCGTTTTTGGCAGCTTGACGCAGCCTCAACTGCGCTTACTCCGGAGCAAATTGATCAGCAGCTTGCTTTTCCGGTACTGGTTACGAAATTTCAAGCCTATTATCATAACGCCCAATATGTTTTTACCAACAGTAAGAGCTTATCTGCTTTTTTTAAAAAAGAGCGCCAAACAGAGAATTTCTCCTGGAATCATTATCAGATAACTGAGGATCTTTCGTCATGGGAAGAAGTGATTGTTGATGTGATCAGAGATAAAAACGGCAACGTCGCTTTTATCAATTTTGCTGATTCAATTGAGCCAGTCGCAATTAATTCTGGTGATTCAATTATGGTCATGCCTGCATTGACGCTGAACAATGACCAAATTCAGGAATTACGGGCAATTTCGCAAAAAATTGTGGCAAATTTACAAGTTACAGGAATTACCAGCATTCGTTTTGCGGTTAAGCACCATGGTACCGAGCTTCACGCAAAAGTTTTATCAATTAAAGCGCGGGTGACGCGCAGTGCAATTTGGGCGCAGCGGACTGGTCTATACAGCATCGGCTATGTTGTTGCCAAAGTCGCAATCGGTTATAACTTAAACGAAATCAGTGATCCATTGTCCGGTTTAGTTGCCGCAATTGAACCTGTCCAAGACAAAATTGCGCTTAAAATGCCTTATTGGTCACTGGCAACTTCCCGTAAAAATCATTATCATTTGGGAAGAAGAAAACAGTCCAGCGGCGAAGCAATGGGAATTGGCCGCAATTTTGAAACTGCCTTTTTAAAAGGACTAGCTTCAACCACTAACTTAGATTATGCAATTAGCGTTTTTACTAGTGAAAATAGTAAAACAAAAGAAGAGATTAAATCTGATTTGCTTGCGCCTGATGAAATGCATATTGTCAAAATTTTAGCTGCGATTGCCAAAGGCTTTGACTACCAGGAGCTGCAACAAATCATTAATCTTCACCCGATTTATTTTCAGAAGCTGCAAAATATCGTTAAGTTGGGACAACAACTAGCTGCCGATCCCGCAATTAGCACGGAATTGCTGACAGAAGTTAAAAAACGAGGCTTTTCTAACAGGCTAATTGCTGTGATTACTGGAAGAGATGTCAGCAGTATCCGCAAGCAACTTGAGCAAGTTGGTTTGGCAACCTCTTACACGCAGATCGATGGTTCAGCCGGACTTTATCGACCTAAGGTTCACGCCGTTTACAGTTCTTATGGTGTAGAAAACGAAGCACAGCAGCTTGCGGCTCCCCAAAAGATTTTAATTATTGGTATGCTGCCGTCACAAGTTTCGGTGACAAGCGAATTTGATTACATGATCAGCCATGCGATCAAAGCTTTACATAAAAATAATTATGCAACTATTTTATTGTCCAACAATGATGAATCGGTTGCCAACCGCTATAAGAATGTCGAACGGATCTATTTTGATCCGATTACCATTGAAAATATTTGTAAAATTGCCAAGGCTGAAAGCATTAAGGATGTGCTTCTTCAATTTTCGGGCAAAGAAATAAATGCGCTTAGTGAAATATTAATGGATCAAGGCCTAAATGTATTGGGTTACCAGAATAAAAACATCAACCGCAAAATTGACAATATTTTAGCGTTACCGTTTAAAAATCTTAAACTGAACCCATCATTAAGAACTTCTAACTTGGTTGAAATTAAAAATTTCATTGAAGATTACGATTTTCCCTTTTTGCTTGGTGGAATCAGCAGAGGCATCAAGCAAAAATCGGCCGTTGTCTATGATCTGCCAGCAGTGGAAAAATATCTGACAGAAAATCAGTTGGACCAAGTCTCCATTTCACATTTTATCGAAGGAAATAAGTACGAATTAACTGCTATTTCTGATGGTAAAGACGTTACCGTTCCCGGGATTATTGAGCATTTGGAGCAAAGCGGCTCTCATGCATCGGATTCAATTGCCGTCTTTAAACCGCAAAACTTAACCAAAATTAAACAAGAAGAAATCAAAAAAGCGGCAATTAAAATCATTAAAAAAATTAAGATGCGCGGCATCTTTACTTTGCATTTTCTAACGGTTGCCGATACGCTCTACTTGCTGCAGGTTAAGCCCTATGCGGGGCATAATGTCGCCTTCTTATCTCAAGCACTAGGTAAGGACATAACCGAATATACAACGGAAGTTTTAATTGGCAAAAACCTATCCGAATTAGGTTATATTAATGAACTTTGGCCGACAAATGATTTTATCCACGTCAAAATGCCTGTCTTTTCTTACATTGATTATAACAGCGGCAATACTTTTGATTCCAAAATGAAGTCATCAGGGTCCGTAATGGGGCGCGACACACAACTGGCCAAGGCCTTGTATAAAGGTTATGAAGCCAGTGATTTAACCATTCCAAGTTACGGAACGCTCTTTATTTCTGTTCGCAATGAGGATAAGCAGAAGGCAGCGCAGCTAGCCCGCAGATTTTACCGGCTAGGTTATAAAATTATTGCCACCGAAGGAACGGCAAACGTCTTTGCGGAAGCCGGGATCACAACCGGTGTTGTCAGCAAAGTTCACGACGATCCCAATAACTTAATTGAAAAAATCCGCCAACATAAAATTGTCATGGTCATTAACATCACTAGCTTATCCGATATTGCCAGCAGCGATGCAATCAGAATTCGTGATGAAGCTTTGAATACCCACATTCCAGTTTTTTCAAGTATTGAAACAACAGAATTAATTTTAGAAGTCTTAGAATCATTGGCATTAACAACGCAGCCGGTATAAGACAAAAGGCAGGGACATTATCCTTGCCTTTTTTATTTGATCCTTTTTGCTAAAATAGCGTCTTTTTCGGGCGTAACCTCTATTGAATTTTGACCAGTATAAATCACGAAGCCGGGCTTAGCGCCATTGGGCTTTTTGACGCGTTTATCGGCAACATAATCAACCTGAACATGGGCAGAATTCTTTGCCTTTGAAAAATATGCCGCAATCTCGGCCGTTTCCTTGATGTCTGTATCAGTTGGCGCAGAATCACGCAAAATAACGTGTGAACCAGGAATATTCTTAACATGAAACCAAGTGTCACTCTTATCGGCTTTTTTAAAAGTTAGCCAATCGTTTTGATAATTATTTTTACCAACTAAGACGATTTTACCTGAAGTAAGCTTAAATTTATTCAGATTGCGTTCAGTAACTTTTTTACGCCGTTTTTGCTTCTGCTTTGGACGAATGTAACCCTGACTAATCAATTCATCGCTGATTTGGTCAATGTCTTGCGGTTCCGCATTATCAATTTCGGTTTGGACTGAGTCAAAATACTCTAAATTTTTCTGTGCAATGTCAATTTGTTCGTTAACATGCTTGATTGAATCACGAAGCTTTTTATAACGAGTGAAGTATTTTTGCGAATTACGGGCAGGAGAAAGAGCCACATCAAGCTTAATTTCAAGCGGCTGATTATTTTCATAATAATTAGGCAACGCAATCTTCTTCATTCCTGGTTTTACTTGATTAAGATTGGCGTTCAAAATTTCACCGCGAATCCGGTAACCCTCAGAATTTTCAGCTACTTGTAGCTGTTTTTTTAATTTAGCGATTTTTTTTGCCAGCTTTTTTTGCTCATTTTTAACAACACGTTCAACCTTACCCGCCTTTTGTTTAACCCAATCGCGATTAGCCTGGTATTCATAAAACTCATCTAATGCCTGATTTAAATCTGGATTTGTACTTTCCTTTTTTAAATCTAAATGATAGGGAAGGTAAGTAAAAATCTTCCGTTTATTTTTAGGCGTTAGCAGAACAAAGGCACACGGTTTTTCAAGCTGCGAGAAAAACAGTTTAAAAGATGAATATGAATAATCATCCGCTAAATAACCGCTTAATTCATTGCGATCATCACCGTCAAGCCCACTAATTTTTTTAGCAAAACTTTTAGGATCAGAATTAGCTTCTTTTAACTTATTAAAATCTTCTTCACTCATCGTCAATCCGTTTAGCCCCGGATTAAGTGGCGGCAATTCATATTTAGCTTTTGGAAGAAGGAGCCGGGCCCGGTTTTCGTCAGGATTAATTCTTTTCAGCAGATCAATAATTTTCTTACTTTGCGCATCATACAAAATCACATTGCTGTGCCGGCCCATTAATTCAACTGACAAAACTAATTCAGTTTCATCGCCTAATTCATTGCGGTTAGTAAAATAGAAATTGATAATTCGGTCAACGCCAACCTGACGAATATCTTTAAGAATAGAACCCTCCAAATATTTCCGCAGCACCATGACGAAGGTTGGCGCCTTATCCGGATTAGGAATAGTTTTCTTAATCAAATAGATTCGTGGGTATTGGGCATTTGCTGAAATCAGTAATTGAACATTTTTTCGTTCCTTTCTAAAAGTCAAAATTAGATCTTGCGCAAATGGCTGCGAAATTTTCGACAGACGTCCATTCACGATGACAGGTTGCCAAGTTTTTAACAAATTATGGATAAACAATCCATCAAAAGCCATAAATATCACCTCAAATTACGTTTTCTATTATAACAATTCTTTGCAGTTAAAGTAAAATTGCATATTCTTAAAATAGCGTACTTGCAGTATTGTGAAATTCACAAAGTAAATGAGCTGGGGATCTGCTATAATGATCTCGAAGATATTTCTTTACATTTAATATAGTACGTTAGATTATATTACTATGTTTCACAAAAAGTGGTAAACTAAAAGAAAGGCTAAGTTATACATGGATATTTTGGCATTTAGCAACATTTCAACTCAAATAACAAAAGAAATCAGCGTTAAGTGTGGGCTTAATATTTCGCAAACACGTCTTTTACTGTTTTTTGAGAAGAACAACAATGCTTCTTTTACAATGGGAAATTTGGCTGCTTTACTGAAGATTTCGCTTTCCACCTTAAGTCGACAGCTGCAGCAAAAAAGGACGCAGGAACTGGTCCAAATTACACGCTCAGAGCGTGATTCTAGCAAGACTATTATGTTGAACAATAAAGGATTGGCAAAGGCTGCCGAACTTAGGGCCACTCTTGTTCAAATTGAGAATGTTTTTTGTTCACTTTTAAGTCCCAAGGAGACTTCTAGCTTTAACAAAGAACTTACCTTTATTGCAAAAAATGCAAGTAAGATACGTTTCATTTAGCTATTGGTCGTATCACTAGTTCTTTTATGCTATAATTTCATTAAATGACAAATTGAAAGGTTAATTAGATGAAAATTGCATTGGTCACGGACAGTACTAGTGTCTTAACTGAACAAGAAGCATACGACAACAATGTTACAGTTGTTCCTATCCCGATTATTATTGGCAAAGACGAGTATTTGGAAGGAATAAATATTACTTCTGAAAAGTTATTTGAATTGCAAAGACAAGGATCTGCTTTTCCTAAAACTTCGCAGCCCAGCATGGGACACATGATTAGCCTTTTCAATGACCTGCATCAAAAGGGTTACGAGGCAATAATTGCCATAACTTTGTCTAAAGGAATTTCTGGTTTTTACGATAATTTAAAAAACATTGCACGCAATTATCCTGAATACAATCTATATCCCTTTGATTCAAGAATGACTGTTCGTTTACAAGGTGAACTTGTTTTAGCAGCCGCCCGCATGATCAAAAATGGTTTAGAAGTTGACACGATCATGAAGCATCTTGATGAAATTCGCGCAACAATTGATGAACTTTTTGTCGTTGATGACCTGAAAAACTTAAGCCGCGGAGGTCGTTTGAGCAATGCTGGGGCATTTATTGGTACCATGTTGCATATTAAGCCACTCTTAACTTTTAAAGATGGCAGTATCGTTGCCTTTGAAAAGATTCGTTCAATGAAACGTGCCTTTTCCCGTATTGAAAATTTGACACTTGAAAAGACCAGCCAACTTCCTTATAAAGATAAGCTTCGACTTTTTGTAATTGATTCAAATGATGCCGAGCAAGCAAAGCAGGCAAAAGCATTCATTGATAAGAGTTTTCCAGATAAACCGGTTGAGGTTACTAAATTCAGTCCGGTTATTGCCACTCATTTGGGTGAAAAATCACTTGCACTTGCCTGGATGATTGATATTGATAAATTAGACTTAACGAAGTAAAAAGCAGCCCTAAGGCTGTTTTTTGATAATACGATATGAAAAATTGAGGTAAATTTATGCAAAAGATAGATGATCTTACATCTTGGGCAGTTGAACTGCAAAGTCTCGCACAAGAAGGCCTAGAATATGGGCATGATAAATTTGACCGCGAACGTTATCAACGGATACGTGAAATTGCAACCGAAATGATGAGCGTTAAGACCGGTTTACCCTATAAGCAGGTAAAGACATTATTCAGCAGCGAAGACGGCTACCAGACACCCAAATTGGCCACAAGAGCGGCAATTATTAAAGATAATAAGATTTTATTAGTTAAAGAAAAAACGGATGACAGGTGGGCATTACCGGGTGGTTGGTGCGATGTCAACGTGACACTCAAAGAAAACTGTTTGAAAGAGACAAAAGAGGAATCCGGACGGAATGTTAAGGTTGATCGCCTAATTGCCATTCAGGACTACAACCATCATAACCGGCCCCAACGCGTCACTGGTGTCACAATCGCTTTTTTCTTATGCCATGAAATTAGTGGTGAGTTCATTGATAATATTGAAACGGCAGATTGTAAATATTTTGCATTTACTGATTTACCCAAACTATCGGAGCACCGCAACAGCAAGGAACAGATTAAAATGTGTTTTGAAGCAGCCAAAGATCCGAATTGGCAGCCAATCTTTGATTAAAAATAGAAAATTCACGAGAATTGCTTTAATCCTCGTGAATTTTTTATTTTTCTTGTTCAGATATTTCGTTTAACGCTTCGCGCTGTTTACGTTGATCGACATGCGTATAAAGATCAGTGGCTGAAGTGCCTTTTTGACCCAGCTGCTGTGCAACTAAAACCTGGTCTTTAGTGACGCCATACAATTCAGAAGCTAAGGTATGGCGCAATTTATGAGGTGTTAACGGGTGGCCAAATGCGGCCGAATATTTGTTAACCATTTTTTCAATCGCATTCGTGGTGATCTGCCGTGTCTGCTCGTGCCAATTCGTCAAAAAGAACGCATTCTCCTTTTGGCTTGCTTTATAGCGCTCTTTACGGATTTTTTTATAATCTATCAGGTAATCAAGGGTCCATTCAGCAATCGGCACACTGTCGCGCTGACCGCCTTTACGCGTAACATCAAGTGTTGCATCTTTTAGATTAATGTCTGACAAATTGACTCCGGCACATTCAGAAACACGGATGCCGGTTCCTAAAATTAATGCAATGATTGCCATATCACGTTCTTTGTTTTTTCTGAAAGCGGGCAAAGCGTGAACATTGCAGTAAGCTTCATAATTATTTTCAATGAAGTCTAAGAATTCATATTTCAATTTGCCCGTATACATGTGTGATTCCAGAACATGTGCGCGGTAATTGAGCGTTTTTGTGCTATTCAGTGAATCAATCTTAAGCATCACATTCCGTTCAAAATAGACGTGACCATTGTTATTATCGGCGGTAATCGTTAAAAACTTAAATAGTGAGCGCAGAGCGTTGATTGAACGATTAATCGTTGTCGGTGAATTTAAATGCCCCTGCTGGTTTTTCCTGTGCCCCAAATAATCAATGTACAGCATAATATCATTCCGGCGTAAATTAGCAAGAGTTGCAGTTGTTACTTCCTGATTATTGGCGGCAGAAGAAAGACCTTCATGCCGCAGCCAATCAAAAAAACGTCTAATTTCCGTTAAATATTGGTACGTGGTAGTCAGTGAATGATTGGTTCCAAAATTGTATTCTTTAATAAAAGAGGGCAGTGCACTAAGCTCCAACTGAATTAAATCCAAATATTTTTTTGTTTCCAAAATAAATCTCCAAAGTTTGTTTTATAGATAAAAGGGTAGGCAAGTCAGTCTTTATTATAATACAAAATACGAATGTATGTTTGAGTAATAAACAAACGTTTTAAAAAGTAGGAGTAGGAGAGAGAAAGGATTTAAAGAAAGATTATCCGTGTTGCTAGTGCTAACCAAAAAATATCCAAATAAATTTGTAAAATTACCTATCATTAAAATTATAGTTTTAATGATAGAAAGCAAAATTACTAAAAGAATCTTACGTATTTACTGGCAATTCAGAATTTATTAGTCTTTGAGTTTTTTTTGTTTTAAGCACGCATAATTGATATTGCAAACTAAAAAATTCATTCAACAGTCAATGGATCTTAAACAATTATTTATTTCGCCAGTTGTCAGCTAAATTAATTAAATTCGCTTATTAAGAAATAAACGACTGCCAAAACAAGTAATCAATGTAATCCAGACTATCAGGTCGATCCTTAAGCTAACAAGTAAAATCCAATTAAATTCGCAGTTTTGCTATGTTTAAGCTTACATCGACTGATCAAGGCCAATTTGCTAAATTTTTTATTACTACTTTACATAATATATATTATACGAATCAAGCTGTAAAACTAATTTTACTTTACTGAATCGCACTACTAAAGTAGTAATAATAATCATCTATTTTTTAATAACAAAAACTTTTTTTCTTCTATTTCAGCAAAACTCTATTCAAGCAACTAAATGAATTTACTTATCGAATTCTACAAATCTATCCAACATTTATAAGGCTAATATAATAATTGAAATTAATTTAGAAATGTAATGTAAAACTTCTATTTTTTATAAATTTAATGTAATTATTTTCCAGTATGTCCCTTAAATTCAGTATTTGTGATAAATTTTTTATCTACGATATTTTCTATTATCCTGATATGATATAATTTATTATATTAAGTTTAAGCGCTTTCTAAACTCCGATATATACTTTATCATTTATATTTGCTAAATATACACTTATAGACAATGCATTATAAAAGAATAACATCCTGCCCTTAATTGCCTTATTTATTTTAGAATTGTTTTTTATAGGTGCATTTTTGCTTGATTTTTTTCAAAATAAGCATACAATACAATAGTGACTGGATGAAAATATGTTTTACCTATACCAATGTTTAAATTTAAGTTTATTGATAAGATATACATTCTAACCGTGTCATTAATTTATTTTTGGAATATTCTATAAATAATTTTATAGAATAAATTTTGAAAGGGTTGATATTCCATGAGTATAAATTTAGGAAAAGAGATTTCACGTCGACGTCGCGAACAACGCCTAACACAGGAAGATTTAGCAGAATTAAGTGATTTGTCTGTTAACTTTATTTCTCGTCTTGAAAGAACTAAAAATCAAAATATCAGTATTCAAAAGCTGGATTCAATTGCCAGAGCTTTGAATACCACGACACCAGATATTATTATGAATGCTTACCGCTTCAAGGAGGTAAAAGCGGATAATCATGCTGATAGTACCCCGGTATTTATTCAAAAAGTTATCAATGAATTGCGTAAGATGCCGTCAGAAAAGTCGGAACGCGTTTGCAAAGCATTTATTATTGTCGCTAAAGAAATCAATAAAGATTAAGCTAATAAGTTATAAAACCTGAACCAAATGATGTGATTCAGGTTTTTTTATGCAAAAAAATTGAGATTAGCAATATTACTAACCTCAATTTATCTATAAGCCTTATTCAAAAGCCTCTGTTAATGGCGGCACCACTTGCTTCTTCCTCGACACAACTCCTGGAAGGCTGGCTTCAGCGTCAACCAGGTTCTTGCCAAAGGCTTGTTCAAATTTGGCCTTTGCGGAATCAGAACCAACAACCAATGCCTTAGAATCAGAATCAAGGACATTAGTGATCAAAAGCATGAACAAAGCATAATTATTTTCTTTAGCAGCAGTTTCCATTGCGGTCAGGAAGGCTTTTTTACGTTCCATTGCTTCAGGCAAATCGACAACATTAATTTGCGCAATACGCACCTCACTGCCATTTAGGGAGAAACTTTTTGCATCCAAATCAATTAATTCTTCTTCCGATTTATCAGCAATATTTGTTCCTGCTTTTAATTCCTTTAAGCCATATTTTTGGTAGTCGACTCCGGCAATTTTAGCTAACGCTTCAACAGCTGCGTGATCTTTATCAGTTGTAGTCGGTGATTTTAACAGCAAAGTATCAGAAATTATTGCGGACAACATCAGCCCTGCGATATTTTGCGGTATCTCTACCCCATTTTCCTGGTACATTTCCCACACAATCGTACTTGTACAGCCTACAGGTTCTGCACGATAATATAGCGGCTCAGATGTCGTAAAATTCATAATCCGGTGATGGTCAACAACATGGGTTACCTTCACCTGATCGCGATCGGGAACACTCTGTTGAGGCTCATTGTGGTCAACCAGCATAACAGCCTTAACTTCATTTGCAGCTGTCTTAATGACTCTAGGAGCCTTAAAGCCAAACTCTTTTAAAGCATAGGCGGTTTCATCGTTGGGCTCACCTAAAGCAACAGCCTCGGTATTATACCCTAATTTATTTTGCAAATACGAATAAGCAATTGCTGTACCAATTGCGTCCGTATCAGGATTTTGATGACCAAAAACCAATTCTTTTTCCATTTAAAGATTCCTCTCTTTCTATAAGCAAAACTACTTTTCTTCTAGTTTACTCGATTGCTTATAGTTATCCAAGAAATTTTTAAATTCAGCCAAAATATTTTCTATTCGTGGAACTTCTCTCTTGCCCTTACGATAAACTAGGGAAACGGAAAAGTCCTTCTCGGGCTTAAGATACACAGGTGTCAGCGTTATTTCTTTCTTATGGGCTTCATAATACGACTCATTGATAAACGTATCGTAATCATTGCCTTCTGCGGTCGAAACAAGTTGCTCTGTCGATGAAAAGCTGATTGGCACATCCATTTTATGCTTATTGCCAAAATAATCACGCATCAATTGTGACAGATAAAATTCTTCAGGATAGGCAACCCACTTGCGATCTTTCAGTGCAGAAACTGGATAAGTTTTACCCGACTCAAGATCTTTTTTATGGGTTAATACAACAATTCGGTCCTTGTAAATTTCAGAATATCGGTACTGTTGTTGTAAATCAACAATATTCTTTTTAGTATTATCGGGTAAGTACATAATTGCCAAGTCAATTAAGTTATTATCCAGCTCATGCCACAAGTCTTCACGCTTAAAGTACCGTACTTTAATTTTAATATCCGGGAAGCGTTTGCTGAAGTCAGCTAAAAACAAGTGCAAAATTTTTGTTGTGATGTTCTCCAGCATTCCGATTGTTATCGTTCCCTTGTCGGCTTGGGTAAATTCCTGAATGTCATCAACAACGGAGTTAATCGTATCTAATAATCTAATTGCACCAGTTTGCAGCTGCTTTCCAGCTTCGGTCAAGTAAAGTTTTTTACCAATTTGCCCAAATAAAGGAACACCAATAGTGCGCTCCAATTTTTTAATTTGCTGAGTCAGCGCTGGTTGCGTAATCCCTAATATTTGCGCTGCCTGTGTATAATTCATCGTATCAATTAATTGCAAAAAATAATGTAAAGATTTTGCGGAAAAAATTTTTTCAGTTTTTGGCATAAATTAACTACTTTCTATAAATGTTTAATCCCAATTTTAAATTATATAAATTTTTATAAGGTAAAAATCAAAGGTGTCAAAGTATAGTTTAACACCTTTAAACATTTAATGGTAGCCCTTTTTTAATTAATTAACCGGATTATTTAAAATTAATGTCTCTGGCCTGCCATCGACATTTGGATCAACAACGAATGAACCGTTTGAATAGCGGTCACCAAGCGGGAAATCATTAGTAGCAATTTTAATATGACGCGCACTTGAAGTAGTTAGCAGCAAAATATGATTTTGACCATAAGCAGCAAGTGCAGCAAGTCTGTGCGGCTTAGTCTTTAATTCCCTAAGTACCAATACCCCACGCTTAGCCCGTGTAACTTTATTTACCAGCTGCAGCTTAAACTGCTTGAAGGCCCCGCGTTGCGTAATCAAACCAACACGTATTAGAGGCAGGTATTCCGGTTTTGCAAGCACATAGGAAACAACATAGTCATCCTTTTTTAAATTGACCGATTTTACGCCAGAAGCTTTGGAACCGAGCTCCGGAACTTCACTTACATCGTACCTGACTGCATACGCTAAATGAGTAAAAAGCGTGATTTCCAGGTTAGACTCAGGCTCAATACAATCAACCCGCACTACGTTACTATCCGTACTTTTTAGTTTAATAACAGTCATCCCATGCGACCGGTAAGTTCTAGTTGGCTGCAAGTTAGCTAGTTGCACCTGCTTTATATAACCATCATTTGATGCAAGCAAAAAATTGCAGTTTTGTTTTAAATTATCGAAAACAAAAACACGAATAATCTTTTCATCAGCATCTAAGCCAACTTCTTGGGATAAATGCTGTCCGGGATCTTTCCATTTAGCATCAACCATCTCATGGACTGGCCTAAACACAACATTGCCCTTATTTGTAAACAGATAAAGGTAAGACAGGGTCGACAGCGTTTTTTCGTAGACTACTTCGTCGGTGTCGGGCAAGCCATTGTCATCATCGTCGCTTGATTGCCAAGATCTGAGCGATGAGCGCTTTAAATAGCCGTCCTTGCTGATAAGTACCCGCACCTGCTCATCTGCCACCAAAGCCTTTTTGTTGATTGTAATTTTAGAATTTGTTGCAGAGATTTTTGTCCGTCTGGGATTACCAAATTCTTTTTTAACTTCTGTCAATTCCTTGATAATCTCTTTTTCTAAAACCGCGTGATCTGCCAAAAGTGTGCGAAACTTTTCCACTTTTTTATCTAAATCTTTTTGCTCAGCAATCAATGCATTAACATCGGTATTGGTTAAACGATAGAGCTGCAGGGAAACGATTGCCTCAGCCTGGCGCTCGGTAAACTCAAATTCAGCTACCAGATTATTTTTTGCATCGGCCTTATTTTTAGATGCCCGGATCGTTTTAATTACCTGATCTAAAATATCCATTGCATGAATCAGGCCCTGAATGATCTCTAAACGGTTTTCGGCCTTGGTCAGATCAAACTGAGTTCGTTTTGTAACAACATCTTTTTCGTGTTCCAAATATGATGATAAAATGCGCTTCAAACCCACCTGTACTGGTGTCATGTGGTCAATTGCAACCATATTGAAATTATATGAAACCTGTAAGTCAGTATTTTTGAAGAAATAATTCAGAATGTTTTTCGCATCCGCACCCTTTTTTAGTTCAACGACAATCGAAAGCCCGTGGCGGTCAGTTTCATCGCGAACCTCAGCCACACCATCGATTTCCTTGTTCAACCGAATTTCATCCATTTTCTTAACAAGCAAGGCCTTGTTAACATCAAACGGAATTTCGGTTATAACAATCTCCTGCCGATGTCCCCGGATTTCCTGCACACTTGTTTTTGAACGAACTTGAATCCGCCCACGTCCTGTTCTATAAGCTTCTTTAATGCCGTCAGTTCCCATCACAATGGCACCAGTCGGAAAGTCAGGCCCCTTGACATACTGCATTAACTCATCCAAATCTGCATCAGGATGCTTTAACAAATAAATTGTCGCATCAATTACTTCAGCTAAATTATGCGGAGGAATTTCCGTGGCATAACCAGCAGAAATTCCTGTGGACCCATTAACTAACAAATTGGGAAAACGTGCTGGTAACACAGTGGGTTCATACTCTGTATCATCAAAATTAAGAACCATATTGACGGTATTTTTGTCAATATCCTGCAACAGCATGTTAGAAATTTTACTCAAGCGCGATTCGGTATACCGCATGGCTGCAGGGCCATCACCGTCCATGGAACCGTTATTACCATGCATTTCGACTAACGGTTCACGCATCTTCCAATCTTGTGATAAGTGGACTAAGGCACCATAAATGGAGCTATCGCCGTGTGGATGAAAATTACCCATGATGTTGCCGACAGCTTTAGCAGCTTTTTTAAACGGTTTGTCATAGGTATTATTGTCCTGAAACATTGCATAGAGAATTCGTCTTTGAACGGGTTTTAATCCATCACGGATATCAGGAAGCGCCCGCTCTTGGATAATATACTTTGAATAACGTCCAAAGCGTTCCCCCATAACCTGTTCAAGCGGCATTTCGCGAATTCGTTCACTTGTAGCCATATAAATATAAAACCCCTTTAATTATTTTCTTCTTCTAGAATTGAACTATTTTCGCCCATTCTAAATTTAACGTTTTCTTCAATCCATTTTCTGCGAACGGCAACTTTGTCACCCATTAGGGTTGTTACCCGCCGCTCAGCTAACGCTGCATCGTCAATTTTCACGCGGATCAGCATCCGTGATTCTGGATTCATCGTAGTCTGCCATAATTGTTCGGCATTCATTTCACCCAAACCCTTAAAACGCTGAAGGGCATAGCCTTTACCCATCTTTTTTTCGTCAGCTAAAAGTTCCTCATCAGTCCAGGAATATTTTTCCTGAGACTTCTTGCCGCGGCCCTTTTGCAGACGATAAAGCGGTGGCAGGGCAATATAAACCTTGCCCTGCTCAATCATTGGCCGCATATAGCGGTAGAAAAAAGTTAACAGAAGGATCTGAATATGGGCACCGTCATCATCGGCATCCGTCATAATGATGACTTTATCGTAATTGGCATCTTCTACTTTAAATTCGGCACCGACCCCTGCACCAATTGTGTAGATCATGGTATTGATTTCTTCGTTTTTAAAAATATCCTGCAACTTGGCCTTTTGCGTGTTCAAAACTTTACCCCGCAGCGGCAAAATTGCTTGAAACTTTCGGTCGCGACCTTGTTTTGCGGAACCACCGGCAGAGTCACCCTCAACCAAGAATAATTCATTTTTTTTAGGATTACGCGATTGAGCCGGGGTCAATTTCCCAGACAGAAGTTCTTTTTTGCGGCGCTTTTTGCCATTACGCGTTTCATTGCGAGCCTTTTTGGCCGCCTCACGGGCATCTCGTGCCCGCTGTGCCTTTTTGACGAGCTCCTGGGCCAATTCCCCATTCTCAAGCAAGTAGTACGAGAGCTTCTCATATACAAGCGCATCAACAGCAGATCTTGCCTGCGGTGTCCCAAGTTTACCCTTGGTCTGCCCTTCAAATTCGAGTAATTCTTCAGGAATCTTAACTGATAAAACAGCACTCAAGCCCTCACGGTAATCTGAACCGTCGATATTTTTATCCTTTTTACCGAGCAGACCCTGCTTTTTGGCATAATCGTTAAAGGCACGGGTAAACCCGCTTCTTGCGCCTACTTCATGCGTTCCGCCATCGGCAGTCCGGACATTATTGACAAAGGACACCAAATTTTCTGAATAACTATCGCTGTATTGGCCGCTGAATTCGAGCTCCATGCCATCCTGTTCACCAGAGAAGTAAAAAATATCACTTAATGTATCCTTTCCTTCATTTAAATAGGCGACGAAGGACTTTATCCCGTCATCATACTTAAATTCATCATGATGTTCAGGTTCACGCTCATCGGTCAAAACAAATTTGACACCCTTTAACAAAAAAGCCGACTCACGAATTCGTTCCTGAATGGTTTCGTATTTATACTTAATCGTCGAAAAAATCTTTTCATCCGGTTTAAAAGTAATTGTAGTTCCCGTTTTATCTTTGGTTTTACCAAGACACTTTAACGTCCCTACAGGATGACCGCCATCTGCAAATTCTTCTTCATAGGCTTTGCCATCACGCACAACCCTAACTTTCATCGAACTTGATAGGGCATTAACTACAGAGGAACCCACGCCGTGCAGTCCACCAGAGGTTTTATAATTTTGTTCAGTAAATTTGCCACCCGCATGTAGAACCGTCAGAATTACTTCAATTGTCGGCTTGCCTGACTTATGCATACCAGTTGGCATTCCCCGACCAAAATCCCGCACAGTGACGCTGTTATCCTTATGAATCGTCACATCGATTTCGTCACCATAACCGGCCATTGCCTCGTCGACAGAATTATCAACAATTTCATAAACCAGCTGGTTTAAACCGTGTATATCAGTCGAACCGATATACATTCCCGGTCTCTTGCGAACCGCTTCCAATCCATGAAGAATTTGAATTGACGAATCATCATAAGAATTTGTCTTTTTACTTGTTTTAACCAAATAAACTCCTCCAGTTACAAATCATTAAAAAGTCACCCCACTTCAAGTATTTTTTGCTAAAATAGCTTTAGATATTAAGAGAGCGGGATTTAAATGACAATTTTAAAAATAATGCTAATCTTTATTTTAGCATACTTGATCGGGTCCTTTCCTACCGGTGTATTAGTCGGTAAAATCTTCTTTCACGAGGATATTCGTGAATATGGTTCTGGCAACATTGGAACAACCAACTCATTTCGTGTGCTGGGGCCGATTGCTGGCACCTTTGTTTTAGTTGTTGATGTTTTAAAGGGAACACTGGCAACAGACTTGCCTCTGTTGTTTCATATTAAAAGCCATAAATATTTATTGTTGATCTGTGGCGGACTAGCAATTCTTGGCCATACCTTTTCTATCTACCTCAAATTTAAGGGCGGCAAGGCAGTTGCCACAAGTGCTGGGGTCTTTTTAGGCTATAATTTGCAATTTTTCGGTGTTTGCGCGGCAATTTTCTTGCCGCTTGTCTTCATCACCTCATACGTCAGCTTATCAAGTCTGATTGCAATCGTCTTAATTTTCATTGCCACTTTTTGGTTTCATGATATTTTTCTGACAATCATTGCGGGAATTATGCTGCTTATTTTGTTTATTCGCCATAAAGATAACATTAAGCGGCTAAGCCACCACAATGAAAATATCATCCCGTTTGGCCTCTGGTATTGGTATAAAAAGGCCCATCACAAGCTATAAAATAGAAAACCAGTAAGAATTTTCTTACTGGTTTTCTATTATACTCTTAAGTTTTGCGCAAACAAGTGTTTGCAAATTGTTAACTATTATTTATTCGTGAAAGGCCATACTGAACCCGGCATCAAAACTCTGCCCTTCTTCAAGGTGGTTCATGCCAAACTTAGTTTCCAATTTACCATCTGTATCAGTCTTATCCGCTACACCCCACCAGGGTTCAACACAGACAAAATTGGCTGTCTTAGGATACTGCGACCAGATACCCACAAATGGTGCATCCCTTGTCCAAACATTAACGTGGTAATCGGAAAGATCTGTTCGCAGTGACACTTTATTATCGTGCCCCCGCAACTGAAAAATTAAGGCATCATTCTTAAATAAATGATCACTTAAGGTGATTAAGCTGTTGGTTGAAGCCAAATAACGGTTGTCCCAATCTAAAAACGGACCTTTTAAGGGGATTTTCACCCGCGCCACCGACGGCAAAGTCGTAAAATAAAAGTCTTCTTTCCGGCAGCTATCATTTACAGGAACATTAAAGCCCGGATGACCACCAATCCCAAAAATCATTTCTCTATCCGATTTATTTACTACACTAAAGTTCTCTTCTAGCAAATTATTGAGAAGATTATAATTAACTCGTAATTCAAACTTAAAAGGATAGACAGCGCGTGTCTGTTCCGTATCCTTTAACAACAAAGTAATGCTTTCAGCTGTATGCCGTTCAACGGTAAATTCGTTGTCACGGGCAAAGCCATGCTGCGTCATATGATAAGTTTTGCCTTGATAGGTATACTCATCATTTTTTAAATGTCCAACAATTGGAAACAGAACAGGTGCGTGTCGTCCCCAAACTTGCGGGTCTGCCTGCCAAATATACTCAAAATCGGTTAACTGGCTCTTAACACTTTGAATTTCTGCACCCTTGCTGGAAATAACAACTTTTAAAAAATTATTTTGAATTGTGTAGTCCATAATAATTACCTACAACTTTATAAAATAAACTTAGTTAAATCTTTATTAGTTATTATATCACTAAGCTTATCATCAACATAAGATTTAGTAATGGTGATCTCGCCCATTTCCATATCTGGGCCTTCATATAAAACATCCTCAAGCAGTTTTTCTAAAATGGTCGCCAATCTTCTTGCACCGATATTATCGGTTCCCTGGTTAACGTTAAACGCGATCTCGGCAATCCGTTCAACTGCTTCCTGTGTAAAGATTAACTTAATTCCATCAGCTTTAAGCAGCGCAATGTACTGCTTTAAAAGTGAATTTTCGGGATCCTTTAAAATCTTGACAAAATCTTCTCTAGATAAGGCATTTAGCTCAACTCTAATTGGGAAACGACCCTGAAGTTCCGGAATCAAGTCACTCGGTTTAGATTCGGCAAACGCCCCTGCAGCAATAAACAAAATATGATCGGTAGCAACTGGACCATATTTGGTCTGCACCGTTGAGCCTTCAACAATGGGAAGAATATCACGTTGCACACCTTCACGGGAAACCTCACCTGAAGTTTTCTTATCACCTGCAGTGATCTTATCAATTTCATCAATAAAGATAATCCCGTTATTTGTGGTGTGCTCAATCGCCTTTTGGTACAAACTATCGTAATCAACCATTTTACGTGATTGCTCTTGAATCAAAACTTCACGTGCATCTTTAACTGTTAACGTCCGTTTTACTTTTTTCTTTGGGACAAGATCATTCAGCATTGAATTCATATCAATACCCATTTGGCCCATCATATCGCCCATTGGATTAACTTTCGGAGCCTGTTCGACCTCGATTGTTACTTCGCGTTCTTCAAGCAGGCCCTTGCTTAACTGTTCGGAAACCGTTAGCCGCTGATTACGAATATCGTCGGTCACTTCTTCTTGATTGTTTTCCTTACCCGCATCATTTTGACCGCCCATCAGCATTGACATCATATTTTGCATTTGCTGCATCTGGTTTTCCCGATTTTCACGTTTAATTCCTGGAACAAGGAGACGCACCAATTCTTTATTGGCTTCCTTCGTTGCCTGAGGGCGAACGCGCTCAAACTGCTCCTTTTCTTCCATGCGCACAGCTTCATTAACCAGGTCACGCACCATTGACTCAACATCCCGGCCAACATACCCAACTTCGGTAAATTTTGTTGCTTCCACCTTAACAAACGGAGCATCAACAATATCTGCCAGCCTACGGGCAATTTCTGTTTTACCAACACCTGTTGGTCCAGCCATCAACAAATTCTTAGGTGTAATATCCTTCTGCATCTTTTTGGAAAGCTGCATGCGGCGATAGCGGTTATATAAGGCAATCGCTACAGACTTTTTAGCTTCATCCTGCCCAATAATGTATTCGTTTAAAAGAGCAACGATTTGCTTAGGTGTTTTAATATCCATATTCTTCTCCTAATTTAGAGTTCATCGGTAATGATTTGATTATCTGTAAAAATATCAATTCCAGATGCAATTTCGACAGCTTCATGCGCAATTTCTGTTGCTGACATTCCTGAAGAATGCCGTGTTAAAGCAATTGCCGCTGCTTGGGCAAAATTGCCACCAGAACCAATTGCTACAACATTTTCATCAGGTTCAAGCACTTCACCGTTACCAGAAATCAGCAAGAGATCTTTTTCATCAAATGCGATTAGCATTGCATCTAACTTCTGTAAGGTTTGGTCTTTGCGCCAAGATTGCGCCATTTCGACTGCTGCCCGCTTCAAGTCGCCGCTGTAAGCTTCCAATTTGCCTTCAAGCATATCTTGCAGGCTCACTGCATCGGCAACACCACCGGCAAAACCAATTACTACGCGATCATGGTAAATTCGTCTGATCTTTTTAGCGGTTGCCTTTGCAATTACTTTTTCACCCAAAGTAACTTGCCCGTCACCAGCGATCGCTGTCTTGCCATTAAATTTTACTGAACATATTGTTGTCATTTTTTTGCCTCATCCGTTTTCTTATTACGTAAAAAATATTTCTGATAATCCGCCTGTAAATGTGCCATCGTCACATGGGTATAGATCTGGGTCGTCGATAAATTACTATGCCCCAAAAGCTCCTGCACACTGCGTAAATCTGCACCGTTATTGAGCATCGCCGTAGCAAAAGTATGCCGCAGTTCATGGGGATGAACCTTACCGCTGACTCCAGCTTTATTGAATACCTTTTGCATAATATATTCAATCCCTCGATCTGTCAGCGCTTTACCTTGATTATTTAGAAAAACAACTCCTGGATCTTCCTTATTGCCCAGTAATTTTTTTCTGGCATCAGTCAAATAATTATCTAAAGCTGCTTTAGTCTGATCATCAAAAGCAACATAACGGTCCTTCTTGCCTTTCCCATGAACCAGAATAATTTTCAAACTTAAATCAACCTGTCTTAGTATAAGACTGCTAACTTCACTTACTCGCATCCCCGTTGTATAAAACAACCTGAATAATGCTAAGTTACGAACCGTTAACGGTTCGCTTCCTTCTAGTGAAGAAAAGACTTGCTTGATTTCTGTATCATAAAAGAATTGCGGCAAGCGCCGGTTCTTGCTGCGCAAAGAAATTGTTTGCGTTGGATCAATTTTTGCCAGTTTTCGTTTTAACAAAAAATGATAAAAAGAGCGCAGCGTTGACATTTTCCGCAGTTGGGAAGATCTGGCTAGCCGCTTATCAGCCAGTTGTTGAAGGTAAACCTCAACATCACGGGCTGAAATACTTTGCCAATTTTTAAAGCCGCCATTTTGCTGCCAAAAAGCTTTTATTTCTTCCAGGTCAGTTTG
This sequence comes from Lactobacillus sp. ESL0791, assembly GCF_029433255.1. NCBI lineage: Bacteria > Bacillati > Bacillota > Bacilli > Lactobacillales > Lactobacillaceae > Lactobacillus > Lactobacillus sp. ESL0791. The sequence goes on along the minus strand of NZ_JAQTHU010000001.1, from coordinate 1,134,819 downwards.
ATATGCCCGAATGGTTTTTGCACTATATCCGCGCTCATTCTTTAAGTATGACACAAACAGGCTAATTTCTTTATCTTCCTTAGCCATTTACTTTAAAACTTCCGCCTTAAATTTCGCCAAGCTAGCTAGACCACGCTCACTAATTTTAACGTGGCGTTCTTTTTTATTGCGAATTTTTTTACCTACCAAACTAGGCAAGAGGGCAAAGCTCGCGTTCATCGGCTGAAAATGCTTGGCACTAGTGGTTGTAACATAATTGGCCATTGAACCCAGAGCCGTGTCTTTGGGAAAAGCCACAGTTTCTTCGCCGACAGCCTCTCTTGCAGCATTAATTCCGGCAACTAGACCACTGCCGGCACTTTCAACATAGCCTTCAACCCCGGTCATTTGTCCCGCAAAGAATAATCCCGCTTGTTTTTTGCTTTCATAACTGGCCTGCAAAATTTCGGGTGATGCCAGGTAAGTATTGCGGTGCATCTTGCCATAGCGGACAAACCGAGCATTTTCTAAGCCGGGAATCATTGAAAAAACCCGCTTTTGTTCGCCATATTTTAAATGTGTTTGAAAGCCAACAATGTTATACATTGAGGCAGCAGCATTATCCTGGCGTAACTGCACCACAGCATAGGGTGTTTCACCTGTATGCGGATCTTCTAACCCTACCGGCTTTAACGGCCCAAACAACATGGTCTTGGGACCTCTTGCGGCCATTACCTCAATCGGCATACAGCCTTCAAACACATCGCTATTTTCAAATCCGTGCATCTGAGCTGTTTCTGCTTCAACCAAATTATGGGTAAAATTCTCGTATTCAGCTTTATTCATGGGACAATTCAAATATGCTGCCTCACCACGATCATAACGCGATTTTTTATAAACCACTTCCATATCAATCGAATCGGCGGCAACGATTGGAGCAGCTGCATCAAAGAAGTGCAGACTGTCAAGCCCCGAAAAAATCTGAAGCTGCTCAGCTAGGCTGTCACTTGTTAGTGGTCCAGTAGCAATTATCGTAATTCCAGAAGCGGGAATTTGCGTTATTTCTTGATCATGAAATGTAACATTCTCTAATGCATGCAGCTTAGCCGTCACATATTGGCTAAACTGTTCACGGTCAACGGCCAAAGCACCACCTGCAGGTACTCTGGTTGCATCAGCAGCTTGTAAAATCAGTGAGTCAAGCTGCCGCATCTCTTCTTTTAATAAACCGACTGCATTTGATAGTTGGTCTGAGCGCATCGAATTCGTACAGACCAGTTCAGCCAAATTGCCCGTCTTATGTGCAGGGGTCAGCTTGCTGGGACGCATTTCATAAAGTGCAACCTTAATGCCGCGACTTGCCAGTTGCCAGGCGGCCTCACTGCCAGCCAGACCCCCGCCAATCACACTTACTGTTTCTGTCATCTTAACTTCCTTTGCTAATAATTTGTTCTTAATATAAGAATATCATCAAATTAGTGAAAATTTGATGATAATTGCTTATTTTTAATTTTATTTAACTATCCTCTTTTTCCTTCGGCTCTTCACGATAATCACCATTAGGACAGAGAATAACAAGTCCATTTTTGGTCTTTTTCTGCACCAAAAAGTGCCCGTCGTTTGGACAATTACGGCCAATCGGCTGATCCCAAGAAACAAAGTCACAGTCTGGGTAACGGGAGCAACCATAAAATTTACGGTTGCGTTTGGATTTCTTTTCAACCACGTCCCCCTTACCACACTTAGGACAAATTACCCCCACTTTTTTAACAATTGGTTTGGTATTGCGGCAGTCTGGGAAGCGGGAACAAGCATAAAACTTGCCATAACGCCCCATCTTAATCAGCATTGGGGCACCGCAAATATCACAGTTAAAGCCTGCTGGCTCATCCTTGATCTGGACCTTCTCAATTTCCGAATCAGCCTTGTCCAATTCTTTCTTAAAAGGATGATAATACTTATCGATCACCTTAACCCAATTCTTTTTACCGTCTTCAACTTGATCCAGATCAGTTTCAAGCTGCGCCGTAAAATCAATATTAACAATATCGGGAAAGAACTTTTCAATTAAATTGTCGACAATTTCCCCTAATTCAGTTGGCACAATCGATTTGGCTTCTAATTTAACATAGTAACGGCGCTGAATCGTATCAATTGTTGGCGCATAGGTGGATGGCCGGCCAACGCCATTTTCTTCTAGCGCGTGAACCAGACTCGCCTCTGTATAACGGGCAGGCGGCAAGGTAAAGTGCTGTTTGTTATCGGATTTAGCCAATTTAACCTTGTCGCCTTCGTTAAGGTCGGGCAGCTCAACGTTTTTCTCTTGCTGGTTATCGTACACCTTAGTAAAACCAGCAAATTTCATCTTGGAGCCGGTGGTTCTAAAGATAACCCCATTTTGCTCAATATCAGCACGAACAGTGTCGTAAACCGCCGGTGTCATTTCACTCGCCAAAAAGCGTGACCAGATTAATTTGTATAGACGATACTGCTCCGTCGTCAAAATTTTCTTTAACGATTCTGGTGTACGGTAAACACTTGTCGGCCGGATCGCCTCGTGGGCATCCTGAGCATCCTCTTGATTTTTAAAATGCCGCGGATTCTTAGAAGCATATTCGGCACCATATTGCTCGTGCAAAAACTTGGAAGCTTCGGCCTGAGCAACCGGCGATGTTCGCTTGGAATCCGTCCGCATATAAGTGATCAAACCGACTGTTCCCTGACGGTTACCTAGGTTAATTCCTTCATACAGCTGCTGGGCAATTGACATTGTCCGTCTTGTCCGATAATTCAGACGCTTATTGGCCTCCTGCTGCATCGTGGAGGTGGTAAAAGGCGCTGCTGGCTGTCGTCTTCTTTCGCGGCTGACAACCTTAATAACTTCAAAATCCTGTTTTTTGTCAATCTTGGCTAAAACTTTCTTAACAGCTTCATTATTCGGAAGCTCCTGTTTCTTGCCATTGATTCCCCAAAATTGAGACTTAAATTGTTTGCGGGCCTTCTTAAATTCCGCATCAATCGTCCAATACTCTTCGGGTTTAAAACTCTTGATTTCCTTTTCCCGGTCAATTACCAGTTTCAGGGCAACAGACTGCACCCTTCCGGCACTAAGACCCTTTTTCACTTTAGCCCATAAAATTGGTGACAGCGAATAACCCACGATCCGGTCAAGAATCCGCCGCGCCTGCTGGGCATTAACCGTATCCATGTCAATCGAACGGGGATGCTTAAAGCTATTTTTAACCGCATCCTTGGTTACTTCATTAAAAGTCACCCGATTTTGCGCCTGATCGTCCAGATTTAAGGCGTGAGCTACGTGCCAGGCAATTGCTTCACCTTCACGGTCGGGGTCGGAGGCCAAATAGACTTGTTTTGCTTTTTTAGCTTCACTCTTTAACTCTTTAATTGTATCGCCCTTGCCACGAATGGAAATATACTTCGGCTTGTAATTATTATCGAAATCAATGCCCATCTGTGATTTCGGCAGATCACGAATATGGCCCTTAGATGCAATCACCCGGTAATTTCGGCCCAAATATTTTTCAATTGTTTTCGCCTTAGCCGGAGATTCGACAATCACCAAATTCTTTTTATTTCTACTCTTACTTGTCTTAGTAGGCATTCACTGCCTCCTTAATAAATTTATTTTTTAAAACGCTATTCTGAGAATAAAATACCTTACACTAAATTGTCAAATCTTTCTTTTTATTTAGCCTCTGATAAGGTGAAAAATTTGTCCTCTTTAAATTCAAAATCAACAATGGGACTGGCACCCGCTTCGATCAGCCTATTGGGACCTGCGGACAACTGACTAGTGATTGGCCCCGGAACCGCATAGACATTGCGGTTTTCCTGTAAAGCCAAATTAGCCGTGATTAAGGAACCAGATCTTTCCTTTGCTTCTGTTACGATAACACTTTTTGATAAGCCTGCCAAAATTCGATTACGTTCGGGAAATCGAAAAGGTCGCGGCGGCGTGTCCGGCAGATATTCGCTTAAAAGCAGTCCTTTTTTGATGATTTCTTCTTGAATCACATGATTCTGCATTGGATAATAATGGTTTAAGCCATTGCCAACAACAGCGATAGTTTTTCCATTATTGTTTAAAGCAGCAATATGCGCCATTGAGTCTACACCTTTAGCAAGCCCACTGGCAATCACAAATTTCTTTTTTATTAAATTTGGCACTAATTTGTTAATCACCGTCCTGCTATAGTCAGACGCCAGTCGAGAGCCAACAATCGTGATAATTTCTTGCTGCAATAGTGACAGGTCGCCGCGGGCAAATAAAATAAGCGGCGGCTGATAGATTTGCCGCAACTTCTCCGGATAAAGCTCATCAAAAAAACTAATTACAGTGCACTGCTTGCTAATGCACTCTGCCATCTTAGCAGCTTTTTGGTCATTAAAGGCATTGCGGCTGGCAGTTAACAATGCTTCTGGTAGCGGTAAATGGTTAATCAGCTCAAGTGTCACCTCGTCCGTATCCAGTTGACCGGCAATTTGCAGCAGTTTGACATAACCAATACCCTTTTGCAATTTTAGGCGTAATAAAAAATCCGTTATTTTCATAGAAAAAGCCTCCTAAACGTAAGTACGTAAAAAGAGGTTAATATTTTTATTTAAAATTATCTTTGCTTACCCAGCAGCTCACTTACCGGTGCAAAAGTTTTGCGGTGAATAGGTGTCGGCCCGTATTTTTTTAGTGCAGCAATGTGCGTGGCTGTGCCATAACCCGCATTATGCGCAAAATCGTACTGCGGGTAAATTTTAGCATAATCCGCCATCAGCCGATCTCGGAAAACCTTGGCAATAATCGAGGCCGCAGCAACAGAATTGGATTTGGAATCACCCTTGATTAGCCGCACTTGCGGAATTGTAACCGGCACATCCATTGCATCAACAATAAGCACATCCGGTTTTTTATCCAAAGCATTTACTGCCTGGGCCATCGCTAACCGATCTGCTTCATAAATATTGATTTGGTCAATTACCTCTGGACCTTTTAAGCCAATGCCGACACTGACAGCTTCCTGCAAAATCAAGGGGTACAATTCTAATCTTTGCTTAGGGCTCAATTTTTTAGAATCATTGACATCTAACAAGTCAAAGTTTTCATCAAGTATTACCGCCGCCGTCACTACAGGACCCGCTAGCGGTCCGCGACCAACTTCGTCAACACCAGCAACCAGCTGGTGTTTCTCCCAAAACTTTTTTTCATAGCCAAAACGATGCAAAAATGCTTCCCGCTTCTTCTGCAGCTTTTCTTGACGACTGTGATAAGCTGCAAGCAGCTTTTGAACGCCGCTGCGGCTGTCCCGACTCCAAGCAGTCAACTCTTCTGCTGTTGCCTTGCCATCTTTTAACAAAGCTTTTATTTCATTGATTGTCATACCCGGTCCAAAGAAATCCTTCCAATTTTACCTTTGCGCAAGCGCTGCAGCATATAAAGCGAAAAACGGTCATACTCATCCCGCATCCCGTATACTTCCGTCATTGCCAGTAACAAGTCCGGATCAGAAATATTGACTAACTGTTCTTTGCTAGTACGGGCAAATTTACACAAGGCAGATGGATAATATTTGCGTAAATTTTTAACAACAAACAATGCAACATCATCTGCATGAAAAATACTGTCCTTGATTGCACCAAAAGCAGCCAGCTTGTAGCCCACTTCCTGCTCATCAAACTTAGGCCACAAAATTCCCGGTGTATCCAAAATTTGAATATTGGATTGTGTTTTGAGCCACGTTTGCCCCTTGGTTACCCCAGGCTTATTGCCAACCGCAGCTGCATTACGGCCAACTAAACGGTTAATGATGGTCGACTTGCCGCAATTGGGGACACCAACTAGGGCAATCCTGATTGTTGGTGTGGCTGCTCCTTTTTGCTGCAATTTTTCCACCTTAGTCATGGCCGCTTTTTTAATCATTTTAACCAAAACCTGCATCTTGGTCGTGTGCAGTGAATCTAAGGCCATCACAAATTTACCAGGAGCCTGCAATTTTTTCTGCCACAATTTCGTCAGCACCGGATCGGCTAAATCGGCCTTATTCAAAATAATAAGGTGCGGCTTTCCCGCCACCAGCTTTTCAATCAGCGGGTTGCGCGATGCCTGGGGAATGCGGGCATCAAGTACCTCAACTACGACATCAATCAAACCCATCTTTTCTTCAAGCTGGTTGCGCGCCTTATTCATATGCCCAGGATACCACTGAATATTCGACATTATTGCTCTCTTTTCATTAAAAAAGGCCCAACTACTTGGCCTTTGTCAGTATGCCATTTTTTCTTTATACAGTTGATAAGCCTGATCAAAAATGGTCATGCTAGGCAAATAGCCCGCATTCAGTTCTAAATAATTTGATAATTTTTCATAATTTTGCTCCTGCTTGGGAAAACTCAAATCGTGCTCCGCATTGTTAGCAAACTGCGCAATATCATCACTTGAATCTGGGTCCCTTTGCGTCATCAAAAAACGGTAAAAACTTTCTCGATAAGCCATCTAGTTTACTCCGTATAATAAAGAACTGCATACGCATCTAAACCCGCGTGGGTAGCAATTGCCGGACTCGTTTCTCTGACCAAAACATCAATCGTGCTGTCAATCTCTTCAATCCGCCGTTTAAATTCAAGCAGATTCTCGGGAGCAGTTTCGCCAGCAGATACGTAAGAGATGCCCACCTCAGAAACCTTACCTTTATTAGCCGCAATATCGGCTAACACCCGTTCATCAAATGCACGGGTAAATTTCTTTCCGCGACCCTTTTTAGCAACTATCAGCTTGCCATCAGGCATTTGCAGCTCAATACGAATGTTTAAAAAACTGGCAATCTTACCAGAAACAGGGCCAAGACGGCCACCTTTAACAATATTCTCTAAATTAACAATCATCATCCGCAGTTTTTCTGATTTTTGAATTTGTTCAACGTGTGCGAGAATTTCCTTGACGCCTTTTCCCTTAGCAATATCACGTGCGGCTGTCAGGACTTGGAAGCCTTCGGCCCGATCTGTTATCTGTGAGTCAATTAAATGCACCTTATCCGCAGTTCCTGTAAGTTCAACTGCCTGCTTTGCCGCAATCACAGTGCCGCTCAGTGCCTTGCCGATAAAAATCCCGATCACATCACTGCCATCAGCAGTCAACTTTTTAATCGTTTCAACAATTCGCCCAATTGGCGGCTGACTAGTCTTAGGCAGTTCTTTTGCCTTCATCATCTTGAGTACAAATTCATGCCGACTAATGTCCACCCCATCTGTATAGGTATGATCATCAATCATAATCGACAACGGAATCACCGTAATATTATATTTTTCAATTTCTTCAGGTGTTAATTGCACTGAAGAATCCGTCATAATTTTTATCTTTGTCAACGTTTGCGTCCTCAATTCTAAAATGTTGTTTTAATTTTATGTTAGAATATGACCAAATCACTTACAAGCTATTATAGCAAAAAATTATTAAAAAAAAGAAATTGATTGGACTGAATAATAAATGAAAATTTTACAACTGTGGCAAAAACCCAAGACAAGGTCAAAAGCCTACCACATTTTAGATAATACCCTCAGTGCAGTGACCCATGGCATCGGTTTTTGTCTCGCTGTGGCCGGATTAGTCATTTTAATTGTTAAGGCAGCATCAACCGGCAGTGCCCTGCGCGTCGTTACGTTCACGATTTACGGTTCCTGCTTGGTTCTGCTGTATCTTTTCTCAACCTTATTTCACAGCCTGATTTTTACCAAGGCTAGAAATGTTTTTCAGATTTTTGACCATTCGTCAATTTTCCTGTTAATCGCCGGCTCCTACACACCATATTCGCTAGTGGCAATCGGCGGTACTTGGGGATGGACCTTATTTATTTTAATCTGGGGCCTAACTATTTTTGGCATTATTTATTATATTTTTAATCGAGGCAAGCATGTCATCCTGGACACCATTCTTTACGTTGCCATGGGCTGGCTTGTCATTCTGTCAGCCAGTTACTTGTACGTGCGACTAAGCCCAGTCGGTTTCTGGCTTTTGGTAAGTGGCGGGATTGCCTACACGGTGGGCGCAATTTTGTATTCCATGCAAAATGTGCCCTTTATCCACGTTATCTGGCACCTCTTTGTAATGCTGGGATCAATGCTGATGTACTTTTCAGTTTTATTTTACGTTTAGAATCTGTTTTCTTTTTAAAAAAGCGGTAATTGCTTCCTTACTATTTTCAAGCTGGCCATTGACAACTTCCTCTTTAATTGTAGTCAGTATTTGCCCTAGCTGGGGGCCAGGCTTTACTCCCCGCTCAATCAAAAAGCGACCATCAATCGCTAGTTCACTGGTGGCCTTAATTGGCAGCGCAACATAGCGGTCAACTAACGCCTTGGAGTCAATCGGCTGCCCTAAAATATGGGCAACATCAATTGCATTTAACAAGGTGCTTTTACCAGCGGTAAACAGTTCGTAATCGCTTGGACTGCGATCGGACAGTAAGTCAAACAGGGCAACAATCTGCTCCACGTCAGTCGTCATTGCATTGGAATTTTTCCATTCATGCATGAACTGCCCAATTTGTTCATTGGGAATTTTCAAAATAATAATGATTACCGACCACAAGCTGGTTTCTAGCGAAGGACTAAATTTTAATTGCGGATAAACTTTCAGTGAGTCACTCTCACCGGCAAACGCCGGCACATCCTCGCTCAATTTTGTCTCTAAAAAAACATTAAAGGCTGCACGCGAATCAGGGCCCACACCCATTTTGACAAATTCATCACGGATTCGTTCAACCGATATTTTTCGTAATAATTTGTGGTTTACCAGCACCGCCCGCTTAGTTTCATCCGCAAGCGAAAACTTCAGCTGACTCATGAAGCGCACGGCACGCATCATTCGCAAGGCATCCTCATGAAATCTCTGTTCGGGATCGCCTACTGCCTTGATCAAGCGCTTCTGCAAGTCATTAATTCCGTCAAACAAATCAATTATTTCGCCTTGGGTATTCATTGCCAGAGCGTTGATTGTAAAATCACGCCTTTTTAAGTCTTCACTTAAATTCTGGACAAAGGTAACGTGATCGGGACGCCGGTAATCCTGATAACCGGATTCGGTTCTAAAGGTCGTTATTTCGTAGCTGCCACCAGCATACAGTACCGTAACGGTACCATGCTTTATCCCTGTATCAATTGTTTTAGGAAAAAGCTTTTTAACTTCTTCTGGATAGGCGCTTGTGGCAATATCAATGTCGTGAATATGTCTTTTTAGCAGTAAATCGCGCACAGCCCCGCCGACAAAATAGGCCTCAAAGCCGGCATTTTCAAGCTGCTCAAGAACTGGTAATGCCTTCGTAAAAATACTTGGTAAATTTTCTATCTTCATTATTTGTTTTCAACTCGTTCATTTTAAATACTATTAGAAAATATCTTATGTTTAAATAAAAAAAGGATTTATTATGCAAAAAATTAATTCCAAAACCATTTTTGAATTATTGATGATTGCCCTTGGCTGCGCAATTTATGGCTTAAGCTTGGATATGATCTCTGTCCCCAACAAATTGGCCGATGGCGGTATCAGCGGAATTTCCCTGCTGCTCAAACACTTCTGGGGCATAAATATGGGACTATCCTCGCTGATTTTAAATATACCCCTGCTTCTTCTTGGCTACCGTTTTATGGGCAAGCGCCTGTTAAGCTACACAATTTGGGGAACACTTTGCTTATCATTTTTCTTGTGGTTCTGGCGGTTAATACCTATTATATATCAATTAAACCTTGAACACGACCTCTTCTTGTCGGCTATTCTTGCAGGAACTTTATCCGGCATTGGCTTAGGATTAGTCTTCCGTTATCACGGCACATCGGGTGGCAGCGATATTATCGCGCGAATTGGACAAATGAAATTCGGTATCCCCTCGGGCCAGCTGCTGTTGATGTGTGATGCCCTGGTTCTGATCGTTTCCCTTTCTTACCTTGATCTCAAACACATGATGTATACCCTGCTTGCTTCATTTATCCTTTCAAGAGTTATGGACACGGTTCAGCAAGGTGCATACACGGCAAAAGGGGTGTTGATTATTTCGGATAATTATGAAAAAATTGGACAGATGATTGATCTAAAACTGGACCGCGGCTTCACCTACTTTAAGGCAATGGGCGGCTACCAAAAGAAAGAGCGGCCGGTTATCTATGTAGTCGTTTCCCCAAGAGAGGTTACCACAATCAAAAATTTAATTAGCCGTGAAGATCCCAATGCCTTTGTCAGCATTATTGATGTTCACGAAGCATTGGGGGAAGGTTTTACCTATAAGCAGAAACAGGGCCACTTGCTTTTTAGAAAATAATGAGAAATAAAAGACATAGTCACGAGCTTTTTTCGCCACTATGTCTTTTTACTTGTTATAACTCGTTGTATAAATCCTGCATTTCCTGATCATCAGGTTCCAAGCGCAAATACCTTTCAAGCAATTCCTTGACAATTTCACCAGAATTTTTTTCTTCAGTAAAGAAATGAATCATTGCCCGCAAAAAATCCGGATTAGTTTGAAAATCAGGGTAAGCAAGTAAAAATTCACTTTTAGCCTTCTGGCGGTTATCAAGGCGCTCGTAAGAAAGCGCCATGTTCCAGTGCGCCTGGGGTTCAAGTTCCTCATCGTCAAGCTGATTAAACAAATTTAAGTTGGCAACATCCTGCTTTTCATAAAGATAGAGTCGGGATAATTGTAAGCGCAGGTCACTATTATCCGCTAAAAGCTTTAGTCCCTTAGTAAGCAGATTTTCAGCGGTTTTCAGATCATTCAGTTTAAACGCAGCCCTGGCCCCTTTTTCGTATAAAATTGGGTCAATTTCATTATAAGCAAGACCTGCTTGCGCAAATCGCAGGGCCTGCTTGCTATCATTTTTTTGCTCGTAGGCAGTTACTAACAAGGGATAGGCATTGACGTAATCTGCGCTTTGATCAAGAACGTCATTCAGGTAGCTGATTGCCTTGTCTGGCTCATTAACCGCTAGCATCACCAGCCCCGCCTGATACTTACTGTCGATGTCAATGATCTCGCCGCTATGCTTTTTGATTACCTGACTGGCCTCTTCATAACGGCCAAGCTTTGCCAGCGTTTGAAACAAACGTTGATTTAAATTAACTTCACCAAAATTACTCTGCCGCTTCAGCAAATCCTGATAAAGCGGCAGGGCCTGTGCAAATTCCCCACTTAGATAGTCTAATTCAGCCAAGCCAAACTTAACGGCATCTTCATCAGGAGCAACCTTTAACGCCTTCAGGAGCTTATTTTTTGCTGTTTCGAGCAAACCATTAGTCTGATAATAATCCGCTTGAACTAACAGACTGTCAAGGTATGCCGGTGAAGCGACATCGATCCCGTATAGAAGCGTCAAGGCATCATCGTCTGCCCCATCATTCAATAAAATTTCCGCTAAATATACCTTAAATAGGTCCTCATCTGGAAATTTAGCAATCAAGGCCCGATAAATTTCTTTTGAGAGGTTAGTAAAGCCCAATCCAGTCAAATTTTCCGCAAGTGATGCCAAAACTTCCGGTGAATCATTATCCAGGGCTTTTTTTAACAAAATTTTCTGCTGAGAAAAATCCTGCTTTTCGAGTGAGTCAAGTAATTGTTCAGAATAGTTCATCCTTATCTCCTTCAATTAAGTTTAGCATCTATTTTTACATAAAAAAAGCGTTGGTACAAAACCAACGCCTTTTCTAAAATGTCAGTTACTATTTAACAGACTCTTTAAGCGCCTTTCCTGGTTTAAATGCAGGAACCTTGCTTGCCGGAATTTGAATTTCAGCACCAGTTTGCGGGTTACGGCCCTTGCGTGCAGCACGTTGACGCACTTCAAAAGTACCAAAACCGATCAACTGGATTTTTTCACCCTTTGCGAGACTGTCTTGAATAGAACCAAGTGTTGCCTCAATTACCTCAGCTACATCTTTTTTAGTTAATTTAGTCTTTGCAGCAACTTCAGAAACTAATTCAGCTTTATTTGCCATCTAGATTCACCTCCTAGATTAAATTCTTATCCCAATTAGGGAGGACAAGAAATCATGATTAGCACCAATCATTAATTTCTAACCCCAAAATAGCACAAAAACCTTATTACAACAAGCTTTTTACAAAATCACTTACGTTTTCGCGCAATAATCTTAATCGGCGTTCCCGTAAAATCAAAATTATCCCGTAACTGGTTAATCAAAAAGCGCTGATAAGAAAAATGCATTAATTCTGGATCATTGACGAAAACAACAAAGGTCGGAGGGTTAACCGCAACTTGGGTCATATAATAAACTCGCAGCCGTTTGCCCTTAACCAATGGGGTTGGCACTAATTTACTTGCTTCAAGCAGTAAATCATTCAGTACACTGGATTTAATCCGCTGATTTTGGTTTTGGTAAACTGCTTTTACCATCGCCGGGATCTGTTCCAGTCTTTGACCGGTCTTGGCCGATACGAATAAAATGGGTGCATAATCCAAATATTGAAATTCTTCGCGAATCACTTGTTCAAAGTCTTTGCCGCTTGAACTATTTTTCTTTGGTAAATCCCACTTATTAACAATGATGATAATGCCACGCCCGGCATCATGAGCATAACCAGCAACGTGCTTGTCCTGCTCCCGAATTCCTGTACTTGCATCCAGCACCAAGCAGACAACATCGGAACGCTCAATCGCACTCATTGCCCGCATAACTGAATATTTTTCCGTTTTTTCGTAAACCTTGCCTCGGCGCCTAATACCGGCCGTGTCGACAATTCGAAACTGAGTGCCATCGGAACTTGTAAAAGGCGTATCTACCGCGTCGCGAGTAGTTCCTTCTTCATTATTAACAATCACCCGTTTTTCACCAACAAGGCAGTTAACAATTGAAGATTTGCCGACGTTAGGCCGGCCGATAACACTAAAAGAAATTTCCTTACTATTATCTGCGTCCAGATCCTTAGGAAATTTACTGACTATTTTGTCAAGCAAATCACCGATACCCGTTCCGTGAACACTGGAAACAGGAATTGGGTCCCCCAAGCCTAAACTGTAAAAATCATAGATGTCGGACCGTTGCTCGGGATTATCGGCCTTGTTAACGGCCAAGATCACCGGCTTTTTGGTTCGGTAGAGCAATTGCGCTATCCGCTCATCTAAATCCGTCAAGTGGCTAACAGCACTGACCAATGCCACAATCACGTCTGCTTCATCAATCGCAATTTCTGCCTGCGCCCGAATTTCATCTTCAATTTTACCGTTTTCCCAAGTAATTCCTCCCGTGTCAATTAAGGCAAACTTGTGTCCCAGCCACTGTGCCTGTGCATAATTGCGGTCGCGGGTCACACCCGGTTTATCCTCGACAATTGCCAAACGCTTATTAATAATCCGGTTGAAAAGTGTTGATTTACCGACATTGGGACGGCCAACAATTGCTACCACTGGCAACACCATTTTTCAGCCTCCTTTAAAAATAAAAAAAGACCGACAGAGTCGGCCTTTTTATAAATTACTGACGATCTTTTAATTGATCACCAATAAGATCACCTAATGCAAAACCATTATCATCGTTATTCATATATTTGCTATTAACTGAGTTGCGATTATTACGTGAACGATGAGGACGAGAGCCTTCGTTATCTGAATTATTTGGTTCAGCAGCCTTCATTGACAACGAGATCCGTTTATCACCCGGATCAATGTTCAAGACCTTAACCTTAACGGTTTGTCCCACCTTCAAAACATCACTCGGCTTATCAACATGCTTATATGAAATTTCAGATACATGAACCAAGCCTTGAATACCATCTGCTACTTCAACGAAAGCACCAAAGTTAGTCAGTGACTTGACTTCGCCTTCAAAAATGTCGCCTTCGTGCAAATCAGAGGTAGCCTGCTCAAATGGGGATGGCTCAGTTTGCTTGATTGAAAGTGAGATGCGGTTACGTTCATCATCAATTCCAATTACCTTAACCTTAACATCTTGACCAGGTTTCAAAACATCACCTGGTTTATCGATGTGCTTGTATGAGATTTCTGAAATGTGAACCAAACCATCAACGCCACCAACATCAACGAAAGCACCAAAATTGGTTAAACGAGAAACCTTGCCTTGAATCACATCACCAACAACTAATTGTGATGCAACCTTATCAAAGGCTTCTTCGCGTTCCTCTTCAATTAAATCCTTGTGTGAAAGAATTAACCTATTCTTGCTAGGATCAATTTCAGTAATCTTAAGTTTCATTGTTTTGCCAATATAAGGTTTAAGATCTGAAACATAGCGGTTAGAAATTAACGAAGCCGGTAAAAATCCTCTTGTCCCAACATCTACTAGTAAACCACCACGAACTGATGAGGTTACTTTACCTTCAATGGTATTGCCTGCTTCAAAGTCCTTTTGAAGCTCATCATAAGCTTCTCTTTCCTTTAAGCGCGTTACGGAGAAGAAAAATTCACCATTTTCCTTGTCACCGCCAGCCTTTTTCAATACCAAAGCTTTAAACTTGTCGCCAGGCTTAACAAGCTCACGTAAATCAGCGTTGCGATCCTGAGTATATTCACGACGTGGAATAATACCTTCAACACCGGCATTAACAACACCGACATCAATTTGACCATCTTCAACGTCTAATACTTCAACGTCGACAATGTCTCCGACCTCAACCCCTTGCATTTCTTTCAATGCATCTAAAAATTGATTACTGTTTTCTGACATATTTACCTCCCAATATCATATTCTAATTTTAAATGAAAGTTGGATTTTTTTCTACTGTTTTCACATCTTTTTTATAGTTTTTTTTGACTTTTTTTTATTTCTGCCAAAATTTCTTCCACTACCTGCGAAATTGTCATGTTCGTTGTGTCAATTTCCACTGCATCTGCTGCTTTTTTCAACGGCGAAACTTCCCGGTGTGAATCTTTGTAATCCCGTTCGGCGATATCCTGTTCAATCTGTTCAACCGTTTTATCCGACTTGATTCCGCGCTGCTGAAGATCAAGAAAACGCCTTTTTGCACGTGAATGAGCGGAGGCAACCAAAAAAATCTTTACCTCAGCATGAGGTAAAACCGTTGTCCCAATATCCCGGCCATCCATGACCACGCTAACTTGACCAGCCATTTTTCTCTGCAGATTAACCATTTTTTGCCGTACACCTGCTAACGCCGAGACCTGTGAGACATTAGCGGAAATTTCCGGCAGCCGAATTTCTTGGGAGACATTTTTGCTGCCGATAAAAATATCTTGTTGACCAGCAACCGTTCTAAAGGTGATCTCATTGCTATCAAGTGCCTGTAAAATCCCCGGCTCATCGCCATAATCCAAATGAGTATCACGTGCGATTAAGGTACATGCACGATACATTGCCCCCGTGTCAATATAAATAAAAGATAATTTTTGCGCAATAATCTTTGCGACCGTACTTTTCCCTGCTGAAGCAGGACCATCAATTGCTACTTGCATTACATTAAAAAAGGGGGCCTATCATTCCCCTACTCCTTTTCTAAAAATTATTTTAACTTGAGTGTCTCACCGGCGTTAACCTGAGATGAAGCATCAATATTATTCAGTTGAGCCAATTCATTGACGGTCATATGAAATTTTGCAGCAATTCCAATCATCGTATCGCCGGATTGAACCACATAGTAAGCTTTACGCTTTGAAGCCTTTTTGCTGGTCTTCTTATTTGACTTGGCAACCTGTGCAGCCTTAGTTTTTTTGCCGGCGATCTTTTTTGAATGGGTAGCCAATTTGTTTTTCGACTTAGCTTTTTTAGCAATCTGTGGCTCTGCAACCTGTCCAGCTTTCTTTCCTTCAGCCGCAAAATGATGAACGACCGGAATAAGTGCTACAAGAATGATTATTAAAAAAGCAATCTTTATTCCCCAATGATGAGAAGAATTAGATTTATTTTTGGATACTCTAGACTCAAGCGGCCGCTTATAATGTTGATACGGCCCTTCATGCTTTTGGTTCAACTTTTCAATACCTCCATCTCCACTTCGCTTCATTTTAGCATATTTAAATAAATGATTACACAGAAAAAGTGTTACTTATTTTTTAACAGTCAGGATTTTAGGTATCTTCATCTGTTTAGAATTTAAAAAGGCCACAAAAAAACTGCAGCAGATTTTTTATCCATCACCTGCTACAGCTAATTATATTGTATTTTTATTTTTAAAAGTGTTTTTCAACAAATGGTTTGATGCTTTTCAAAACCGTCTCGAATAGGATATAAACGACAACGCCATTGATTGCCCCTTTAACAAGGTTAAACGGTACAATAAAACTAAAGATATAAGTTCCCATTGACGGGATGTGCAGCAACTTAGCTAAGTAAACTTTTTCTGTAAAGTTTAGTAAGCCAGGATAGCTGTGAATTGCCGGCGCATTAGGAATCGAAGTTACAGCGTACATTGGCGTTAAAACTAAAGCATTTAGAGTTGCCAGCACAACGGTCATTGCCAAAATTCCGATGATTATTCCCAGAAGTGGGTATAAGTGCTTCTTAGCAGTAGTCGCATCTTTCTTGATATTCTTGGTCATAAAATAAAATGGAAAAGCAAACGAAATTGAAGCCAAAAATGCAGCAACTTGACCAACAATACTTGGTAAAGCAAAGCCGTGATAAATCAAGTGCAGCGCCATCCGAATAAGGGCAATAAAGGCACCAGGCCCGGCGCCAAAGAGAAAAGTCCCGATTGCAATGATTACGTCAGAAAAATCAAATTTCAAGAAGCTGGTAATTGGCAGCGGAATTTCAAATAACATTATTACAAAGGCCAACGCACCAAGCAACGCATAGGCAATGATATTAGCTAACTTTAGTGAATGCTTTTTATTTTCAGTCAAAATAAACTTACCTCCAAAATAAATCAGTCTGTTGCTCCAGCAACAGACTGATAAAAAGTAAGTATTGTCTTTTCTTTTAGTTAGTCTGTCTTCTTTCATCTAGACTCTTACTATCGGTATCTCAAAAGACTTCCACCACTTGCGTGGGTCGTGGACTTGCACCACCGGTCGGGATTTACACCCTGCCATGAAGACAACAAACTTAATATTCAATTAACAGCTATAATGTTAATCTACTTGTTTCAATCTGTCAACCTCTGCATGTGATAATTCACGGTATTGACCAGATGTAAGTGAATGCAGATCCAAAAAGGAGTAACGCTCACGTGCCAATTTTTCAACGCGGTGATTAACCGCCTTAAACATTTCTTTTACTTGGTGATAATGGCCCTCATGAATCGTTAGCTGAACGATTTGGGTATTTTTGGCCTTATCCGAGCGGATAATCTTAACCTTGGCCGGTGCGGTTTTATAGTGATCAATTTCAACACCATGAGTTAATTTGTTTATTTCTTCCGGCAGCAGATGACCACTGATTTTAGCAACATAGACCTTTGCTACCTTGTTCTTAGGGTGCATCAGCAAATTAGCCAGTTCACCGTCATTTGTCATTAACAATAAGCCTGAAGTGTCGTAGTCAAGGCGGCCAATCGGATATAAACGGTAAGGAATATCTGCAAAATAGTCAACGACCGTTTTCCGACCCTTATCATCACTTGCCGTTGAAACAACGCCGCGGGGCTTATAAAATAAAAAAGTGTGCAGACTCGCGCGTTCAATCGGTTCATCATCAACCGTAATATTACTGAAAGAATCTACTTTGGTCCCCAATTTTGTAATAACCTGACCATCTACACGGACACGTCCGGCTACAATCATCTTTTCTGCCTTGCGCCGCGAAGCAATTCCTGCTTCCGCAATCACCTTTTGCAAACGTTCTAACGCCATTACTTTTCTCCTTTTTCTAACTGTCCAAGATTTTTATCAGCCTGGCCCTTTGCGGCAAAGAGATCTACTTCACCCTCGGCATCAAAACTGTCATCTTCAAAATCTTCAATGAGCGGTAAATCTGCTAAACTATGATAACCAAAATATTGCAGAAAATAATTTGTTGTCACATATAAATTGGGGTGCCCAGGTGCTTCCTTTTTACCGTTAATCTCTACTAATCCGCGCCACACAAGCGTCTGAAGCGCACCTGAAGAATTAACGCCGCGGATTTCATCAATTTCAACCCGGGTAATGGGCTGCTTGTAGGCAATGATCGCTAAAATTTCTAAAGCTGACTGACTCAAATTTTTGGTCAGGTCCTTTTGAAAATAACTTTCAATCACCTTGCTTACCTTAGGACTGGTTGCAAGCTGATAATGATCATTAATATGCAGCAGCTGCAGGCCAGCATCATTATTACTTGTCAATTTCTCCGCTAAATTTTTGGTTAATTCCCGCAGCGCCGCCTGGCTAATCTGCAAAAGGCTGCATAAACTTGCCGTATCGATTCCATTATCACCGGCAACGTATAGCAAAGCCTCTAATTCTGCCATTTTAGTTGCCATTGGGCTCAATTCCCTTCAAAATCAAATCGCCAAATTCTCGCGCCTGAGTTACCCGAATTTTATTATTTTTACACAATTCTAACATCGCTAAAAATAAACCGATAAAATTGCCTACCGTCTTAAATTTTTCCGCACACTTAAAAAAACTCACACTTTGTTTCCCTTTTACTTGTTCTTCCAGATACGCACACATTTGCTTAACCGGTGTTGCCGCAACGTCAATTGCGGCAACTTCAGGCTGACGCAGTTTTAGCCGCTGCATGACGACAATAAATGTATTCGCTAGTTCAGTTGGCGTAATTTGCCCCAGCGGCAGCGGCTGCACTTTTTTTCCTGTCGGAACACTCATTTCCTTGGAAACACTAATAGGTACTTCCTGGTTACGCTTTTTAAAATAAACCGAAATCTTTTTGAAGACGGAATACTGCACAAGCTGCTGGACCAATTCCTCCCGCGGATCTTCTGCTTGCTCGTCGGCATCAATAAAATCATTTTGCGGCAGTAAATACTGCGACTTAATTCGCAGCAGGGTTGACGACATCACAAAATATTCTCCGGCTACCTGTAAATTAAGCCGCTGCATCTGGTCCAAATAATCCAAATATTGTTCCGTAATCTGGGCAATCGGAATATCATAAATGTCAATTTTTTGCGACTTGATTAAATGCAAAAGCAAATCAAGCGGCCCTTCAAAATTTGGCAGCTCTAAAGTTAAACTAGTACTCATCTTTTTTAATAAAGCGCAGTAAGTATGTGTATTCTGGAACTGCCGTCACTTTTTTCTTAGGGTAATCACTCGCTAACTCCCGAACTGCTGCCGCTTTCGCCGCATCATTGCGGTAACCCGGCGCCATCGAAATATAACGAATCACAATAAAACGGTCGTTATCTTGGGTGCCAATTACCCCCACACAATTACCTTTCTCATTACTATAAAGATAAAGCTGAAATTCCGGACTTTCCCGGTTCAACTTTATTTCATCCTTCAGATTTGTTAAATTTTTAAAATCCGGCAAATACGATAATAATCCCATTGCCGTTTTTTCTCGATCATTTTTACATTCAGTTAGCATCATTTCACCTAGGCACGCGGATGTGCCTTTTTATATACCTGCAAAATATGTTTTTGGGACAAATTAGTATAAATCTGGGTTGTACTGATATCAGAATGACCCAAAATTTCTTGAACAACCCGTAAATCAGCACCGTTTTCCAGTAAATGTGTGGCAAAAGTGTGGCGCAGGGTATGCGGCGTCACGTCCTTTTCAATACCCGCCAATTTGCAGTAACGCTTAATAATCTGCCAAACTGCCTGTCTTGTTAGGGCACCGCCACGGCTGTTGAGAAAAACAAACTCACTATTTTTACCGCTTTTAAGCAGCAAAGGTTGGCGGACTTTTTCTTCGTAGCTGCTGATCCATGACAAGGCAACATCACTAATCGGAATTAAGCGTTCTTTAGAGCCTTTACCCAAAACTTTTACTAATCGCAGATCTTCATGTAAATCTTTAAGCTTTAAATTAATCGCTTCGCTAACCCTGATTCCGGTCGCATACATCGTTTCGAGCAGTGCCCGGTCTCGCAGCCCCAGCTTTTTGTTAGTATCTGGCTGTTCGAGCAAGCAATTAATCTCGTCTTGACTAAGCGCAACGGGCAAGCGGTGCTCCTTTTTGGGGGGATCAATTTCAAGCATTGGATTTAATTTCTGAATGTTTTGCCGAGCCAGCCACTGGTAAAATTTGCGTAAGCTTGAAATCATCCGGCTAAGCGAACTAGTGGCTTTATTTAAATCGCGTTGTTCCGCCAAAAAGGCATCAATATCAGTTGCCTTGGTCGGCCAAGAGGTCAGCCCCTCTTTTTTTAAAAAAGCGAAAAATTCTTCTAGATCCTGCCGGTAAGCGGTAATCGTATTTTGGCTAAGGCCGCGTTCTACTTGACTGAAACGAAGATAATCTTCAATTTGTTCCTCTAACTTATTCATTTTCATCAGGATCTTTAACTAACGTAATCGTGCCCGCAATTTTATCTTCGCTAATATACTTGTCCTTGAGCAAATGTCCCAACGCACGTTTAAAGGCAGACTTAGAAACACCAAAGTAATTTTTGATTTCCTGTGCGTCTGACTTGTCATAAAACGGTAAGGTTTTATTCTGCTTGCGGCGCAGACTCATCAAAATCATTTGGGCATCATCATCAATTTCCTCAAACGCCCGCGGCAGACTGCTCAGATTCAACCGGCCATACTGACTAATGCCGACTACCCGCGCTTTTAACTGCTCTCCCAGGCGTAGCGGCCGCGCCATTTGTGATTCATGAATAAAACCCAGGTAATAGTCCTTAGTGATAACAAATGCTCCGATGTCGCGGCTGGCATATACGGTGACGAAAGTATCTTTATTTTTCATGTCATCGGGAAAACTACTTGCCAGCTGGTCAAAAATATTTTCATCCGCTAATTTTGCCCAAATTCGGTCACGTTCGTCAGTTTCAATTCGCACTAGCAGCTGATCATCCTTTCGCGGCCATTTTTCCATCGCAAAGGGCAAATCATCAAGCGAAACAACAATATCCTTATTAGTGAGGCCAATATCAACAAACACCCCTAAATTAGCTTTGACATCTGTCACTTTACCCCAGCCATATTGATCTTGCTGTGCAAACGGCCAAAATTGGGTTAATTCTCGCTTATGCTGTTGGTCCTCATAAATAAAACCCTCGACTTGAGCACCGATTTGCGGAACTTCTTCCTGCGTGATTTCCTGCTTTTTTAATTCATAAGTAACCCCATCTATCTGAACAAAATAAGAATGTTCATTTTGGTCAATTACTTTTCCTTTTTCAACTGTTCCCAGCATCTTTTCTCCTATTTTACATATTCTGTCTTCTTTAGTATAAGAGAAAATTACCAAAAATAAAATAGCCAGCACTTAAACTGACTATTTTAAATTGCAAATTTTATTTATTAAAATTAAAGATTGGCTACTTCACCTTGGTAAATTGCACCGCGACGCGCGTCAACGGTAATCGTAATACCACTGGCAATCTTTTCAGTTGCATCAGTAACACCAACAACAACCGGAATTCCAAGTGACAAGCCAACAACAGCTGCATGTGAAGTCAAACCAGAAGCCTCAACAACTAACCCGGAAGCCTTCTTGATTGCAGGCATGTAATCAGGATCGGTTATTCTAGAAACTAAAATGTCGCCTTCTTTAATCTTGCTGTTAGCCTCTTCAGCACTGTTTGCAACAACAGTCTTGCCGATAACAGAACCATTGCCGACACCTAAGCCTTGTGCAAGCTTATTCCCAATGATTTGCAGCTTCATCAGATTAGTTGTACCTGAATCGCCAACCGGAACACCAGCAACGACAATTACTAGGTCTCCATCTTTAACGTAACCATTTTCTTTGGCAACCTTAGCTGCCAAATCAAACATATCATCAGTTGAGTCCGGCTTTTCCGTTAGCATCGGTTGAACTCCCCAAGTAATGCCAAGAGAATGTTGCACTTTTTCATCAAAAGTCAAAGCTAAAATGTCAGCATTAGGACGATATTTAGAAATCATTCTTGCCGTATAGCCAGAGTTAGTTGCGGTGATAATTGTCTTCACACCCAATTCTTGAGCAGTTCGAACAACAGACTCCCCAATTGCTTCGGTAACATTTGAGCCCTTATATTCTTCAAATCTTTGCAGTGCCAGCGTGTTGCGCTTCAGCAGCTCTTGCTCTGTTCTTTCATCAATTTCAGCCATTGCCTGAACGGCCTTAACTGGATAAAGTCCATTAGCTGATTCACCCGAAAGCATCGTTGCGTCAGTACCATCGAGAACAGCATTGGCAACATCGGAAACCTCGGCACGGGTTGGACGCGGATTCTCCTGCATTGAGTCAAGCATCTGCGTAGCAGTAATTACTGGTTTACCCAAAGCATTTGCCCGCTTGATCAAATCCTTTTGAACAAACGGAACATCAATAAACGGAATTTCTACACCCATGTCACCACGAGCGACCATTAACCCATCAGAAACCTGCAAAATTTCGTCAGCGTTGTCGATTCCTTCTTGTGATTCAATTTTTGGATAAATTTTAACATAGTCGCAACCAGCATCTTCACACAATTTACGGATATCTAAGATATCTTGCGCTTTACGGGCAAATGAGGCGGTAATGAAGTTAATTCCGTGCTTTAAGCCAAATTTAATATCATCTGTATCTTTTTCAGTAATTCCCGGAAGGCGAATCTCAACACCAGGGGCATTTACACCCTTCTTTGAGCCAATGATTCCAGTGTTCTGTGCTTCACAAACCAATTCTTTGTTGGCATCATCTTTTGCTTTAATTAGTAAGTCAACCAAACCATCATCAATTAACACATGACCACCAATACGTGTATCGTCAAACAAGCCAGGATAGGTAACATGAATCTTATTCTTGTTGCCTGCCTTAGAATCATCCATTGAAACGCGGATCTCGTCTCCTGTGTTGATTGTGAACTTGCCGCCTTCTTGATCAGTGGTTCTGATTTCAGCACCCTTGGTATCGAGGTCAATCCCTAATACTAGACCAGTTTCTTTTTCAACTTGCCGAACCATCTTCATCCGTGAGAGATGTTCTGCGTGATCACCATGTGAAAAATTAAACCGAAATACATTTGCACCAGCCTTTGCTAAAGCAGTAATCGTTTCAATATCATTTGAAGCGGGCCCTAAGGTACTAACAATCTTTGTCTTTTTCATTATCTAAAAAAATCCTCTCCGAAGTTTGACCAACTTATTTAGTCATTTCTTCATTTATATCCAACAGCGAAAAATCACTGTGATGCTTCTCATCAAAAAGATCCAAAATATCATGCGTTGTAAGCTTACCGTTTTCCACACCGACAGCTAAACCGCCTTTACCGTCAAGGAGTAAGTCCACTGCATAATGTCCCATCTTGGTTGCATTTACACGATCCACAACAGTCGGCGAACCGCCGCGCTGCATGTGACCAAGAACATTTGCACGGGCATCAAAGTCGCCATATTTTAAAAGTTCAGTTCTAAAATCAGCAGCATCCATTACACCCTCTGCCAGTATTACGATACCATTATCCTTACCATTAGCAAAGTTACGCTTCAAAGTTTTAGCAATTTCTTTAATATCGTAAGAATGCTCAGGAATGACAATCGCATCTGCACCAGTAGCTAAACCGACACGAATTGCAATGTCGCCGCATTCACGGCCCATAACATTAACAACGAATACACGGTGATGACTGCTAGCAGTATCACGAATTCGATCAATTGCATCCATCGCGGTCGTACAAGCGGAATCATAACCAATCGTATACTCCGTGTATGGAATATCATTATCGATCGTCCCCGGCAAACCAATTGAATTAATACCAAGCCGTGTCAGCGCCAAAGCACCATGATAAGAACCATCGCCGCCAATTACAATAATAGCATCAATATCATTCTTTTTAAGCTCAGCCACAGCCTTTTCCTGCACTTCTTTTTGTGCAAATTCAGGATAACGGGCACTGTAAAGAAAAGTGCCACCCAAATTTATTTTATGATCAACATCTTCAGCCGTAAGCGGAACAAAGTCTCCCGTAACTAATCCGGCAAAACCATAACGAATGCCCACAACACCCAAGCCGTGGTGAATAGCCGTCTTCGTCACAGCCCTAATTGCTGCGTTCATGCCTGGGGCATCGCCGCCACTAGTTAAAACACCAATCCGTTTCATTAACTCACCTCATTAAGATTATTTGTGTATCTTCTCACATCATTTAGATTTTAACATTTTTTGCGCGCAAATTGTTAAAAAAACTAACTTAATTTTTTGATTTTACAGGCATTTTGAATGATAACGGTAACAATCCATCAAAGCCTTTTTTATTAATTTATCCTTCCTTATTCTTAAAATTTACTTCACGTAAATTGGTCATAATATATTGCTTTTTACTATTATCAAAGCGATCACTACCGGCTTTTAATCCAATTAAGTAAATATTGCCTTCTTTTAAAAAGCTATGTACCTTATCATAAACCGCTGGGAAAATGACAATTTCCTCTTTACTGGTTGAATCTGCAAAACTTGTAAACGCCATTGTCGTCCCTTTTTTTGTCCTAACCAGCTTCAGACTCATCAACTTGCCCACACTAATGCCAGAATCTCCAATTTCGAATTGATTAAGCGGTTTAGCAGCAAATTTTTTCGCGTACTTTTGGACAGCAATCAGCGGGTTAGCAGTTGTGGCAAAGCCTAAAACTTGCTCTTCCATTTCCGCCTTAGCCGACGGGGTCGGTGCTTCGGCTTCCTTTATTGGTACGCCGCCTAAGCTTTCTGACAAAGAAATGTTTTGGCCCGTTAATTTAACATTTTCAACTAAATCCTGACAGTTTAACAGCAATTTATTGCGGTTGTTGTCAATCTGATCAAAGCAACCAGCCATAATCAGCAACTTGATTGCGTCAGTCTGCAAATATTTTGGATTAATTTTTCTTAAAAAATCAAGCAGCGACTTAATCGGCTTTTTTAGTGCCACAATTTCGTGCAAGAAGTCATTCCGCAAACCCTTAATTGCCCGCAAGCCGACCAAGATTTTTTTATTATTGACGGTGAAATCATACGCACTTTTATTGATGTCCGGTGCTAAAATTCGCACATTGGCCGCTTGTGCCCGCATAATATATCCTTGAGCTTTTACCTTATTTGAGCCGGTTGAATTAAGCATTGCCGTATAAAATTCGGCCGGAAAATGAACTTTTAAATAAGCCAGCCAAAAGGCAATTTCGGTGTAGGCAACAGCGTGGGACCGATTAAAACCGTAATTAGCAAACTGCTCAATATAGTTATAAACACGTTCACCCACGGCGCGCGGGTGCCCCTTCTTGACCGTGCCTGCAATAAACTTATCCCTTTCCTGATCAATCACATCCTGCTTTTTCTTGGACATTGCCCGCCGCAATATATCGGCCTCGCCTAAAGAAAAGCCAGCCAAAACCTGGGCCGTTTGCATTACCTGCTCTTGGTAAACCAGAATTCCGTAAGTGGGAGCAAGAATGGTTTTCAAGCTGGGGTCGGGATAAGTCACCGGTTCTTTGC
Source organism: Lactobacillus sp. ESL0791 (assembly GCF_029433255.1). Taxonomy (NCBI): domain Bacteria; kingdom Bacillati; phylum Bacillota; class Bacilli; order Lactobacillales; family Lactobacillaceae; genus Lactobacillus; species Lactobacillus sp. ESL0791. Next base: position 1,109,363 of record NZ_JAQTHU010000001.1, on the reverse strand, counting down.
CGCGTTTACGCGCGACAAACGAATCAATATTTTGCATTGGGCCTGGCCGGTAGAGCGCATTAACCGCCACCAAGTCTTCAAAGTTGTCCGGGTGAAGCGATTTTAAAACTCGTCTTATTCCGGCAGACTCAAACTGAAAGACCGCTTCGGTATCGCCTGCTTGAAACAATGCTAAAGTTTTCGGATCATCCAAAGGAATTTTATTTGGATCAATATTTATTCCTTGTTTTCTGATTGCTGTTAGTGTATCACCCAAAATCGTCAAGTTGCGCAAACCCAAAAAATCAATTTTCAATAATCCAAGTGCTTCAACATACTTCTTGGTTTGCTGGGTCACGGGAATTCCTAATTGACCTGACTGCAGACCGGAAATCTCCGCAATTGAATTATCACTGATCACCAGTCCCGCGGCATGGATCGAATAATGCCGTGGCAGGCCCTCTAATCCGCGCGCCGTTTGAAACAACAACTTATTTTGCTCACTTGCACCAACCAAGATGCGCATTTCCCGCGAATCTTTATAGGCATCATTTAGGCTGATTTTAGTTTTAGAAAAAGGAACAGCATTGGCCCACTTATTCAATTCAACAACTGGCAGTCCAAAAACCCGACCGGTGTCGCGCAAGGCCTGTTTAGCGGCCAACGTGCCAAAGGTTAAAATTTGTGCGGCATGATCCATGCCATATTTCTGGTACATGTACTTGATGACATCATCACGTCGATTATCCGGAATATCCAGATCAATATCGGGCATTTCGTGCCTCGCGGGGTTCAAAAAACGCTCAAACAGCAGATGATACTTCAAAGGATCGACTTCAGTAATTCGCAAGGCGTAAGAAACAAGCGAGCCGCAGGCGGACCCTCGCCCCGGTCCGGTAGTAATTCCTACCCGGTGACAGTAATTGATGACATCCCAAACAATTAAAAAGTAATCGTCAAAGCCCATTTGGTCGATTACACCCAATTCATAATCCAGCTGCTTTTGATATTTTTCAGGAACTGCTCGACCGGCAAAACGCTCAGTCAAGCCCTTGTTGGTTAAGTAGGTAAGATATTCTTTTGATGACGGAAACTCATCTTGACGATATTTGGGCAGAACCGGTGCTTGAAAGACAACTTCGGCATTGCACTCCGCGGCAATTTTCCACGTGTTTGTGACCGCTGAATCTAATCCCAAATTATGGTAGCGTTCATTAACTTCCGTTGCCGAATTCAAAAAATGTGAACCCTTTTGTTTGGCTAGTTCAATCGTATCTTCCAGCTTAGTCCCAGCTTTGATTGCCAATAAGGTGCGACGCAAAAACTGCTCCTGCGGCTTTAAATACTGTGTATCTTCAACGGCAACTAATGGTAAGTCGAACTGCTTAGCCAAAGCTTGAATATAGTCAAGATAATTTTGCTGCTGCTTAGAGGCATAAACCCCGAGGTAGAAGGAACTAGACGACGGCAGCAATTCCTTTAGTTTTCTAATAAAATCATTGCACAGTTCCTCGTTTTGCTCTTGCAGAGCTAACAACTCACTGTGTGAATTAGCAGACGTAATCATGACCAGGTCACCTAAATACTTGGTCAGTTCGTCCAACGTTAACACTTTTTGCTTTTCGCCATTCTCCGTTAGTAAGTTAATTGCACTGGATAAACGTAAAATATTGTGGTAACCGGCATTATTTTTTGCAAGAACAATCAGATCATACTGATTAGTGCTGTCAACCAAACCGTTAACACGTACCTGCATTCCTAGCAGCGGTTTGATTCCCACTTCTTTGGACAGCTCAAAAAAATTAACCAAACCGTAGGTCACATTGATATCAGTCAAGCCAACAGCTTCATAACCCAGCTGTTTGGCCGTAACCAATAAATCTTTAACCTTAGTTGGACTTTCTAGCAATGAAAAAGAACTGATATTTTGAATTGCAGCAACTTTCATTTCATAACCGCCTTTCTGTAATAAGTATAGCAAACCAGCTGTTTTTAGTTTGAAAAAAAGACCAGACTTTGTTAGAATGCTTCATATGAAAGAGGGAATTGCCATGGGGCGCTATCTTGTAACTATTTGTTGGAGCATCGTCTATATGCTGATTATCGGCTTTATTGCTGCTCCGTTAACCCACAACGTCTTCAGCGTTGTTGAGGCCTTAATTATCGGTGCTATTTTCGGTTTATTATTTGCGATAATCATTCCGACAATTACCGCACACGCAGTTAAAGATAAAAGCAAATACAGTAAACTTAAGTAAATTTAAAAAACTGCTTTGAGAAAACTTTCTCAGAGCAGTTTTTTAATAAAAGTGATAATTGCTGACATCATCAACATTAACCAGACCGGAGGTCAAATATTCCTGAAACATCTGAATGTAGTCTTTATCAAGCGTAAATTCTATCTTGTCCTTGCTGTATTCAGGATAAAAGCCACCGCCCATTGCCCGGTAATTATTAACCGCTAAGTGATATACCTGGTCAGCGACAATCTCTTCACCGTGAAAAGTTAAAGAAGTTAAGCGGCGGCCGACCGGCCGTGAAATATTCGCTTGGTAATTAATCGGATAAAATAGATCAAAGTTAAACAGAAGCGAGTGCGGCCGAATGTACTTATCCGCAAAAGCTACTTTACCGGCTTGATCTTTTGTTAAAAACGCCAGACTGTGCTCAATAACGTGCCGCAGTTCCCTACCCGTGACTCTTACACAGCATAGCTGATTGGAGTACGGGTAATTGAGGATCAGATCGCGCATCGTAACTTGCTTGTCAAAGCCATGCGCTGTTTCACTCATTAACGCCGTTGCCGAAATGTCTGCCTTGGTAAAATAAAGCTGCATCTGCTGAAGCAGATTAATAAAGGGCGACCCGTGGAGGCGTGCCGCAGTCGCATTCTTAATTTTGGCAGGCTTATCTAAGATAGCAATTGGCCGGTCGAGCCAGACTTGTGTTTCCCATTCTAGGTCTTTACAAGCATGCAAAACTTCAGAATCGGGATTAACTTCTCGGGTGTCTATTAACCGCGTTGTCATCGCTGAAATTTTTTTAGTTTTATCATCTATGTCTAAAACCACTTCAGCAACCGTTTCACCACGGTATCCGGACTGTACAATCGCTGTTCCTTTATCCACCAAACTTATCCGTTGATGCTGGTGACCAGTGAGCAACATATCAATTCCAGGTACCTCTTTTAAAATACGATATGCTTCATTTTCACCATTATGCGGCTGTGTCGCTCTTCCCGTTGCTGGGTCACTTTCAAAGCCGCCATGATAAACAACTGCCAACACATCAACCTGCGACCGCAATTTTTGGGCAACTGCTTTCACCTGTTCATACGCAGAAACAAACTTCAGGCCAGCAAGCTTTTCCTTGCTTTCCCAATTGGGAACATACTGCGTTGTGCAGCCAATAAGACCAACTTTAACTCCTCTTTTCTCAATTATTTTAAACGGTGCTAGATCAAAAGCAGGTAAATTTGTTCTTTCAGCTACAATATTAGCATTAATAAAAGAATCATTGGCATAAGCCAAACATTGCTTTAAGTAGTCCGTGCCGAAGTCAAAATCATGGTTACCCAAAACACGGGCATCGTAGCCCACACAATTATAAATATTCGCATAACGCACAAGGTTATCTTGACTGTTCTCGTGAACATAGGCAGCTAACGGTGAACCTTGGAGAAAATCACCGGCATCCGTGACAATCACATTTTCTGTGCCATATTTTTCCCGTTCCTGTTTAATGACAGAATTCACCCTGCTCAAACTAAAAGGAGCTTGATAATTGTTTTTTATTTGATAATCCGTCGGCAGCACATAGCCGTGAAGATCACTTGTATGCAAAAAAACTAACTTCATAAATTTCTCCACAAAAAAAGACACCGCAGTGGGTGCCCTTAGTTAATTATTGTCGCTGCTTGTTTCATTAACAACTTGACGACCTTTATAATAACCTTTAGGTGAAACGCGGTGACTTAAACGGTATTCACCAGTAGTTGCATCGTAATGCATTGCTGGAACAGTCAATTTAATATGTGCACGACGTGAACGTTTCCGTTGCTTAGAAGTATGTCTCTTAGGAACTGCCATTTAACTGATCTCCTTTATTGTAGTTTTAAGTTTCGAATTACTCTCCGAATTACTCACATGTTTCAATGATACTATTCTATCACCAACAAATCAAGATTTATTGGCTTATCTTCTTATTCCTTCTTATCGGTCCGCAAAAACCAGCCGATCAGGACGCCAATGATGATCATCATCACTAAAACAACAATCAGGGGCAGCTTAACGTCGAACACGCCAAAATTGATTGCAACAACATTAGTATTCAAAACCACAAAAATTACCGCAAGCAATAATAGTGTTAACCCTAAAATCAGCTTGATTTGTCTCTTCTTATCCTTCATTTTCCTCCCCTATTTTCTTGAAGCAAATTTCCAAGAACACCAATCCCCAATTTTAGGAAACAAGTTATATAACTTCGCTAAAACAGCCAAACTAAGCGGCAAATCCAATTCACGCTTATTACTGCCGAAATAGTGGGCAATCTGCCAGGCAACATCATCGGGATCAAGCATAAACTCAGACACATTCTTAGCATAATTGCCGGTTTCGTCCGCGATATTAAAGAAATTGGTGTAAACCGGCCCAGGATTGACAGTCATCACTTTAACGCCAAACGGTTTTAACTCTAACCGCAAAACATTAGAAAATTGAATAACCGCAGCCTTAGAGGCACTATAAGCAGCCGACTTGGTTGTCGGAATTTTACCAGCAATTGAGCCAATGTTAATTATCTGGCCCGTTTTTTGTTCCATCATCACCCGGCCGATTAAACGGGTAAAGTACATCAAGCCCAAAACATTCACTTGGAACATAGAAGTAACCTCACGTCGGTCCATTTCAACAAAATTAGCAAATTTACCAAAGCCCGCGCTGTTGACTAAATAGTCAATGTGATTGGCGACCTTGACGATTTCCTTAAAAGTGGCATCAATCTGGTCGCTTTCTCCCATGTCGGTTGCAAACGCATAAGCCGACGCACCTGAAAGTTCCTGCGCCTCAGCAGCAATCTTGTCCAGCTTATCTTTGCTTCTAGCAAGCAAAATAACCGTTGCTCCGCGTCCAGCACTTTCTAATGCAATGGATCGGCCAATTCCACTCGATGCTCCAGTGATAACAACAACCTTATTTCTCAATGAATCACTCATTTTCCTCACCTTTCATGGGAACTATTATTTGATCAAAATCATTAATTAACTTTGTATTCGGAAAAACTTTTTGTGCCTGCCTCTCTAGGCTTTTGGCTTTGACACCCAAATACCTTGCCGAAATGTGCGTCAAACATAACTGCTTAACCCCATTATCGCGCGCAACGCGCGCAGCTTCAACCGCCGTCGAATGATAATAATCATGAGCAAGTTTGGCTTCATTGCCCGCAAAAGTCGATTCATGAACTAAAACATCGGCATTTGCAGCCAATCTAGCAATTGCGGGCGTCTTTCTTGTGTCGTAAATAATGGTCACAATTCTCCCCGGTTTTTTCGCACCCAAAAAGTCCTGCCCGTTTAAAATGGTGCCATCGGCTAAGGCAATTTGTTCTCCCGCCTTAAGTTTACCAAGTAATGGACCATTTGGCACATGATATTGCGCTAATTTATCCATTAATAATTCACCCTGGTGTGAATCTTCAACTACCCGGTAACCAAAACTGGGAACCCGGTGGTCTAATTTTTCTGTATAAACCCTAAAGCCCTTTCCCTGATAGATTAGCCTGTCAGCATCTGTTAAATTGACAAATTTAATGGGATAAGAAATTTTCGTCTGAGAAACGTGCAGAGCAGTTTTAACAAATTGGTCAATGCCGCGGGGACCATAAATCGTCAGGGGCCCGACCTCGCCCTGAAAGGAGCGCGTTGCTAACAAACCGGGTAAACCAAAAATATGGTCGCCGTGATTATGCGAAATAAAAATTTTACTTATTTTGCGCAGATGAATATTGGTTCGCAAAATTTGGTGCTGGGTTGCCTCACCAACATCAAATAGCCAAATTTCATTCATCTCGTCGAGTAATTTCAACGCAATACTTGATACATTCCTCTTTTTCGACGGCTGTCCCGCGCCTGTACCTAAAAATTGTAATTCCATAAATTTCCTATTCTAAAACTTTGCGTGCTCAACAATTTTTTTCACGACAAAAGCACTATAATATTTGGAACCAACTGGCGTCGGGTGAGTTTGATCCTGATAAAACCATGCCTGATGAGCCTGCGAATACCCGTACCAATCAATTACTGTCAAATTAGGATATTTTTTTGCTGCCTGTGCCAAAATATCATTCACTTGACCCTGCCATTCCCTAGTAGGAACGCGAACGTTAATCCAAAACACATGCCGTTTTTTGCCGAGTTGGTTCATCAGCTGATTGAGGTCGGCCATTGAAAACGGTCCATTGGTGCCCAAACCAATTAACACATTAGCGGCCAATGCATTTTGTTTCTGATAAACATTTAACAAATTAAAGGCCACATTTAGTTGCCGCGAAACCGCCGCATCAATTAATGCATGCGGCAACAATATTTTTAGATCATTACTTGAGCCCGCCATCACAGAATCGCCCACAGCAGTAAGGTGGACTTTTTGTGCCAGCTGCAAATCCAGCTGCGAAATGCCATAGCCCACAAATGATTCGTTCACCGGATGCTTTTGTGCATTTTTCTTTGCTTCTTTAATTATTTTAGCCTTTTTCGTTGTCTTTTGCTTTTCTTTTTTTAATTTAGCAATCAAGGCTTGATTATCTTTCACCTGCTCCTTGCGATTGGCAATAATGCGCTTGGCAAGCTGCGATTTATTAAAATTTTCTGCTTTTACGGTCGGCGAGATGAGGATGCCAGCACTACCAACTAACGAAATTGCAACAACAACAAGCATTTGCAACCATTTTAAATAATTTTTTTGTTGACGATCAAATAATTGCCTAAAGTAATTCTTTGTTTTTACCCAGCTGATTTTACCAAATGGCCGCTCAATCAAACGGTAGGACAATTCGCTGATTATTAAAATAATTATTAGCTCAATGATACGGTACAACCAGACGTGATCCGCAAGATCCCTCAGCTTATCTTCAAAAAAAATCATTACAGGAAACTGATAGAGGTAAATGCCATAACTTCTTGAACCAATCCAGTTAAACAGCGGATTAGTTAAAAGCCGGTTCCAATGACTTGCTGGATGAGCAATTATCCCAACTAACAGAGTAACCAGAAGTACAAAAAGAAGCATGCCCCCACAATAAGCAAAAGCTGCCTGGGGATCCATGCGCTTACTAAAAGTCAATACGGCAATGCCGACAAAAGCAAATAAGCCAGCTACATCTAAAAGAAAAGCATTCAGGCTACGAAATTTTTCCTGTAAATTCTCAACCGGCCAGACAACCGCCAACGCCGCACCGATACCCAAAGCAAAAAAACGGGTGTCGGTACCATAATAAATTCGGTTGATATCTACACCATTTTTATATAAAAAGGCCATTTCTAAGGCCGAAATAAGTGAACAGGTAACTAAAACACCAAAAATGGCCTTCTTTTTCTTAACAAATTTGGCCATCAAAAAAATCACTAACGGCCAAATAATATAAAACTGCCCCTCAATCGACATTGTCCATAAATGGATAAAGGGCGACTCATTACTGGCAAAGCGTTCAAAATAACTTTGCCCATTTAAAATTTGCCAAAAATTATAAACATTAAGCAAGTTAGCAAGCACAATCTGATTTAATTTGACCAATAAATTCCGCTGAAATAAGACGATATAGGCCGCAGACAGCCATAAAACCGCAATCAGCTGCGGATACAGCTTTTTAACCCTGCTCAGATAAAAGTGTTTAATATCATACTCACCGCTTTCATCATAAGCACGCAGCATATGATCGGTGACCAAATATCCAGACAAAACAAAAAAAATCGCCACTCCAAGATAACCGCCAACAAAAGTGTTCGGATCCAGGTGATATAAAATAACCCCAATCACTGCTAGTGCTCTAAGACCAGAATATCCTGTAATAAATCGATTCTTTTTCATATTTTTCAACATTTCCAGAAACTACTGTACAAATTCAAAATTAAAGTTGCCAATATAAACATCATCACCATCAACGGCACCTTTGGCGCGCAGAGCGTCGTCAACACCCAAGTTTTTGAGTTTTCTAGCCAGGCGCATAATCCCGTCATGATGTTCAATGTTAGTCATTTCGACCAAGCGCTCTAAACTTTCTCCCTTAATTTCGAATTCATGTTCGCCGATTTTTTCAACTGTAAATTCATTTTTCTTTGGTGCTGCATACCGGTACTCTTTTGTGGCTGCTTCAACTTGCGGCTTAACCTTTTCCTGATCAGCTTCTACCTGGTCAACCAGGGTAGCAGTTTCCTGCATTAATTTGTCAACCCCAGCATGAGCAATACTAGAAATAGGATAGATTGCTTCGTTAATTCCCTTAGCCTTTAAGTCTTGTTTAAACTGTGTTAATTTTTCCTCAGCCCCTGGTAAATCCATTTGGGTAGGAACAATTAACTCCCGTTTTTCAGCTAAATGCGGATCGTAGGCTAAAAGCTCTTTTCTGATTGTCTGGTAATCAGAAATCGCCAAGCGACCATTACTTGGATCCATTGAAACAAGGTGCAACAGCACCTTAGTTCGTTCGACGTGCCGTAAAAACTGAATTCCCAGACCAACACCTCTACTTGCGCCCTTAATCAAACCGGGTAAGTCAGCCATTGAAAAGTCACGGCCATCGGGTAAAATTACCATGCCCAAATTAGGGGTCAATGTCGTAAACGAATAGGCAGCAATTTTGGGTTTGGCCTTAGTAACAACAGAAAGAAGCGTCGATTTTCCAACGGATGGAAAACCAACAAGTCCCACATCTGCCAGCATCTTTAACTCCAAGCGTAAAACCCGATCCTCACCCGGTTCACCATTTTCAGCAATCTCGGGTGCCGTGTTCACACTAGTGGCAAAATGGATATTTCCGCGACCGCCGCGACCACCACGAGCAACAACTAATTCTTGTTTATTTTTGACTAAATCACCAATTTCTTCATTAGTATCAAAATCATAAACAGTTGTACCAACCGGAACCCGCAAGTAAAGATCCTTAGCGGCGCGGCCATATTGTGACTTAATCCGGCCGTTTTCTCCAGGTTCAGCCTTAAATTTGCGCCGGTAACGGAAATCCATCAACGTCCGCAAGCCGCTGTCGGCAACAAAAATAATGCTGCCACCGCGGCCGCCATCACCGCCAGCCGGACCACCGTTAGGAACATATTTTTCGTGACGGAAAGCAACCATGCCATCTCCGCCCTTGCCAGCTTGAACTTCAATTTTGGTTTGATCAACAAAAGTAGGCATGTTTCTTCTCTCTTTCCGTCTCAATCAACTTCCTTACTATAGCATAATTAACCCTAATTTTTTTAAATAAATTTCAATTCAACACACATTTATAAAGTTAACTTGACCGTTTGTGCCTGCGGCAATGTTAATCCGGCTTTCTGCAGTTCATCTACTGACGCATTCTTGATTTTTTTAAGGGAACCAAACTTCCGCAGCAGTTTATTACGGCTCTTTGGCCCGATTCCGTTAATTGCATCTAACTTGCTCGACAGCGCATTTTTGGCATGTGTACGCCGGTGAAAAGTAATTGCAAAGCGGTGCACCTCATCCTGAATCCGTGTCATCAGGTAAAAGCCCTGCGACTTGGGATTCAGCGGGATCAATTTCAATGGCACACCGTTAATCGGATCACCAAACAGCAGGTGGTTGGTGCGATGCTTGTCATCCTTCACCATTCCCGCAACCGGAATGTTTAAATTTAATTCATTACGCAGAACGTCCTCACAAGCATCAACCTGGATTTGCCCACCATCCATTAAAATCAGATCCGGCATCTTTTTATGCTCACGCAGCAAACGGCCGTAACGCCGCCGAACAACTTCGCGGGTATTGCGCACCTCGTCGCCGCCGTTCTGGTGTTCCACCTCGCCTTTCAGCTTGTATTTTCGGTAAGCTGTTTTATCCGGCTCGCCATCTTTAAAAACCACCAGTGCCGACACGGGATCGGCCCCCTGAATGTGCGAATGGTCAAAGCTTTCAATGATGTGGCCGTAAGGCAAACCAAGGGAAGAAAAAATTTCTTTTTGTGCTCCCTTGGTTTTGCGGTTGCCTAATTCCAACAAGCGAAACTTATCATCCAGCTTTAATTTTGCATTTTCTTTCGCCATCTTAAGTAGGGATCGTTTCTGCCCCCGCTGCGGGGTCCTAACAGGAACTTTAAGAACTTCCGCCAATGCTTCATTATCAATTCCCCCAGGAACCAGAACTTCTTTGGGTAAAACGCGGTTGCGTTGACCGTAAAACTGAACGATAAAAGAGGCAAAAGTATCTTCTGGATCCCCCGTATCTGTCAAAGGATACATCCGCGTTTCCCGCCGCAGCAATTTTGCTTGCCGTAAAAAGAAAATTTGAATGGAAATCCAGGAACGGTCAACATAAAAATTAAAAATATCCCGCTGCGTATTATCATTTGAAATGATTTTCTGCTTCTCAACGGTTTCTTCAATATAATTCAGTTGATCGCGAATTTCTGCTGCCCGTTCAAATTCAAGCCCGGCAGCTGCTTGTTCCATTTTCTGGGTTAAGTCTTGTTTCACTTGGGCAATATCGCCATTTAAAAAGCTTTTGATCTTCTTTATTTGCGCATCATATTCACTTTCAGGAACAGTTTTAAAGCAAGCTCCAAGGCATTGACCCATATGATAATAAAGACACGGCCGCCCCTGCTTACCATGACAGCGCCGTAACGGAAAAACCTTTTGAATAAACTTCAAAGTTGCCTGCGCCGCATAAACATTTGGATAGGGACCAAAATAATAGCCGTTATCCTTGCGCACAATGCTTGTTAGCTTAGTCTGCGGATCACGCTCGTTAGTAATCTCAATGTAAGGATACCCGGTTCCCTGCTTCAGCTGAACGTTGTAATAAGGCTGATATTTTTTAATCAGCGTTACTTCAAGTAAAAAGGCCTCCTTATCGGTTGAAACCGTGATAATATCATAATCACAAATTTCTTCAACCAGTTCTGCCCGGCGTCCGACCTGTTTGCTTTTAAAGTAAGAGCGCACCCGACTTTTGAGATTTTTCGACTTGCCAACGTAGATAACCGTACCGTTAACATCTTTCATCAAGTAACAGCCTGGTTTAGCCGGTAAAAGTTTAAGTTTATTTTCAATTAACTCGTTTGCCAAAAAATCACTCCCCTAAATGCATGATAAATTTTACCATAAATTGAGTCATCTCTTGCTTTAACCAGTTTAAAATTTATTTAAAATCAACCTAATCTATTGGCAACAATTTCAAGCAAGTCGGCAGCAATTTCTTTTTTGCTCATCCGCGGCAGCATATCTAGCTCCCCCTTCTTATTGATGATGACTACTTGATCTTGCTCGCTGCCAAAAACATTTTGCGAAACATCATTAGCAACAATATAATCCGCACCTTTTTCAGCTAACTTCTTTTCTGCATTGTCAAGTAAATCATTCGTTTCAGCAGCAAAGCCGACCACAACTTGTCCATCTTTTTTCTTGTGTGCCATTGTCTGTAAAATATCCGGCGTTTTAACAAGAGACAAATTCAATGTATCTTGTTGCCGCGTCTTCTTCAGTTTACTAGCAGCCACATTTTTCGCCTGCCAGTCAGCAACTGCTGCCGCCATAATTAAAGCATCACTACCGGGAAAAGTTTCTTCAACCGCCTGAAGCATTTCACGCGCGGTTGCCGTGTGAATAAGTTTGACTGATGAATTATCAGGTAAAGCAGCAGTCACATTTGCATAAATCAAAGTTACCTGTGCGCCACAATTTGCGGCTACTTCGGCAATCGCAATCCCCATTTTACCGCTTGAGCGGTTACCGATAAAACGAACGGGATCAATAGGCTCAGCGGTACCGCCAGCAGTCACAATTATTTTTTTACCCTGTAAATATTTAGTATCATTAAGTTCGGCGTCAATCCAAGTCAAAACATCCGGAATTTCAGGCATTCTACCTTTGGCAGAATAGCCTTCTGCAAGCATTCCGGTTGCTGGCTCCATTACTTTCACACCATCTTTACGCAAAAGCAGCAGATTACGCTGTGTGGCTGGACTCTGCCACATTTGATCATTCATTGCAGGCACAACCAGTTTACAAGCAGCCGTTGCCAAAAGTGTTGTACTTGCAGCATCATCAGCAATCCCCAACGCCATTTTTGCAATAAAATTGGCGGTAGCGGGAATAATAATTGCTAAATCTGTCCAGCGTGCCAGATGTACATGGGGAACGGCTGCCTTGTTTTCTTTTGCCCACAAATCGTCCAGCACCGCATATTTCGTAAGTGCAGCCAAAGTGGTTGCAGCAACAAACCTTTCGGCATTCTTCGTCATTACTGCGCGAACTTGATGGCCCCTTTTTTCTAATTCTGTTACTAATTGAACTGCCTTATAGCACGCAATTCCGCCCGTCAAATATACGGTGATTCTCATTCATTACTCCTCAGAACGTATTAATTTTACATAATTATTTTTATTTAAAGTTAATCTAAATATTTCCGTAATTCATTCAACATGTTAAAATTAAGATACAGTCAAACTAAATTAAAAGGAAGGAAATATACCAATGGGATTAACTTTTACTAAACAGGACAACCTTGAAAAATTATTCGATAAATTTGCGGTTGTCCCAGATAAAAAGAAAAAGTCAGCAGCCAAGAAAAACAAGACTGAAGATAAAAAATAAGCAAAAATGACTCCTGTCCCGATATGAATTTTCATATCAAACGATTGAGAGTCATTTTTTTGCATTAAATCAGCTAAGCCGCTGCTCGATCCAGTCACCGAGCTCCTGCACATGCTCTTTAGTGGTTGAGCTAAAAGTTAAGACGGTGACGTTTTCATGATTAACATCGATCGTTTTTTTAAGTTTTGTTATTACCGCGGAACGCTGGCTTTTCTTGAGTTTATCAATTTTGGTACAAACAAGTAAAAGCGGCAAATTAAGATATTGGGCATACTTATACATCGCAATATCATCTTTAGTCGGTTCGCGGCGGGCATCAATCAGAATGATCAGCCCGGTTAAGTTTGCTCGTGTTTCCAGATAGTTTTGAATCATCTCACCAAATTTTGCCCGCTGTGTCCGTGAAACCTTGGCATAGCCGTAACCTGGCACATCAACCAGATAAAAACTCTGGTTCACCAAATAAAAATTTAACGTTTGCGTCTTGCCTGGTTGTGATGATGTCCGTGCTAAATTTTTACGACCTAAAAGGCAGTTAATTAAGCTGGACTTGCCAACATTAGACCGGCCAGCTAAAGCAATTTCAGGTAAATTATCATCAGGATACTGCTTTGCCTGAACAGCGCTTAGTGCATACGCACTATCCTTAATGATCATTGGCACTTGCCTTTAAATTATCAACTTGCCTGTAGGTAATCTTAGGCCGTGCCTGGTCAGTAATTACTTCTTTAGTAATCTCAACTTTCTCAATGTTGTGCTCGCTGGGGATGCGGTACATCACACCCATCATTGAGTTTTCAATAATTGTTCTTAATCCTCTAGCACCCATATTTCTTTCAATTGCCAAATCAGCAATTGCTTTCAATGCGCCTTTGGTAAAAGTCAACTCAACATGATCAAGCGAGATCAACTTCTTATATTGCTTTATCAGCGCATTCTTAGGTTCAACGAGAATCCTAACCAAATCCTCACTATTTAGCTTGTCCAAAGTTGCAATTATCGGAATTCGCCCAATAAATTCCGGAATCATACCAAACTTGACGAGGTCACCAGTCGTAAGATGTTTTGTCCAATCATCGGCATCAACCTTATTGGCCTCATTTTCTGCGCCAAAACCAATTGTTTTCTTACCCAGACGATTTTTGACAATTTGGTCAATTCCGTCAAAAGCACCACCGACAATAAACAAAATGTTTGATGTGTCCATTCTGATCATTTCTTGCTGGGGGTTTTTACGGCCGCCCTGCGGGGGAATCGAAGCAATAGTACCTTCAAGAATCTTCAGCAGTGATTGCTGAACACCCTCGCCTGAAACGTCACGTGTAATTGAAACATTTTCTGCTTTTTTGGAAATTTTATCAATTTCGTCAATATAGATAATGCCGCGCTGGGCACTGTCAATGTCGTAATCAGCATTCTGAAGCAATTTTAGCAAAATGTTCTCTACATCCTCGCCCACATATCCTGCTTCGGTAAGTGTCGTTGCGTCAGCAATTGCAAACGGAACGTTCAAAATTCGTGCTAAAGTTTGTGCTAAGTACGTTTTACCGGAACCAGTCGGTCCAATTAAGGCGATATTAGACTTTTGCAGCTCAGTCGAAGAATCGACATCCATCTGACTGATCCGCTTATAGTGATTATAAACAGCAACAGACAAAACTTTTTTTGCGCGATCCTGGCCAATCACATATTGGTCCAGCTGCTCTTTAATCTCCATCGGTTTTGGTAAATTTTGGGACTGTTTAAGAGAATCAGCACGTAATTCATCATCAATAATTTTTTTTGATAAATCAACACACTCATTGCAAATGTATGCGCCATTTCCGGCAATCATTTTCTTGACTTGATCTTGCGTTTTACCACAAAAAGAGCATCTAATCTCATCTTGATCTGGAAATTGTGTTGCCATATTTTTCCTCCTAATTTCTATACAAATTTAAGATTACCATAAAGCCGCTTTAAAAATTAGTTTTTTGCCTATAAAGACTAAAAGGATGACAAATTCGTCACCCTTTTAATTAATACGTACAGTTTAGACTATTTATCAGACTTTTCATCGTCTTTATTTTCATCTTTAAGCTTTGCTTTAGCAACTTGTTTTGCATTATCAGTAACAAGATCAACGGCTTTACGCACAGTGATATCATGATTCAGCATGTCATCAGTTAAAGTAGAACGAACTGTTTTCTCATCCATCTTGTATTCTGCAGCCAAGTCTTTAATTTCTTTATTTTTTTCGTCTTCAGTTGCTTCAAGCTTTTCGGCTTTCACAATGGCTTCAAGTACTAAATTAGTCTTAACTCTTTCTTCGGCATCTTGTGAAATTTGTGCACGCAATTGTTGCTCATTGGTATTGGTTAACTTGTAATATGTCTGTGGATCAATTCCTTGACGCTGCATGTTGCCCAAGTATTGGTTCATTTGCGTATCAACATCTTCTTGAATCATTGCATCAGGAATCTCGTCAATCTTCGCGTTATTCACTGCACCTTCAACAGCTGCTGCTTGAATTTCATCTTTAGCAGCTGCTTCACGTTGCTCCTTCAAGTCCTTCTTGATTTTTTCCTTTAATTCATCAAGCGTATCAACTGAATCATCTACATCCTTAGCAAATTCATCATCTAACTTAGGAAGCTGTTTTGCTTTGACTTCATGAAGTTTAGTTGCAAAATGCGCTTCTTTGCCAGCTAGATCCTTTGCACCATAATCTTCAGGAAAAGTCACTACAACGTCAACTTCATCACCGGCTTTATGACCAATCAGCTGATCCTCAAAACCCGGAATAAAGGTCTTTGATCCTAATTCAAGCTGATAGTCTTCTGCTGAGCCACCATCAAATTCCTTACCATCAACTGTACCCTTATAGTCAATTGTGACAGTATCACCTTTTTCAGCCTTGTCCTTTTTAAGAATAAGTTCAGCATTTTGCTCACGCTTCTTGTCAAGTTCTGCATCAACATCTTTAGCATAAACACGTGTACTTTGCTTAGGAACTTCAATTCCCTTGTATTCACCCAATTTAACTTCTGGTTCAACTGAAACAATTGCCTTCATTGTCCAGTCTTTACCCTTATCCATTGATACCGGTTGAATTTGCGGCTGACCTACAGCAGCAATTCCCGTTTCTTTAACCGCAGCCGAATAAGCATTTGGCAAAACAAGATTCAATGCATCTTCATAGAGTGACTCCTCACCATAATATTGATCAAAAATAACTCTTGAAACGTGCCCCTTCCTGAAGCCCGGAACGCGTAAATTCTTCTTTATCCTTCTAAAGGCCTGATTTAAGCCTAAATTAACCTCATCTTGAGAAATATCAAAAGTAAGTTCACCAGCAGTCTTGCCGGTTTTTTCCCATTTTACAGACATTAACTAAATACCTCCAATGTCAAGTTTGAATTTGCTTTATATGTTACTACGTTATCTTACCTTAAACCTTGGCAAAAAACAAATTAAGCAAAAAAAATGTACTTCTATCAGGAAGTACATCTTTTAAACTGTATCTCAGAAACTAGTCAAGAATTTCAGTAACCTGACCAGCACCAACAGTACGACCACCTTCACGAATAGTGAACTTAGTACCCTTTTCAATAGCTGCTGGTTTAATCAACTTAACAGTAAATTCAGTGTTATCACCAGGCATAACCATTTCAGTACCTTCTGGCAATTCAATTTCACCAGTAATATCAGTAGTGTGGAAATAGAATTGAGGACGGTAATCTGAGAAGAATGGCGTATGACGTCCTCCTTCTTCCTTCTTCAATACATAAACTTGACCCTTGAACTCACGATGAGTTTGAATTGAACCAGGTGCAGCTAAAACTTGGCCACGGACAACTTGATCACGGTCAATACCACGAAGCAATACACCAACATTATCACCGGCTTCACCTAAGTCCAAAGTCTTGTGGAACATTTCCAAACCAGTAACAACTGACTTCAAAACCTTTTCAACTAAGCCGACGATCTCAACTTCATCACCGATCTTTACAGTACCACGGTCAATACGACCAGAAGCAACTGTACCACGACCAGTAATTGTGAAGACATCTTCAACTGGCATCAAGAATGGTTTATCAGTTTCACGTTTTGGAGTTGGAATGTATTCATCAACCGTGTCCATTAACTTCATGATAACTTCTTCTTGTTCCTTGTCACCTTGCAAAGCCTTCAAAGCTGAACCACGGATAACTGGAATATCATCACCAGGGTAATCGTATTCGGTAAGCAAGTCACGAACTTCCATTTCAACCAAATCGATTAATTCTGGATCGTCAACCAGATCAGTCTTGTTTAAGAAAACAACAATGTAGTTAACACCAACTTGACGAGCAAGCAAGATGTGCTCACGAGTTTGCGGCATTGGTCCATCAGTTGCAGCAACAACTAAGATGGCACCATCCATTTGTGCCGCACCAGTAATCATGTTCTTGATATAGTCGGCGTGACCCGGAGCATCCATGTGAGCATAGTGACGTTTTTCAGTCTCGTACTCAACGTGAGCAGTATTGATAGTAATACCACGCTCTTTTTCTTCTGGAGCAGCATCAATTTCTGAATAATCTTCAGCTTTTGCCAGTCCTTTTTCAGACAAAACTTTAGTAATTGCCGCAGTTAAAGTGGTCTTACCATGGTCAACGTGACCAATGGTACCAATGTTTACGTGTGGCTTAGTTCTTTCGTAATGTTCTTTCTCTGCCATTAAAATGACCCTCCTGTATATTTGCAAGAAGTCCGTTCAGATAAGTAACGGATAATTCTCTGTTTAATATTGTACTACTTTCACCGGCAAATGCCTAGTATTTTAATGCATAGCGCCATGCCAAATGAAAACGTCCTTTGCTAATTATACTAAATACCAAAAAAATGTAAAGCTTCTTCTTTAAATTATTGCGACAAATTTTCATAAACCTGCTCAAATAATTTTTGGTGTCCCCGCCCCTGATGCGTTTCAATGAAAGAAGCTAAGTCACTGGCAAAACTATCCGGATCATCAACGTATCTTGATAATTGCGGAAACAAGCTGCCCAATAAAAGATTAGCTTCACTCAAAGCAAGCGGAAGCTGACTGGGCTGGTGGTAGTATTTACTGCCAATTGCAGCAACGACTTCTCGATAAATCGTGTTCTTTTCCAGCAGTTGGGTTTGAGCCGGAATAAAGCTCCCCTCTTTGCCGATTACCCAAACATGAATTTTATCCTTGATTCCAAGTTTAATTAAATCCTCGCATAGTGAAAGGCGCACTGCAAAATTTTGGCTGGGATCAAACAGCAGGCTTTGCGCAAAACTTTTAAAATTAGGCAAATCTAATTTAAGCAAACTTTGATAATCTCTCTGATTAACTTGTTTTAGCTGCCTAAATTGCCGCATCAGTCTTTGCTGCTCCTTCAAATCTACCGCTTTAACAATTACAGGAAGCTTCTTCCCGCGCAAGTGTTCCAGCTGCAGTGCTTCAATCATAAAATGATTCGCCTGCAAAGTAGCGCAATATAATGCAAAAATACGCTGATCCGAAAACAAATCCGGTTCTTCCTTAATTAAAGCGTAAGCTTGATTTGCTTGTTTATTCTTTAAATACAAGCGGCCTAGTTTGCAGATTATTTCTGCATCCCGGTCTGTCCGCAGCGCTTCTTCCAGGTACTGAATTGCTAAAGAGACGTTGCCTTTAGTCTCAGCTTCAGCCGCGAGTTTACCTAAGTTTGTTTGACTTAACGACGCCATCTTTAATCTTTCTTGTTGGCAAACAACTGCTGGGCAGAACCAGTCCGGGCAATTTGGTTGCCACCGCTCTTATAAGTAGCGGGAACTTGACTATCGCGTTTCTGCATTGCACGGTGCCGATTTTGGTTTACTTCCATTATTACCGGCAAAACTACTGGGCGCCGATTAGTTTGCTTATACAAGAATTTTTCCAGGTCATTTCTGACATCTTGCTTAAGCTCAGTCCAATCAAATTTTTTGTTAGTAAAATTATTATTGATCGTTTCTTTGATCAGCTCGACAGCATCGTGCATTAATTTGTGGTTAGCCTTGATGTAAACAAACCCACGGCTTGTAACCTGCGGCTGCGAAACAATCTGTTTTTTACGGCGGTCAATTGTGGCAACAGCAATAAAAATTCCGTCATCAGAAAGCACTTCACGATCGCGCAAAACGATATTACCGACATCACCGATACCAGAGCCATCAATCATCGTATCTTCGCCTGGAACCGGATCAGTCAGATATAAGCGTTCCTGCTTAAAGTCATAATTGAGACAGTCACCATTTTTCGTGATAAAAACATTATCTTTATCAATGCCCGCCTTAATTGCCAGATCCTTGTGGACTTCCAGTAAGCGGTATTCCCCAATTACTGGAATCAAAAACTTGGGCTTAAGCATATTAATCAAAATCTGCAGGTCGCGGCCCGTTGCGTGACCACTTGTATGCTTATCCCGGCCTAACTGGATGACAGTTCCGCCGGCACGATAAACCAAGTCACTGGTTTCAGCGACCATTGTTTCAACCGCATGCGACGGAGTTGTCGCAATAAAAACAAGGTCCCCCTTGTGAATGGTAATCATGCTGTGACGCTTCTTTGCCATTTTTTGTAGTGAATCCAGCGGCTCACCCATCTGGCCGGTTTCCAAGATGACTGTTTTTTCATCAGGAATGGTCTTCAGGTCCTTTACCCGCATTAATAAGCCATTAGGAACCTTTAAATAACCCAATTTCATTGACGTCCGAACAATTTTACCGGCATCCCGTCCTGTGAGCAAAACTTTGCGTCCTGTAGCATGGGCTGCGTTTAATACTTCCTGAACCCGATTCAGGTTGGATGCCTTAGCTGCAACAATAATTCGCCCTGCAGTATTGCGAAAGACATTGGTCACATATTTACCAATGTCTTGTTCAGATGCACTGGGGAAAAAGGCCTCGGCATTTGAAGAGTCGCTTAACAAGGCAAGTACACCCTTTTGTTCAATTTCTGCCAACCGATCCATGTTCGTACGGTAATTTGCCGTAGCCGAAGGATCAAATTTAAAGTCACCGGTATAAACAACTTCACCAGCTGGTGTATGGACATCGATTCCCAAGGATCCTGGAATCGAATGGGTTGTGTGGAAAAACGAAATGTTGGCATTTTTAAAGTCAATTTCGGTATTTTCATCAATTACATGGAAATTGCTGTTTTTCACCCGCTTATTGTCCCGCTTAACGTTAATCTTGGCTAACTCAATCGTTAAATCAGAACCAAAAACAGGAATATCATATTTACGCAAAATATATGGCAAAGCGCCAATTGAATCAGCGTGTCCGTGAGTTAGGAAAATACCCACTACCCGATCCCCATATTGTTCAAAGAAATCAAGGTCTGGAATAACCACATCTATTCCAAATAAAGAGCTATCAGGATACTTTAAGCCCGCATCAAGCACAAAAATTTCATCATTAACTTGAACGGCAAACATGTCCTTACCTTGTTCACGCACACCGCTTAAAATCATTATCTTAACTTGTTCAGTCATATTTTTTCCTTTTCTATATTTAATCTCATTGATTGATTTATGGATCTTATTGATCAAAACGTAAAAGTACCTTAGTTAATTCTAGCATAGAAAATTATTATGACAAAAACAAAAAGGCCAGTTCAAACGAACTGACCCTGATATTGTTATTTTGAATTAACGACGTAAACCCAAACTCTTAATTAGTTCACGGTAACGGTTAACATCACTGTTTTGCAAGTAACGAAGCAAGTTACGACGGTGACCAATCTTCTTCAGCAAACCAACATATGAATGGTGGTCGTGTGAATGAGACTTCATGTGGTCAGTCAAATTGTTGATGTCTGCTGTAAGCAGAGCAACTTGAACCTCAGTTGAGCCAGTATCGCCTTCATGAGTTGCATACTTTGCAATAATTTCATTCTTTTCAGTTTTTGAAATAGCCATAATATTCACCTTTCAATCAATAATTGCCATTAACAACGTCTGCCGTCAGGTGTGAGCGCACAAACAGCGTTAATGGTTCATAACACATAGATATGATACAGATAGTTTTAAAAAAAAGCAAGCATAAATTTCCTTGCATCCCCGTCCATTCTTAAGTATAATCAGATAAGTGAATTATTGATTATGGAGGTGAATTCTATGCCACAAATTAAATCAGCGATTAAACGTGTGAAAACTCAAGATGCTGCCAGAAAGCGTAATGCTGCTCAGTTGAACAATTTACGGACTGCCGTTAAGAAGTTCAAGACTGCTCAAGCAGCTGGTGCCGAAAACGCCTCCGAATTACATGTTGCTGCTGCCCGTGCTTTGGACAAAGCTGCTTCAAAAGGCTTAATTCATAAGAACAAGGCTAACCGCGATAAGAGTCGTTTGGCTAAATTAGCTAAATAAATTTTAACGAATTTAAATAGTCAAGGATCCAACATTCTTGACTATTTTTTATGCATTTAAACATTTAAAATAAACATCTTCAAAAAGTCATCCGACTGACACTGGCCATTCTTATAATTAAAATCCAGCTTAATTGCTGTTTCAAGCAGCTGGGTCAATTTCGCAACTTGCAGCCGGCTTCTCAGAGCTAATTTGACCCGGTATGGATGAATAGCTAGTTCCTTGCTGATCTGTGCTTCACTGCGGCCGCGTTTAGCTAAAATCTTTACCACCAAAATCAGTTCGATTTGATTTTCAAAAACGGCAAGCAGCTGAACTGGATTACTTCCTTGATGCAGCTGGTTAGTTAGCCGAGTAATTGCTTCGTGATAATTATTTCTTAAGGCCGCTTCTAAAATTGCAAAAATATTTTGCGCAAGTGACAGATCAACGTTTTTCTCTACCAAATCTTTAGTGATTTTCTTATCCTCGGCAGCCATTTTTAACTTGCTGTAGTTACTTAAAACGGTATCCATCACCTGATCACTGCGCTCAACCAGCAGCTGCAAAGCAGACTGACTAATCGCAAATCCTTCAGCATTAATTAGCACTTTGGTAATTGCCCCCACTTCATACGGCTTAATCTGGGTTTCAACAACATTAAAATTTTTCAAAACCGTTTTGGTTAATTTCTTTCTTCGGTCAATTTTTTCATAGGAAGCAGAGATAACCACTACATTGTCCAACTCGTTAATGTGACTAAGGACATTCTCTAATTGTGTTAATTGGCGCTGAAATTTTTTAGGTACCTTGGCCGTCAAAAAAAACGGATTTTTAATCGTAATTAATTTTTGCTGGCTAAACAAACTAGATTCCGTCAAATCTGCAAGCAAATCATCTAAACCATCGGCCTCGCAATCAACGATCACCCTTTCGTAACCCGCAAACTGCTGTTCACGGGAATAAGAGCGTGTCAAATAATCATTGAGAAAGGCATCTGGTCCCCAAAGTAATGTATGTGGGTTGTTGTTATCTGTATTCTTAAATAAAGAAAGTAATGTCATTTATTCTTCACCGGTAAAAAATAGTTAAATTGGGGCCGGTTAAAGCCGCCATATATCCAGCTAATCATACCACAGTCCTGGGTCGAAACCCACGGAATTCCTAACGTCCTTAAAGTTTGTAACGTTTCAGGATGTGGGTGCCCAAAGCGATTGTTCCGTCCCGCCGAAATAAATACTTTTTCGGGCTGCAATGTCCTCAAAAATTCCGGATTTGAAGAAGTTTTACTGCCGTGATGACCCAATTTAAAATAATTGACCTGCAATGCAAAATTAGCTGTTATTTCTTTTTCTCCCTCCTGTCCCAGGTCACCGGTAAACAGCCAGGTTTTGTTTGCCAAACGAAATAACAACGACAAAGAATCTTCATTTTTTCCCTCGCCAGCTTTAAACGGGTAAACAATTGCAAAAGTGATTTTGCTTTCTTTTACCTGCATTCCTGCTAAAAGTTCGGTCAATCTGGTTTGTGCCATTTTTCCCGCAATTCTTTTTTGAAAAGACGGATTAGCTATTAACCCTTTAGCAGTATACAAATTGCGAACATTAACCTGTTCAAGTAGTGGTCCCAGATCGCCAACGTGATCGGCGTCTTGATGCGTCACAAACAGTCCGTCAATCGTACTGATCCCCTGCGCTTTTAAAAATGGAATGGTAATTTTTTCAATCTGCGGTTTTATCCTTTTCCCCGAAAAATTCAATTTTCCACCTGTATCAATCATATATGTTTTCCTAGGAAAAGGGGTTGTGATCAAAATACTATCGCCCTGCCCCACATCGATCAGAGTTACCTGTCCAGTTAAAGGAAAATGGATTAGGCAAAAACATAAAGTATAGCTCAAAAGAAGACTACTGCAAAGCTTTAACCTTAATCTTTTATTTTCATTTCCTTCATTTAAAAGACTGAGGTAAATTATTGTCAAAACTAAAATACCTAGGCACTGCCACCAATTGATTTTGCCAAAAGTAAATAAACCCAATTTCGTTGCAGAAACTTTGGCAATTACCTGTTCGCCATTTTCTAAAACAAGCTCTAGCAAACGCGAAAGAGCCGGATAAACAGGAAACAAAAGCAAATTAATAAAAGTTACGGGCATGACTACCCAGTTAAAATACGGGACCACTAGCAGGTTAAACAGCACCGTTAAAAAGTTAAACTGAAAAAAGTAAAATAGCAGCAATGGCGTCAACAAAAAATTGAGCGCAACCGACTGCTTAAAAGAGGACATTTTGCTAGTCAACTGTAATCCTAAGGCTAATACATAGCTTAAAACTGCCCCCACTCCCAGCAGTAACCGCGGGACAAATAACAAATGAATGATTAAGGTTAATCCTAACAAATCAAAATTGGTCAGTCGTATATTTTTAAATTTAAATATTTTTCCTAAAAAATAAGCTAGACTCGCGCGGATGAAGCCGGCTTGTCCACCACTTAAAAAGATGCCCAACAGTAAAAGTAGACAATTAAGCGCAAATGTACCCTCCTCGGTAAATTTCAACCACGAGCAAAATATTCCCAAAACTAAAGTATAGATTCCCACATGCAGTCCGGAAATACTTAAAAGGTGAATCACGCCCAAGTTGCGATAATTATCCAGAATGGCCTGATTTTCTGATTCTGGATTCTCAGCAAGGAGTAATTCACTTGCAAAAAAGCCTAATATTCGCGGCATCCTTTTAAAATACATTTGCAAATTAAAGCGAAACTTATGCAAAATTGCAAACAGGTCAGTAGAATCTGCAGCAACGAGTCGAAAACTTTTTAATTTAATCTTTTGAAAAATATTTTTTCCTGCATAAAATTTTTGGTAATCAAATTGACCATAATTAGTGGCCGGTTCAATTGGGTCAATTTCACCAGATAAATCTTTTAAAAATAAGATCTTGCCGCTCCTGACCGTTTTTCGTTCTTGCGGCGTTACAGTCGCTGAAAACAGGATTTTTCTTTTACCGACATAGCCAGTTCCTGACAGCCAATCATCAGAACATTTAACTTCATCGGGATACACTTTGATCACAGTATCTGCCGTTAAGACCACTCTCTGCGGTTTAGCCTGAAAACCTGCTGCAATGACAAACACAATAAGTATCCCTGAAAGCATCCAAATTAATCTTGAATATTTTTTAGCTAGTAAAAATAAGACATAACCACCAAAAGATAGACAAAGAAGTTTTTGCCATAAAGTAGAACTCTGAAAAAGCAAACAGCTTAGTGCAGCTAATAGAAAAGCTATCAAGGCAAAGAGGCCAGGACTTGTGCAATCAGACTTCCAGGTGGTCTTTAAGCGTTGCAAAGGTTTTATCTCCAATTCCCGAAACCTGCTTTAAATCTTCAATTTTTTTAAATTGACCATTCTTTTCCCGGTATTCAATTATTTTTTCCGCTTTTTTCTCGCCAATCCCATTTAATTTTTGTAAATCCGCTGCCGATGCTGTATTCAGATTTATTTTTTCACCCGAGTTTGTGTTAGAAGCATCTGTACTTGCCGATCCCGCTGTACCAGAAGTACCCACAGTGGCAGCAGGAGTAACTTTTTCACCCTTATACGGAATATGAATTTTATCCTGATCTTTAAGAATTAGTGCCCGGTTAATTGCCTTCAGTTGGACATTTTTCCGCGTTCCCCCGGCTGCGGCAATTAATTCATCTAAACGGGCACCATTTTTAAGCGTGTAAACACCCTGATGCTTAACCGCACCGGAGATATCACAAGTAACTGTGCGGGAAGCAGCCGGTTTATTAGGAATGTCCTCCTTCTTTTTAGCGGTTACCAGTGCCGAATCCTCCGTAGTTACTTTAGCAGTATCAACTTGCCGATTACTGCTACCCTGTTTTGACCACCAAAAAAGCCCAACCACGATTGCGATAATAATTAAATAATTTTTCTTTTCCAATAAAAAATCTTTGATTTTTGTAAAATCCATCATACTCACCTCATTATTAAGTACGAAAAAAGTCCGGAAAAATTTCCGAACTTTAGATTTTTTAATAATGTATCTGCAAATATTTTAAGGCATCTTCAAATGTTCTTACGGGAACAATTTTCATTTTTGTGTGAATCTGTTTAGCTGTTTTTTCCGCTACTGCATAATTTGATTGCTGCTTTTTCACGCCCGTTGTATCAGTCGGAGCAAAAAAGACCTCGGCACCGGCCTTATCCGCAGCGACGACCTTTTTATCGACACCGCCAATTATTCCTACCTTGCCACTGGCATCAATCGTACCAGTGCCGGCCACCTTATGCCTGTTAGTCAAGTTTTTACCCGTAAAAGTTTCATAACTCGTTAAAGTAAACATTAAACCAGCTGACGGGCCGCCAATCTCACCAGCATTAATTATCAATTTGGGCTTGGTAACCACCTTAACCCGTTCAACTAAACCAATCCCAATGCCCGACTTATTAGTTCCTTCAACACGAACAATTTTCCCAGTAAAATGTTTTTCTTTATTGTCACGTAGGACCGAGATCGTAACTTTGGCGCCAATTTTTTGCTTTTGCAAATATGTCATCATTTCCTTAGTCGAATGAAAAAGATGACCGTTAGCACCCAAAACCGTGTCGCCGACCTGCAGCCTATTTTTGAAGCTGGAATGCTTTTGCACCTGCATCACATAAACACCATAATATTTCAGTTTGGGCTTAAGCCCCGCTTTTTTAGCAGCATAGTACACCGCGTTTTGCTGACTGGTTTCCATGTACCAGGTTTGCAATTCCTGATACTGACTGCTGCTTTGCCCTGCAAGCAATTCTGATTTCGGAATCCGCTGCGCAAATTTATTGGTATAAGACCATAGATACCATAAAACAGGGACCGGCTGCGACGATTCTGCAACAGTCACCAGGTAAAAATTATTGGGACTTTTTTTCTTGGACTTAATAAACTGACCAACGGGCAACGCCTGTCCCGGCGTTTCCACATAATAATTTGTCGGCCAACAAGCAGCAACCGCTAAAATTACAATGACAATTAGCCCAACTAGCCATTTTTTTAAGCTATTTTTTCTTTTTTTCATTATTTTGTCCAAACTTTAATTTTAAAGCTGCTGCTGCCATTTCGGGCATAAAGGTACTAATACTTCCACCAAATTGTGCTATTTCCTTGATAATACTAGAAGCCACAAAACTATTTTCCGGCTTAGTAAAAAATAAGGCCGTGTGCAGATTTGGAGCAATTTGCGTATTTGTATTAGCAATCTGCTGCTCATACAGAAAATCTGCACTATTGCGAACACCGCGAATAATCACGCTGGCGCCCAATTTCTTTGCAACATCAACAGTTAAGGAATCAGGCCGCAGCAAAACTTCAATTTTAGGATTATTTTTTAAAGCATCCCGCGCAAACACTGCCCGTTCATCAGCCGTAAACAGATAATTTTTGGCCGTATTAGTCATTATAACAACAAAGACCTTATCAAAAACCGCAGCTGCCTGCAGCGCAACATCAACGTGACCATTCGTGATTGGGTCAAAGCTGCCTGGAAAAAGTGCACTCGTCATTTACTTGTCCTTTCGATAAAATCGCACCATTGTTTTGCCCAGATGATGCTCCTTAGTTAAAGTAAAACCAGCAATTGCACCTAACTCTGTTTGCTCATCCGTTTCGGCCACAATCGTTGCGATCCCATTTAAAATCTGCAATTTATTCATTTTTATCATGTCCGCCGCTATTTTTTGCTTGGCATACGGCGGATCTAAAAATACAAGATCAAATTTTATCTCTTTCTGTGCAAATAAATTAAGCGCCGCATTGCTGGACATTTTATAAATAGAAAAACGCGCTTCTTCCTTAGTCAAGGCGACATTTTTTCGGATAACTTCAATTGCCGCATGGTTAATGTCAACAAGCACGGCATGGTCAAAGCCGCGGGAAACGGCCTCAATCCCCAGCGCACCGCTGCCGCTATAAAGATCAAGCACCTGCCCTCCAGAAAAGAATTGTCCTAAGGAATTAAAAACAGATTCTTTAACTTTATCACTGGTTGGTCGTGTGCGCATGCTGTTCAACGTAAACAAATTACGCTTAGCATACTTACCGGAAATAATTCTCATTGTAATTGATCCTGATCCTCTTCTTGTTCCAACTTAACTTCGGCTTCTTGAGCCAAGTCAGCAATCTGCTGCTCAATGTAATCACTGTCAAGATCGACCTGATCTTTCTGTGAAAAACTAACTCGTTCAACAAAATCGGCATTGCACAATTCAGCAGCAATTTCTTTGGCTTTCGCTTCATTTACGTACAAAACACAATAAGAAAATTTTTTCGAAAAATAAACCACATTGCCAAAATGACGTAACTTATGCTGCTCATTAATTTTTTTCAGATAAACAATCAAACCAATTCGTTTCTTGATGCCGACACTTGCCAAATCCTGATTAATACTCATGTGCTAACTTTTCCACTTCCTTTTCCTTCTTAATTTGTTCATTAGCCGAGATATTTAATACCAAGCCAATCGCCGCTGTTAACACGATTAGCGATGAGCCCCCATAAGAAATAAAGGGCAAAGTAACCCCAGTAATTGGTAACAATCCAATCACTGCACCAACGTTAAACAGCGTCTGCATAAAGATAATCGTGGCAATGCCAAAGCAAACTAATGCATTAAATTGGGACTTGGCATAGATGCCCACTTCCATAATTTCCCACATCAAGTAAAAAAGCAGGCCAACAATCACTAATGCACCGATTACACCGACTTCTTCGCTTGCTACGGCCAAAATAAAATCGGTATACGGTTCAGGCAAATAACCGCGCTTCTGCATGCTGTTTCCCAGGCCAACTCCAAATAAGCCGCCATTATGAATTGCATAATAGGAATTAACCAACTGATTGCCACCGTGCTGTTCCAATTCAAAGGGATGCAAAAACGACAAAAAACGCTGATATTGGTACTTACTCTGTAAAAATTTCGGATTCCATGCAACAACTAGGGCAGAAACCAAAAAGATGCCTAAAATAATCACGATTAGCCAGCCTAGCGCCATCTTAGTGGGAATACCCGAAACTGAAAACATAATTAAAACGATCATGAATAAAATTGCCGCCCCACCAAAGTCAGGTTCAAACATTACTAAGCAAATCATACAGATTGCCAAAATCGCAGGATGAAGCAAATTATCTTTAATTTTCCCCTTGACTAAACGTCCGTCATGCCGGTCTAAGATGTAAGCCAAATAAATAATTAACGCTAATTTGGCAATTTCCAGTGGCTGCACATCAATTGGTCCCAAGTGGATCCAACCCACCGCACCGTTGACAGCCGCATTTTCACCTTTAAGTATTTTTAAAGCAATCAAATAGACTAACATTAGCATACTAATGGCTAAGAACCAGGCAACGAATTTACGTTTTTTAAGCAAATTTAACCGTAAGCAAAAAATTGGCACACCAAAGAAGGCAAATGCAATCACAGCATAAGTTGCCTGCCTGATTCCGTAAGTAGCTGGCTTAAAGCCATTAACCAGCAAAATATCTGAACTAGCCGAATAAACCATAATCACGCCAAAAATCACCAGCAGCAAATATGGTATAAAAATACGATAGTTCAAATGCTCAAATTTTTTGCGCACGCTAAGCCGTCTCTCCTTAAAATGTAGTATTTGGATTATTATAAAACAAAAAAGCCGCTGCTCCTAATTTTGAGTAACGACTTTTGCCAATTCATTAATTATTTTTGTTGCGCCGCTTGTCAGCTTTTTGCCGTTCCGAAGTATTCAAGATCTTCTTCCGCAACCGAATCGATTCAGGAGTAACCTCACAGTACTCATCGTCATTCAAGAACTCAATTGCTTCTTCTAAAGTCAACGTTTTTGGTGTTTTAATTGCGGCTGCGTGATCTTTACCGGCAGCCCGCGTGTTAGTCAGGTTCTTGCCCTTGATAACATTAACAGCAATATCACGGTCACGGGAAGATTGACCAACAATCATCCCTTCATAAACTTCGACACCGGCACCAATGAAGAGCAAACCGCGCTGCTCAACCGTCTGCAGCGAATAAGTGGTCGACTTGCCTTGACTGATAGAAACCAGCGCACCGTTAACCCGGCCTGGTTCCCAGTTTTTAACAACTGGCTTATATGAATCAAAACTGTGGTTCATAATACCGTAGCCGCCGGTTTGGGACATAAATTCGTTGTTGTAACCAATTAGGCCCCGTGATGGCACCAAGAAGTCCAAACGTGTCTGACCGTTACCGGTCGACTGCATATTCTTCATCTCACCTTTTCTTTGGGAAATGGAGTCGATCACTGAACCAACATATTCGTCGGGTGTATCAATCTGAACGGCTTCAAATGGTTCACACATTTTACCGTCAACTTCACGGTAAATTACCTTTGGCCGTGAAAGTTGTAACTCAAAGCCTTCACGCCGCATCTCTTCAACTAAAATGGATAAGTGCAGCTCACCACGGCCGGAAACAGTCCACGCATTAATTTGGTCAGTCGGCTCTACCTTCAATGAGACATCAGTCCGTGTTTGCCGAATCAAACGGTCTTCCAGCTTCTTCGGGGTCACCTTGTCACCTTCACGGCCAGCAAACGGCGAATCATTTGCAACAAAATCCATCTGCAGTGTCGGCGGATCAATCTTCAAAAGCGGTAAAGCTTCGGGATGTTCGGCAGAAGCAATCGTTTCCCCAACAAAAATATCGTTAATGCCGCTGATCGCAATAATATCACCGGCCTTAGCTTCTTTAATTTCGTTACGCTTGAGGCCAAAGAAACCAAAAAGCTTAGTAACCCGGAAGTTTTGCGTTGAGCCATCACGCTTCATCACAGTGATGTTGTCGCCAACCTTAACCTGACCGCGATAAATTCGACCAACACCGATTCGGCCAACATAATCGTCCCAATCCAGCATGGTAATTTGGAACTGCAGCGGTTCATCGACATTATCAAGCGGTGCCGGAATACTCTTGATAATTGTGTCAAAAATCGGGTTCATCGTTTCTTCCTGCTTTGCAGGATCTGGATCGTATGAAGAGGTTCCGTTTAAGGCTGAAGCATAAACAACAGGGAAATCAAGCTGCTCGTCATTTGCTCCTAATTCGATAAAGAGTTCAAGCACTTCGTCCAAAACTTTCTTCGGACGGGCACCCGGACGATCAATCTTATTAATGACAACGATCGGTTTGACGCCGGCTTCCAAGGCCTTCTTAAGAACAAAACGCGTCTGCGGCATTGTCCCTTCATAGGCATCAACGAGCAAAAGCGCCCCGTCAACCATGTGCATGATCCGTTCAACTTCACCACCAAAATCGGCATGTCCAGGGGTATCAAGAATGTTGATGGTTGTGTCACCGTACTTAACAGCTGTATTCTTTGATAAAATCGTTATCCCGCGTTCACGCTCAATATCATTTGAATCCATCGCACGATCTTCCAAAGCCATATGCTCAGGCAGGGTGTCAGATTGCTTCAATAATTGGTTAACCAGTGTCGTTTTACCATGGTCAACGTGCGCAATAATCGCAATATTTCTTATATCTTCTCTTCTTTTTTCTGACAAAAGTATTCCTCCCGACTCCTCAATAAAAAAACTGTGACGCTGTCACAGTTTCGGCTGCGCTCAAAGCGCTGATCGAAGTGTTCATTATTTGTATAGTTACGATTGTTGATTTTATCACCTAACAGCATTCAGGTCAATGGTTTAATGCTAAAGCAAAAATGATAATTTGTGCTAAACTTAAAAATGCAAGCAATTTAGTTCAATTTATGTAAAAATAGGTAAGGACGAAATTTATTAAGGAGTGATTTTAAATTGATTTTAATGAAAGACATCACCCGTGATGGTAACCCGGTACTGCGCCAAGTCGCTAAGCCGCTAACTTTTCCGCTAAACGATCATTATCAAAAATTAGCCGCTGATATGATGGAATACCTAATTAACTCACAGGATCCAGAAATTGCTAAAAAGCATCAATTACGGGCTGGTGTTGGTCTGGCTGCACCACAGGTCGGTGAAAGTGTGCAAATGGCTGCGCTTTTGGTACCAAATGACCAAAACGAAATAATTTTCAAAGAGGTTTTTGTTAATCCGGAAATTCTGTCAGAATCTGTTAGACAAGCATGCCTGAGCGAAGGAGAAGGCTGCTTGAGTGTTGACAAAGTGATTGACGGTTACGTCCCGCGTCCGGACAAGTTAACGATTCACTACTACACTGTTGCTGGTGAGGAAAAAACAATTAAGTTAAAGGATTACCCGGCAATTGTTGCGTCACATGAAATTGAGCACTTGCGGGGCCACCTCTTTTATGACCGCATTAACCAAAATGAGCCGTTCAAACTGGCAAGCGACACAGTCGTTATTTCATAATTAATAACAAAAGCAAAAAGTTAATTGGCTGTTAGATGATTTCTAACGGCTTTTTCTATCACATTAATCAGTACTGAAGAAAAAATTTTTAAAGCAGGAAAACTTGCTTCTATACTTGAATTCACAATTATGCTAAAATTTTAGTAACTGTTGAGTTTTTTAACTCACAATTTTGAGCATTTTAATACATAAACAAGGAGAATACAAAGATGATTTATAAAGTTTTGTATCAAAAAGACAAAGTTGTCAACCCGCGAAGGGAAACAACAAAGACGCTTTTCATTGAAGCCGACAATACCGTTGCTGCCAGAACTTTGGTTGAAAATAATACCCCCTACAACATTGAACTCATTCAAGAGTTAACTGGTAATTCTTTACAATATGAAAAAGACCACGCTGATTTTAAATTAACGTCGTTTAGTGATAAGAAGTAATTAAGCGTGCACATTAAAAATAACGAAGTTGCCGTTTTTGCAATCGGGGGGTTGCACGAAATCGGCAAAAATATGTATTGTGTCCAGTATCAGGACGAAATTGTTATCATGGATTGCGGGATCAAGTTTCCAGAAGACGACCTTCTTGGCATCAACTACGTTATTTCCGATTATTCATATTTAGTTAAAAACCGTAAAAAAATCAAGGCGCTGGTGATTAGCCACGGTCATGAGGACCATATTGGCGGGATTCCTTTCCTACTAGAAAAAATCCCAGAAATTCCAGTTTACGCGACACCATTTGCCTTGGCCTTAATCAAGGGAAAACTAGACGAACACGGCATTTTAAAAACGACAGAACTGCATGAAGAACACGAAGACACTGTCTTAAAATTCAAAAAATTGTCCGTCAGCTTCTTCAGAACTACACACTCAATTCCTGACACCTTAGGAATTGAGGTCCATACACCGCTTGGTGCTGTTGTTTTCACAGGAGATTTCAAGTTTGACCTGACTCCTGTCATGAACCAACCAGCACCTGATTTTCAAAGGATGGCTCAAGTTGGCAAGGAAGGTGTGCTCGCCCTACTTTCCGATTCGACCAACGCGGAAGTCAGCCAGTTTACTAAGTCGGAACGCTTTGTTGCCAAGTCTCTTCATGACATCATAACGGGGATTGACGGACGGATAATTTTTGCGACCTTTGCTTCCAATCTTTACCGGGTATCCACGGCCATTCAGGCAGCGATCGATACGGGGCGCAAAGTGGCTATTTTTGGACGAAGTATGGAAAATGGCGTCCAAAATGGAATTGATCTGGGATATTTAACCGTTCCTGAAGGCTTAATTGTTGATGCCAATGAAATCAACCACACCCCACCGGAAAAAGTGATGATTCTTTGTACCGGCTCTCAGGGAGAACCGCTGGCCGCCCTTTCGCGGATTGCTAACGGCACCCACAGGCAGATTAGCTTGCAGCCAAATGACACGGTCATCTTCTCGTCTAACCCGATTCCAGGCAATACATTGAGTGTTAACCACCTAATCAATAAATTGATGGAAGGCGGCGCTAATGTGGTTCACGGCCGTGTTAACAACGTCCACACTTCTGGGCATGGCGGTCAAGAAGAATTGAAAATGATGGTGCGCTTAACCAAGCCTAAGTACATGATTCCTGTTCACGGCGAATACCGGATGCAGGTGATTCATACCGAATTGGCCCAGGCCGCTGGTGTTCCAGCCGATCACACCTTTGTTTTGGAAAATGGTGAGGTTCTCTGCTTTGGACCCGAAGGATCAAGAATTGCCGGTCACGTTCCTGCAGGTGACGTTTATGTCGATACCTCGGGCACAGCCGACGTAGGTAATGTTGTCGTCCATGACCGGCAGATTTTGTCAGAGGAAGGTTTAGTAGTTGCAGTTGCAACTGTTGACTACAAGCATAAACGGGTCTTGGCGGGACCAGATATTCTCAGCCGCGGCTTTGTTTACATGCGCGAATCAACCGACTTGATCAGTCAGGCGCAAAAGAATGTTTAT
Organism: Lactobacillus sp. ESL0791; assembly: GCF_029433255.1. NCBI lineage: Bacteria > Bacillati > Bacillota > Bacilli > Lactobacillales > Lactobacillaceae > Lactobacillus > Lactobacillus sp. ESL0791. Next base: position 1,075,843 of record NZ_JAQTHU010000001.1, on the reverse strand, counting down.
CATATTCTAAAAAATGAAATGGCTAAAAGTAGTCAGCCGAAGGGCAACGAAATTCGCAAGGCAATTGTCGACAACCTTTCAGACTTTTTATATTCCAAGACTGAACGCCGGCCGATGATTTTACCAATGTTGATTGAAAAAAAATAGATTTGATTATTAGACTAGGATATTGATTAGCTGCTTAAAGCTTAAGCAAGCTAGTCTATTTTTGTGATTATGAATAAAACTGAGCTTACCTTTCATATCTTGGTAAATAAAATTGCAGGTAACGGCCACGCCCAAAAGGTCTTTAACCAAGTTACCAGACTATTAACCAAGCATAAGTACCTCTTCGATTTTCAAAACAGCAATTATGCCGGTGCCCTAATTACGTTAGCACGGGAGTACGGTGACCAGCACCATAACAAGAATGAGATTCTGCTATTAATTGGTGGTGATGGCTCCTTAAATGAAGTTTTAAACGGCATTAAGCGTTCGCAAAATCCAGCAACACCGTTTGCCTATTTGCCCGCCGGTACCGGTAATGATTTTGGCCGCGCTGCAAAATTAACTACTGATCCAGAAGTACTTCTCAAAAATTTACAGCATCATTTGTACCCTGTGTCAATTGATTGCGGCTGTGCAAAGTTAATTAGTCATCCTGACAGTAATTACTATTTTGCTAACAGTTTCGGTACTGGTTTTGATGCTTGTGTTATTCATTACAGCAACAAATCTGTACTTAAGAAAATATTAAATAAATTAAGTATGGGTAAGTTGATTTATGCTTCAAAAATTTTACAGTCATTAAGAAGACAGGATACGTTTAAAGTTACAGCTCAAGCAGAATCAAAAATTTTGCAGTATGATGACGCTTTTTTAGTCACGACAACTAACCACCCCTATTTGGGCGGCGGCATTCCGCTTTTTCCTCGTGCCAATGTCACCAGTCATCAATTAGATACCATTATTATTGAAAAATTTTCTATTCCCAAGCTGCTAAAACTGTTATTCAACTTATTGAAGGACGGTTCGCATATTTATGATCCCCAATTTCATTACATTGAAGCCGAAAAAATTACTGTTGCAACTGATAAAAAAGAGTTTGTGCAAATTGATGGTGAAGATGTTCAACTTGATAATTTTACAGTTGAGTTTAACATTAAACAATTCAATCTATTTAAATAAAAAATAAGGCTCCAAATTAGCTTATCATAAATTTGGAACCTTATTTTTTATCTTTTAGTAACGGAACAGCGAACAAAACAATTACAAAGTAAATGGCCGAAACGTAAAACATAATTGTCATGCTCTTAGCCGCAGCCATGATAAAATCATTGATAAAAAGTGCAATGCTAACCATAATCTCTGTGATAAAAGAAATCACTGACAACATTAATGATTTATCGCGCACATGAATAATGTATAAACTAGTGATAGATTAAAATGCAAATTTTTAACATAAATTATCGACCAGTAGTAAAGGACAAAGATGGTGCCACAATTGTAACCGATGTTGATTAAGAGCAAAATCCAGAAACTTTTCTTTTTTAGAAAATGCGTCAGTAAATTAAAAAGCGAAGTTGCTTCAAAATCTGTTTTCTTTTGGGCCCTGTTATCAGAAAAATTCATCGTTTTAATAAAAATAATCACAAAAGTTGGATACAGAATTAAGCCAATCATGGCAAACCAAATCGGTGCTTTCATATTAATGCTAAAGAGACAGGTACCAATATTGCCGCCAAGCAAGGTCGCAATGTTCAAGACGGTTACCTGCATCCCCATCAACTTGCTGCTGGGTACGATCTTGTTTTTTTCTTGCAAATCTGTAATGTAGGCAAGAAGCGTCCCTGAATTTAACGCGAGCCCGATGTCGTAAATTAGTTCAGCAACTGCATAAAAAACAAAGCCTTTTAGAAAAATCAATAGTAAAAAACTGCTGGCCATCGTTAAAGCCGAAAAATTAAGAACCTTTAACCGGCCAACCCGATCTGCCAGATAGCCTGCCGGTAATAATCTTAAAAGTAAACCAATACTCTGAAATGATTTAATTGAGCTGATTTGCGCATCTGGAATGCCGTTATTTGCATAAAACAAAGAAAAAATACCAGACATCGATGAACGGAAAAACGTAAAAACTGCAGTAAATAGTAAAAAAGTAAGTCCAATCCGTTTAGCAATATTTTTATGTTTCACTTCATTCACCTTCTCGTAAATTTTATTTTTACATGTTAACAATAAACTATACGATAATCAATCCTTTTTCTACTGAATTTTAAAACCCAAAGAAATATAAATTTCCTTGGGCTTTCGCTTTTTAATATCTATCCTAAATATGAAATTGCTAGTTGCAGTTGCGCCAGTTTGACAATTGCCTGCACCAGATTTTCTCTTGTCGTCACAACAGAAATTGAACAATCATCTTCAGCAAAGTCAAAGCCGACTCCCAGAGCAATTTCCTCGGCCGTTTGGTAAAGTTCCGTGTCAAGTTGGCCCGGATCAAGTTTAAATAATATCCGCCCCTCATCACTTATTTGGAATTTATTCCTGCATTTTTTAACAAAACAATAAATCGTATCGCCGTAAGCATCAATTTCTGTTGTGGCAACTTCAACCGTATCAGCGCTAACCGCAGTAACTTCTGTATGTTCGCTGATCCAAGAGCCGATTCCCTGCTTGATAAATTTAATCTCACTGTTAATTTTTTCCGTCATCATTACTCCATTATCTTGCAGCTAATTTAATTCCCTGCATCCCAATCATTGGGTCAATTTCACCCGAATAAATTAGCTCAGGTGTCAAAATATAATCTTGCGGTAAAGATTTTGTTTCTTCTGCATCAGTCGATTCAGCAGCCACAGAAACCTCAGACTCATCAGCGGTCTTTTCTTTTGCTTCTTGCTCTGCCAAACCTAACTGTTTGCGCAATTTATCTGTTAGACCCGTTTTCCGGTCATTGCCTGGTGTGTTAAGCGCAATAACATAAGCCCGGGGATCACCTACCAAAACCAGATTTTTCTCTGCCCTCGTGACCGCAGTATAGAGCAGATTACGCTTAAGCATCACATAATTCTGCATCGTTAAATTCAAGATTACCAGCGGAAATTCCGAACCCTGAGACTTATGAATGGTGATTGCATAAGCTCGGGTTACATCCAGCAGGTCTTTTTTACTAAAATTAATCTCCCGTTCATCGAAATTAGCCACCATACACTTCTTAGAATTTTTCTCATCAATACTGACAATTTTGCCAATTTGTCCATTATAGATATCTTTTTCAGGATTGTTTTGTAACTGTAAAATCCGGTCACCAATGCGAAAAGTTTCATTGTGAACTTCAAGCACCTTACCGTCTTGTTTAGCCGGATTCATAATATTCTGAATTACATTATTCAGATTAGTTACGCCGCCGTCACCGTGATACATCGCGCCAAGAACCTGAATATCATCTTCATTAAAACCGCGTTTCAAGGCCATTTCAACAATCTGGCTGACGGCTTCACTGACTAAGTTCGGTTGACACTTGATAAAAGAATAATTTTGAGTTTTCTTGAACAGATTATCCTGATTCTTGCCCTCGTTAATGTCATGGGCCAAGGTAATAATTGTTGAGTCATTTCCCTGCCGATGGATTCGCTTGAGAACAGTGGTCGGAAAGGCCTGGGACTTAATCAAATCGCTAAAAACATTACCTGCACCCACGGATGGCAGCTGATCCTTATCACCGACAAAAACAATGTGCCGAGTTTGACTTATACACGAAAGCAGTTCCTTAAACAGGAACATATCAACCATTGACATTTCATCAATTATTAAAATTTCACCGTTTAGTTCGTTTAAATCCTCACTGTGATTTTCACCAATTCCTAGGCCCAGCAAACGGTGAATTGTTTTGGCTGTAATCCCTGTAATTTCCTCCATTCTTTTAGCGGCACGACCAGTCGGAGCAGCCAGCAAAAACGGCGGGTCACTACTATACAGGGCGGAAGCTGGAATCTTTGCCAATTGTCTTAGTGCTAGTAAAATCCCGTTAATGATTGTTGTTTTCCCCGTTCCTGGACCGCCAGTCAAAACAGAAATCGGGTGTGTCAAGGCATTTTTGATTGCCTCTTTTTGTGTTTCATCATATTCGATTTTTAACTTTTCTTCAGCATAAGCAATCGCTGCCAGAACATTTTTATCGCTGTATTGCTCCTCATCCTGTTGCTTGCCGCGAGCAACTAAATTTTTCATTAATAAGGCGATATCAGTCTCTGTCTGCCAAATATTTTGCAAAGCAGCATCCTCACCAGCAACCACGATTTTGCCCGCATGCTGCAATTCATTTACACAAGAAGCAATTGGGTCAAATTGCTTAATTGCTAATAATTTACTTGTTTCGGTCAGCAGGTCGGCCAGCTTGATATAGGTATCGCCTTGATTAACTAACCGATCTAGCAACACCTGAAAAATTGCACCGTTGATTCTTCTTGGATCATCAGCCTCAATTCCTAGCTCTCTACCTAACTTGTCAGCCGTTTTAAACCCATAACCTGTTACTCCTGCCACTGCAGCATAGGGGTCTTCCTGCAGCTTAGCATAGGCCTCACCGTGATACAACTGATATAACCCGCCAGCAATACGTTTATTAATCCCAAGTTGCGCCAGCTTTAACACAAATTCAGAATAAGAATCCATTGCGTTAATTCCGGCAAGCAGACTATTTTTCTGCTTTCTGGTTAAAGACAAAGTATCAATCTTAGTTGGCTTTTCTTTCAGCACATCCAGTGCCTGCAACCCCAATTCTGCCACAATTTTTTCTGCAGCTTTCTTACCGATCCCCGGAAATTTGGTCGAACTTAGATACTTAACCAGGCCACCTTCCTCATGAGGCAGAACCTGCTGGTAAGTATTTGCCTTAAATTGCAGACCAAACTTGTTGTGCATCACCAGAGTACCATCAAAATGGTAGCTTTCGTTAACCTGAACTTCGCCGAAATTGCCGGTAACCTTGATATCAGTGCGCGAATAGCCCTTTAGTTCGCCAATAATTTCAACATCAAGTATTTTAAATAAATCCTGATCATTTTCAAACACAATTCCGTTGATCTTGCCCGTAAATTCTGTCATTGTTTTTTTCCTTTATCGCTGAGCATCTTTAAAATTGCCGCATATTCATTCTTCGCCTTTTGGTAATATTTCGGATCCTGTTTTTCAGCTTTATCCCAAAATTTTTCTGCCTGATCACGGTCTTCAGTCAAAAAACAAACACCTAATAAAAAATTGATTTTAGCCGTTCTTTTAGCCACAGCAATTTTTAGAAAAGACGTTTCTGCTTGGGCCATCTCGCCCAGACTTAACCAGATATCGCCCAGTAACTCTTTAACCCGGTCATCAACTTCTTTAATTGATAACGCATAGGCCAACGCTTTCTGCTTTTGCCCAATTTTTAGGTAGACCAGCGCCTTTTGGTATAAGACCAGATCATCATTGGGAATTTGGTCAAGCAAATTTATGGCCTTGGTAAAATCACCCTGCATGTAATAACAAACAGCTAAATCATAATCAAGTTCTTCAGGCTTGGTCACTATGTGCTTAGCCTCTTCTAATAATTTGCTTGCCTGATCAAAACTGCCTTGTTCTAATAAATATGTTGCTAACTGCAGATAATTTTCTGCATTTTTAGGATGCGCATCAATCTGTTTAACCAGCAAATGAATTGCTTGGTCTGTCTTGCCAGCATCATAAAGCTCAGCAATTTTTTTATCCATTATAATTCATCCGTTTCTGCTAATTTTCGCTTTAAAAAGTCGGTCTCATTCCAGACAAGGACATGAAAAGTTTTTCCCCGATCTTTTGTTTCAAGTATTGACAAGCTGGTATTGGCCAAGCCACCACGTTTACGCACATCCTTCAACGGGTAGCCTAAAAGCCCACCCATGATTGCCGAAAGGGCAGCACCGTGACTAACAGCCAGAATTTTAGCAGAAGCTTCCGGAAACTCTTTGGCCTTTGCTTGGGCAAAACTTTTACCGCGGGCAATCACTTCCGGATAATTTTCACCGCCGAGCGCCCTACCATCATATCTTTCCGGGTGATTCCAAAGATCATCAATATATTCAGCATATTTTTCTTTAGCCTCAGCAAACTTCATCCCCTCCATTTCGCCCAGATCAAATTCGCGCAGGCGCTCATCGATAATTACCGGCAGCTTAGCATTCATTGTTTCATCAATTTTCTGTGCCGTATTAAAGGCCCGCTGCAAAGGGCTTGAAAAAATTTTCTGAAATTTTGTCCCTGTTAAGTATTGACCCAACTTTTTAATATCAGTTAGACTTTGGGGCAAAAGCGGTGAATCACCATGTGCTCCTTGAAACCGGCTCTCCAGGTTCCATTCGGTTTTTCCATGACGGACAAAATAAATCTGCATTGACGCTAATATCTCTTTTCTACTATGATCACTTGTCTAGTGTAGCATGTAATTCCCACAAAATAAAAAGAGAAATGTATCACTTAACACTTCTCTCTTTATGTATTCACAATTTAAACTAATTGCAGTTTTTTATCATTTTGATAGGCAGCATCAATGTTGCCGCCGCCAAGACATTCTTCACCCTGATACAAAACCAATGCTTGTCCCGGGGTAACCGCACGTGCTGGTTCATCAAAATAGACCGTTGCTGTATTTTCAGCTGCATGATATTCAACGGTCACGCCGAGATCACACTGACGGTAACGAAACTTAGCACTGCAATGTAGCCGAAAATCATGTTTTGGCTGACCAGTAAAGAACGACATATCACTTGCTGTTAATTCCGTTGCATAAAGCAGCTTGCTGTCATACCCCTGTTCAACGATCAATTCATTTTTTTCTAGGTCTTTACCAACGACAAACCATGGTGCGGTCGATTCTTTGGTTGATCCAAGCCCTAAGCCTGATCTTTGACCGATTGTATAGTACATTAAGCCGGCATGTTGACCAACAACCTTGCCATCAGGTGTAATCATCTTGCCCGATTTAGCTGGCAAAAACTCACTTAAAAACTTTTTGAAATTTCGTTCGCCAATGAAACAGATTCCTGTCGAATCTTTCTTATTAGCAGTTGCTAAGCCAGCTTTTTTCGCGATTTCACGCACTTGCGGCTTAGTTAAATTAGCCAAAGGAAAAATTACCTTACTGATCTGTTTTTGACTCAGCTGACTTAAAAAGTAGGTCTGATCCTTATTGCCATCCTTAGGACGCATCATATGGGTAAGCCCATTTTCGTCGGTAACGGTTTTGGCATAATGACCCATGGCAATGTAATCGGCATCCAGATTCATGGCAAACTCTAAAAAGGATTTAAACTTTATTTCACTGTTACACATGACATCGGGATTAGGGGTTCTGCCCTTTTTATATTCATCCAAAAAATATTCAAAGACACGCTGCCAATATTCTTTTTCAAAATTAATTGAATAGTACGGAATCCCGATCTGATCTGCCACTTTTTTGACGTCATCATAATCTTCTGTAACTGTGCAGACACCAGCATCATCGGTATCATCCCAATTTTTCATAAAAACACCGATCACATCATAGCCCTGCTCCTTAAGTAGCAAAGCCGAAACAGAGGAATCAACCCCGCCGCTCATGCCGACTACTACTCTGGCCTTTTTCTTATCCACTATTACATCAATCCTTTACTGGAATAATAATTTTGCGCTCCTCAAGATCCTTTAAAATATAATCTAAAAGTTCTACTGTTTGTGCCAATTGTTTATTTTTAAAAATATTTACCTTTTGCAGGCCATTACGATCTGTCACCACCATTGTTAAATGTGATAAATTCTTATCAATTGTCATCTTTAACTTAGTTGGCGCATTGTACGGAGAATCGTTATACAAAGGGTGTTCGTAATTAAAATTACCCCTGCTAGTCTTCACAAAACCTGCATCAATTAATGCATAAAGTTTCAAATCTGGGCTAAGCGTAAACTTACGCCCATCGCCATTAATTACTACTGTATTTGCCATAATTCAACCTCACTTATAAATAATAAGTTAATTCCTGTTTGAACGCAATTATTTATTCTCAGACTGCAATTTTCCTGCAATTTCCACCAGTTTATTTGCGAAAGCCGTAACTTCAGCAGTTGTGGTATACCGACCAAAGGAAATGCGGATCGATTCTGTAACCCGCGGCGAGTCTTCACCAAAGCAAGCAATTAAAACATGCGAAGGCTCGAGTGACCCGGCAGTGCATGCCGAACCACCAGAAACAGCAAAACCGGCCAGATCCAAATTCGTCTGCAAAATTGCGGTCGCAATCCCATTTAACCGCAAATTTAACACATGATGCGAATCCTGATCATCATGTCCGCCGTTTATTTCGTAGGCAATTCCTGCTTGATCAAGCTTATCCAAAATAATTTTCTGTAAACGCAGATATTTTCCCTGCAGTTCATTTTTATCAAGCTGGGCCATCTCCGTGACTGCCTCGGCAAAGCCGGCAATAGCTGGCACGTTCTCTGTTCCAGCCCGCCTTTTTAGTTCCTGTTCACCGCCCAAAATCAGTGGCGGCAACTTGATATTGCTATTTTCGTAGAGAAAACCCAGAAACTTAGGGCCGTTAATTTTATGGGCCGATGTTGACAGCAAATCGATCTGCATTTTTTGCACATCAAGATCAATGTTACCCAGCCCCTGCACAGCATCAACGTGAAAATAGGCGTTACTTTTTTTAACTAGCTTGCCGATTTCCTCAAGGGGCATGATACTGCCTACTTCATTGTTTACGGCCATAACTGATACTAAAATTGTATCTGGTGTTAGAACCTGGTTTAACTCTGCAAGTGAAATTTGCCCTGTTTCATTTACATCAAGATAGGTAACTTCAAATCCTTCTTTTTCAAGCTCTTTCATTGGATTTAGTACTGATGGGTGCTCAATCTTGGTCGTGATAATTTTCCGGCCCAATTCTTTTCGGCTTCTAGCGGTTCCCATAATAGCCATGTTATTGCTTTCTGAGCCACCAGAAGTAAAAATGATTTCCGTTTCGTGAGCATTAATTGCCTGGGCAATTTCCTGCCGCGCATGACTGATTGTACCGCTCGCCTTCCGACCCAACTCATATGTGCTTGAAGCATTGCCAAAATCATTTTTCATTTCGGATGTTATCACATCAATTACTCCGGGTGCCATCGGGGTCGTTGCCGCATTATCCAAATAAACTTCTGTCATCTTTAACTCATCTTTTCCAAATAAGCACAAATTAGGCTGGCAGCCCTTGCCCCCACCTTTTTTGCAAATTGATCAAAATCTTCGTTGGCATTATCATCACCGTTATCCGAGATCGCGCGCAGGGCAACCAGTGGTTTAGCAAAGTGCTTGGCAACTTGTGCAAATGCTGCACCTTCCATTTCAACTGCCAAGGCTGAGGGAAAATTAGCAGTAATCACTGCTTTTTGTGTGTCTGAACCAACAAAGGCATCCCCTGTAACGACTAATCCTTCTTTATAGGCAACTTTTTCTGCTGTCAAATATTTGGCAAATTCATTTCGTTCCTTTGAGTCTAATTTAAATTCCGCAGGTTCACCTGGAATCTGCCCCTCAACATAATTTCCTGCCAATGTATTATGGGCATCATGGTACGCAAAAGAGCTGACAAGCAGTAAATCACCCTTTTTTACCCCTTTATTTAAAGAGCCGGCGGTTCCTGTCATAAAAATTTGGTCAATCTCAACCTCTGTCAGCAGGCTGGACAAATTCATTGCAGCCTGAACTTTACCAATTCCACTTAGACCCAAATATATATCATTGCTATTAACAGAAAAATGTTCGAACTCTGTTGATCCGAACATTTCTTTGCGGCCTGAGTGAAAATGCTTGCGATAATATTCTGCTTCAATTGCCATTGGCACAATAATTGCTATTTTCATCTTTACCTCTTTAAAATTTACAAGCGAAATAATGCAAACAAGACTAACAAGATTAGTAAAAATACGATAATAATTGCATGATTTAATTTTTTCTTGAGCCTTAAACTTTTATCATTAACAGTTTGCTCATTATCAGTAATGTTTTCTTTAGAAGCATTTTCCCGGAAGTGTTCCACCTGATCATTGCCACTACCGTCATCTTTTTCCTCTGGCTGCCGTTGAAAATCTGAGTTGACATCAACATCATCGTCATCAGCAATAAATGCAGATTTAATATCTTGAAAAAGCCCCTGCTTCTTTTTTTTACGATGCTCTTTTCGATATTCCGAACGCTTCTCAGTCATTATCTTCCTTAACCTTTGCAGCCGTCAAAAGCATGTTTTCCCATACATTAATCGCGTAGGCCGTTTTTGCATCAACAATCTTTCCCTCCGCAATCAGTTTCTTCAATTCTTCAAGGGAAAACCAGTGTGCTGCCAAAAATTCATCCTCATCAAGTGGCCGTTTATCCTCTAATGCAGTTAATGTATCGCAGTAAAACAGGTACAACTTTTCATTGGTAAAACCCGGCGACGAATAAAATTCCGTGATTTTTTCCCAATAATCTGCCCGGTAGCCGCCTTCTTCGTTTAGTTCACGCTTCATCGCATCTAGTGGGCTGGCATCCGTTTCATCAATTAATCCCGCCGGAATTTCCAGTGTCAATTGCTTAATTGGCTCACGCCACTGCTCGACCAGCAACATTTTCTTTTCAGCATTAATTGCAATCACAGCAGCAGCCGGCTGATGCTTCACGACTTCCCTTGAAGCATTTTTGCCGTTAGGCAGCTTAATTGTCCGCACTTCCAGATTAACAATCCTTCCCGAAAAGATTTGCTTTGCGGATATTTCTGTCTCGTTTAAATCCATTTATCTTCTCTCTTGTGAATCTGTTAAATACACATTGACACACTGCAAGCCGTTTTTTCCTTGAGCTAGCTGATACTTTACTTTTTGTCCCACCTCTAGGTGTTTGAAGCCTTTTTCTTTAATAGCGGTGTAAAAAACAAAATATGATTTATGATTTTGCTCGTCCGTGATAAAACCATAACTGCTGCCATGATCAAACTGCTTAACTGTACCGTAGCGCATTATTCTGTCAAACCTTCTTCAACTGCTTCCGGACATGTTTCTGCAACAATTTCGGCACAGCGTGCACATAACATTGGAAATTCCGTATTCTGCCCAATATCATTCTTAATCATTCGGCAGCGCGGACAAATTTCGCCTTCAGCATGCGCAACAACGATATCGGCATTTGCCAAATGCTCAGCTTCAGCTGGAGCTTGGCCATCAGCAATTATCAGTTTAGAAACGATCAAAATCTGTCTGAAATCAGAATGAAGCTCATCAAGCACGGCCTTTGTTTCCTTATCAGGGTAGATCGTCACTGCCGCCTCAAATGATTTACCGATCATTTTCTTGTCTCTTGCATCCTCAAGTGCCTTAAGAACATCGTCACGCAGGTGCATAAACTTGCCCCAATCCTCAAGCAATTGGTCATGGTTAGCATACTGAGAAGCTTCCGGCATTTCAGCTAACTGTACATAGTCTTCTTGCTCTTTTAAGTAGCTCCAGACTTCTTCCATCGTATGCGGCAAAATTGGTGTTAAAATCTTAGCCAATTTAACTGCTGCATCATAAATGACTGTCTGCATTGACCGCCGTGCATGACTATTTTCAGCTTCAATATACAGAACATCTTTGGCAAAGTCCAAATAAAAGGCTGACAAATCATTTGAAATGAAAGTAAAGACTTTTTTATAGACACTTGTAAAATCATACTTGTCGTAACTTGCAAGACATTCTTTAACCAAATCATTCAGTTTAACTTCCATGTACTGGTCAATTGAACGAAGATCGTCATACGCTACACGGTCCTGACTTGGATCAAAATCATTGGTATTAGCCAGCATGTAACGGAAAGTATTTCTGATCTTGCGGTAACCTTCAGAAGTCTGCCGCAAAATATCCTGCGACACGGCAACATCCGAAGTGGTGTCGGCCGAAGCAACCCAAAGACGGATAATTTCGGCACCCATTTGTTTAATGACATCGTTAGGTGAAATGACATTGCCAAGCGACTTAGACATCTTATGACCTTTATCATCAAGCACAAAGCCTTGCGATAAAATACCCTTATATGGTGCCTTGCCGGTTGTGGCCACCGAAGTGATCAAACTTGAGTTGAACCAGCCGCGGTACTGATCACTGCCTTCAAGGTACAAATCTGCTGGGAAATGCAAATCTTTCCGATGCGCCATTACTGCACGGTGAGATGAACCCGAGTCAAACCATACATCCAAAATGTCTTTTTCTTTTCTAAATTTACCGTTCGGAGAATGCTTCGAGGTAAATCCTTCCGGTAACAATTCTTTAGCAGAATGAGTGTACCAGGCAACGGAACCCTCTTTAGCAAAAATTTCCGCGATGTGCTCAATCGTTTCTGGAGTTACGATCGGTGTATCATCTTCGGCATAAAAAATTGGCAACGGAACTCCCCATGCACGCTGACGAGAAATTACCCAATCGCCGCGATCCCTGATCATATTGTATAAACGCGTTTTGCCCCAGGACGGTGTAAAGGTAGTCTTTTCAATTTGGTCAAGAATCTGCTTGCGGAACTTATCAACTGAAGCAAACCATTGAGTAGTAGCACGGTAAATCACCGGTTTCTTTGTCCGCCAATCGTGCGGGTATGAGTGCGTGAAGAAGCTTAATTTTAAAAGATTGCCCGACTTCTTTAATTTTTCACTGACAACCTTGTTAGCATCATCATAAAACATGCCAACCAGATCGGGATCGGGAATTTCTTTGGTGAAACAGCCCTTATTATCCATCGGGCTGAAGACCGGTAGGCCGTATTTTTGCCCAACATTGTAGTCGTCCTCACCAAAACCGGTAGCGGTATGAACTAAGCCGGTACCATCACTGGCAGTGACATGCATGGCATTCATTAACAGCGAATCTTGATCATAGAGTGGATGCTTAGCAACCATTCGGTCCATCTCGGTGCCTTTCATGTGCTGAACGACTTGATAGTCTTGCCACCCTAAGTCTTGGGCTACCGCTTCAAGCCGATCAGTTCCAATCACATAACGTTTATCACCAACCTGAACAACGGAATAATCAAAACGCGGATTAACTACAATTCCTTGATTTGACGGAATCGTCCACGGTGTAGTTGTCCAAATTACAAAGTAAGTATTCTTTGGATCCAGAATTCCCTTGCCATCTTTGACTGGAAAAGCAACATAAATAGAAGGCGATTTAATATCATGGTATTCAACCTCGGCTTCAGCCAAAGTTGATTCACTTGAAGGTGACCAATATACCGGTTTTTTGCCTTTGTAAATATAGCCCTTAGCGTACATTTCCCCGAAAACACGAATTTCTTCAGCCTCATATTCAGGATGCAAGGTGACATACGGGTGATCCCAATCACCCATTACACCCAGCCGCTTGAAATCGGTCATTTGCTTTTTAATTTCTTTTTCAGCAAATTCTTTACACAATTCACGGTATTTGGCAGGATCCAACTTTTTTCGGTCAATTCCCTGCTTCGTCAGCTGCTGTTCGATCGGCAAACCATGAGTATCCCAACCAGGAACATAAGGTGCATAATGACCACTCATATTCTTATAGCGGACGATGATATCCTTGGAAATCTTATTCATGGCGTGTCCCATATGAATATTGCCGTTAGCAAACGGCGGGCCATCGTGCAGATCAAAACGCGGTTTACCCTTGTTCAGCTTTAATCTTTGCTCATATAACTTATTTTCTTCCCATTCTTTTTGCCATTCGGCTTCACGAACCGGAAGATTGCCTCGCATCTTAAATTTCGTTTTGCCTAAATTGAGTGTATCTTTGATTTTCATTTTACTTTCCTTTCCAAAAAAACCTCGTCCTAAATATAGGGCGAGGTTATAATTCGTGGTACCACCTAACTTGGACTTTTTCAAGTCCCACTTAGTTTTACGTATCGTGTAACAACGTTCAGACCAATCGACAGCCGATCAATTTTTGAGTTTAAGTATTAGCCTTTCACCTCCGCTAATTCGCTGCAATTACTCATCAATTTTACTGTCAGTCTAAAATTATTCATGACCTTTATAATCATCAGGAAAAACAATCGTTGTATCTGAGTCTTTATTGTTAGAATTATGATCAAGATTGACTGTTTCATGATTTGGACTATCACCGGTCATAATATCCGGTTCATCGTCCATATCTTCCTCCCCAAAGTCTACGTCATCTGCATCCTCAATGTCAACCTCATCATCGTCATTATTTACCAATAAAATTGGTTCTGACCCATCAAATGGGTAAAACCGATCGGTATGAAAATAAGTATCCAAGGCATGCTGCCACTTGTCATCACTCAGAACATCAATCTGATTTTGCAATAATTTTTGAATACCGTTACGAAATTCAGCAACTTCTTCTTTAATGCGATCATAATCATTTCTGATTGTATCCTGCTGCTGTTTTTCATAGCTAGTATTCGCAGCCGCTTGTTTATGTGCGTTACTGACAATCTGCTTTGCCTTTTTCTTCGCATCTTCTTGCATTTTGGCAAGTGATTGTTTCTGATTATTATAACCGGCAACCTTTTTCTCTAATTGTTCAACTTTATTATTAAGCTCAACTACTTCATTCTTTAAATCAGCGGTTTCATCTAACGCATTTCCGTAATCATCAACAATCCGGTCAAGAAAACTATCTACTTCACGGCGGTCATAACCATTAATTCCACGATGTTTAAATTCTTGATTATGAATATCCATCGGTGTTAATTTATCGAATTTCATTTTTTTGTTTGCCACAGTTTTAGCACCACCCTATATTTATTTTTCTTAGTTGTCTCAATCTTCATGACTTTGACTCTTCCAAAGTATCTAACACTAAGAATATCATTTACTTTCACTATTATATTAGAATTCTTAGTTCCATGCCAATTTAATTTAACTAAATTACTGGCAAGCGCCGTTTTTATCTGACTTCTGCTTTGCCCGCTGCTTTCAGCTAAAATTTTATCTAACCGCAGCGAAGATGCAACAATTGTCTTTTCAATTCCATCATCTTGCGGACTAAGCACTGATGAAACTGCTTTTAATTTAACTTGCTGCCGGCCAACCCTTGTAATCTGGTCTGTAAAGAAATCCGTTAATTCACTTTTTCCAAAAAACTGCCACCGGCCCTTGCCATCTGTAATGATATCACCAAATGTTGCAAGCTCAATTCCAGCATTAGCCAATGTGCCAAGAATGGCACTATGATTCAGACTGGCAAACTTTACCGGATATGCAATCTCAAAAGCCGTAATCCGATAGTCCGCAGGACTTAACTCAATTGCCCGATCACTTAAGTAAACGCGCTTCTTTTCGGCCTGCTCATAACCGCCATCTTCCTGAATAAAAAAATCATTACCAACAATTGTTTTAAGAATATCACGCTGCCCTGGATCTAAAAAATCAGTTAGCAGCCACTGGGTCCCATGAGACATTTTTTTGTAAAAACTAAACATTTTGTCAACGGTGACACGCTCATCGCCAGCAAAATACGGATAAAAAGAACTAGCCCTCTTCATCATCAGCCAATCAGCTTAAATAAAAGCTCAAACAACCACCGAAGTGCATAATCCTGAATAAAATATAACAGAAACAACGCTATTATCGGTGAAATATCAATTCCCGTTGAGTATGCTAACCGCTCAAGCGGGCCTTTTCTGAATAACCCAGTATACGGCTCAACTATTCTGTGAAGAAACCTACCCAAAACCGAATTACTTAGAAAAGGAAGCCAACTGGTGATCGCATCAATGACAATGAGTATGCAATATAACCAGATCAGCCAGTTAATTATGTTGTAAGCATGAAAAAGAATGTCAGCCATTTAACCTAGATTATCTTTCTTATCCACTAAATCACTAATTTTTCCATCCGTGACAAATTTAGGCGGCGTTGCCAAAAATATCTTATCGCCGATGCGTTGAATTTCACCATTCAGGGCGTAAACAGTTCCCGTGACAAAATCAACGATTCTTCGCGCAGAACTGTCATCCATTCTACTAAAATTAATGATCACAGCCTTATTGTTCAACAGATTTTGCGCGACATCTTTAGCATCGGAATAAACCCGCGGCTCATACAAGGCAATCTTACTTTTAGCGGAATTTAATCCGTCCTTGATTGAAACTACCTTATCATTGTTGACAGAACTGCCGTTTGCTTCCATTCCTGGGGCATATTCCTGATCATCATCATATTGTTCTTCTTCAGAAAGATCGTCTTCATCTGAAATTCCAAAAAACTTACCTAATTTATTGAGTGACATTTAAAGTTCTCCTTCTCTGCTAATTTTCATTGCGGTGTCTAAAGAATGGTATATCATCCTGATTATCATCTTGTGAATTAATTTCAATCTGTGAAATATCATCTTGATCCTCTTTAAAAGAATTCAATTCATCATCACGCGCAAACGACTTTGCTTGTTCATTCGCTCTCGAACGACGATCATCGTCATTTAAATTCCAGACGCTTGTCGGATCAACCATTGTTTTATGTTGAGGTGAACTTGGTCTAGCAGAATTTTGTTCATTAAGATTTCTTTCACTATTAACATCTGTTTTTCTTTCAGCATCATCATTCGTTTTACTTGGAGAAGCCTTAAACTGATGACTGCGTCCTGGTAATTGCTTAGAGGCTTTTTCCTCAACACTGGAATCAATTCCAGTTGCAATCACCGTTACAACTACCTCATCACCCAAGTTAGGGTTGATTGACGTCCCAAAGATGATATTGACATCTTCACCAGCAGCTTTGGAAACAATCTCGGAAGCATCCTGTGCTTCAAACAAAGTTAGATCCGGACCACCGGTAATATTCAGCAGGACCTGTTTAGCTCCATCAATTGAAACTTCCAGCAGCGGCGAAGAAATCGCCATTTTAGTTGCTTCAACCGTGCGATTTTCACCGTTAGCCCGGCCAATTCCCATTAATGCTGCACCCTGATTTGCCATCACTGTCTTGACATCGGCAAAGTCTAAGTTAACGTAATCAGTTGACGTGATTAAATCAGAAATTCCTTGCACACCTTGCTTTAAAACATTGTCCGCTTCCTTAAAAGCATCCATCATCGGCGTCTTTTTATCAACCATTTCCAATAAACGGTTATTTGCGATAATGACCAAGGTGTCAACATATTGCTTTAATTGAGTAATTCCTTCAGCTGCATTTTTTGACCGTCTAGGACCCTCAAAAGTAAACGGACGAGTTACCACGCCCACTGTCAAAGCTCCTGTCTCTCGAGCGATTTTGGCAACAATGGGAGCGGCACCGGTACCGGTACCGCCGCCCATTCCAGCAGTAATAAAAATCATATCTGAACCCTTAAGTGCGTCCTCAATTGCCTGCTCACTTTCCTCAGCCGCTTTTTGACCAACCTCAGGATGCGAACCTGCACCTAGACCCCTTGTAAGCTTAGGACCTAACTGAATTTTATTTTCCGCCTTATTGCTATTGAGTGCCTGAACATCAGTATTTGCAGCAACAAAGGAAACCCCCTGAACACCATCATCAATCATTCGATTAACGGCATTACCACCAGCGCCACCGACGCCGATTACTTTGATCACAGCACTCTTATTGTCGTCAGAATCAAATGTGAAATCCATCTATATAACCACCTTTAATCAAAGAACTTTTTAAACAAATTCTTGATACCTTTTTTTTGCTTAGTTTTTTTTGGCCTATCATCCGAAGATTTTTTTTCTCTAGGCAATTCATCTCTATTATAAGCCTCTTTTTCTCTAGTTTCACTAATAGAGACAATTCTATTTGAAACTTTGTTATTTTTTTGAACTTTCTTATCTTTTGGC
The DNA here is from genome assembly GCF_029433255.1 of Lactobacillus sp. ESL0791. NCBI lineage: Bacteria > Bacillati > Bacillota > Bacilli > Lactobacillales > Lactobacillaceae > Lactobacillus > Lactobacillus sp. ESL0791. The sequence continues at coordinate 1,058,043 of NZ_JAQTHU010000001.1, read as the reverse complement.
CGCGTCAATGCTTCATTGCCATAAATTACTTGTTCGACAAGAAAATCAGTTTCTGACATTTTAGCCACATAATTTACAATGCCATAGGCCGCAGCGTATTCCGGACTGTGAATTCCTAATTCTGTAGGCTGAAAGATGCGCGTTTTTACGCCCAGACGCTGAGCAACAAGCCCCGCAGTACCCTGAAGCAAGCTATTGCCTCCGGTAATAACGATTCCTCCGGGCAAATTTAAACCGTTATGTTTCGCCAATCCATTGCCAATTCTGTCAATAATCTGCAGCATTCGCGCATTAATAATTTGGCTAAGATAAGTTTCATCAACTATTTTCTGATTAGGTGCCCCTACACTGTTAACCGCAAACTGATTCTTTTTTGATGTAAGGCTAGGGTCAGCAAAGCCATAATCAAATTTTAATTGCTCAGCATCTTTTTTCGAAATACTTAAAACAACAGAGATATCATTGCTGATATCACTTCCACCTTCAAAATCGATATTAGCATATTTTATCTGGCCGTCATGAATGATGGTGGCAGTAGTTATTCCGCCGCCAAGATCAAGGAGCACTGAACCAAAAGTACGCTCACTTTCCGTGAGTGCACTGCTGGCAATTGCTAATGGTGCTGGAATAAAAAGGTCATTTTGGTAGCCCGCACGTTCGATCGCTTTCTTCACATTATGAAGTGCACCAGAGGGGGCAGTCAGTAAAATACCGTGGACAGCTAAGGAATGGGCAATCATCTTCCGTGGGTCATCAACATCTGCCTTGCCATCAATCAAAAATCGGCTTGGCAAAAAGGCAATCGGTTCACGCTCATTTTTCACGGCAGAATTAATCGCCGTTTGCAAAGCGCGCTTAACATCAATATCCTCAATTTCACGGGCACTATCGCCGATATTGATCATATCGCTCGCAGTCTCCAGCTGAAGCATCCCAACCGGAATTCCGGTTACCACCCGATAAATGGTTGTATTAATTTTTTGTTCTATTTCTTTTAACGCTTTTTTTATTGCCAGCGCTGTTTGGTCAATATCAACAATTTTGCCGTGCCGCATCCCTGTATTAGAAACTTTAACCGCACCAATTACGTTACCAGAATCTGATACAACCGCTTTTATGCTTGTGGTGCCGATATCCAGACCCACCAAAAGATTTGAATTGTCCAAAATTTTTCCCCCATTAATTGCCTACAAACGAAATCTTAACATAAAAAGACAAAAATACAGACTATGATACACCATATATTTTCTTTTCCTTAGCCGTTAGCGGTCTACTGAAAACGCCCACTTCCATGTCAATTACACTATTTTTTTCTGCTTTTTTTCTAATTTCATCGTAATACCACAACTTGTCCTTAATGCTAGCGGCATTGCCAATTACCACATTGCCGTCTTTCATTACAAAAATTATTTGTGACGCCCTCTGCGTGTTGCCACTGAGCAGTTTAACTTTTTCCTGAAAAGCGGCAGGCAAGCTGTTAAATAATTTAATATCATGTTCCAGAGAAAGTTCATGATCATAACCAATAAACATTGGTTTGCTTTGATCAACCTCGGACCAAGGCAGATTAGCTGTTCCTAATTTGCCGCCAGTAATGATTTTGCGATAGCCATTTTTCAGTTTAATATACCCAATTGCTGGGTATTCATCGATCTGCAGCACTAAGTGATTAAGCCCATTCACATGCAATCTAATATCCTTTATTTCATTATACTTGCCTAGTAATTTTTTTTTTAATTTTTGCTGGGTAAGCATGCAGTGTAAGATTTTGTTGCTTGAATCAATATCAGCTGTTTTGGCAATTTGCACTGCTGGCAGATCATCGGCACCGACAATTTTGATACTGCTAACATCAGCAACCGGTGAAATATAATAACCAAGCACTATAATCACTAGCAGCGACAAAGAAATAATCAAGCCCAGGCGTCGAAATAATGCTTTCTTTCGTTCCGCATTAAGTTGCTTAAGCGAGGCAGAAAGTGGCGCCTTTTTGTGTGAACGGGTGTTTTTACTCTCCGACTGATGCCGCAGATAATGCGCTAGTTTTTCGTCAGGATCAATTTTAGTCACCCGTTTGTTACCCATCTGCCTCACCTACTTTCTTAACGAGAAATTTCTTGCATGACTTTAATTACTTCATCTGCCGCATCAGGAACACCCAATTTTTTCGATGCAGCACTCATTTCTGTCGCATATTTTTCATCCAATAAAATATGGTCAATTGATGAAATAAAACTATTCGGATTCAAATCGGCTTCCGAGATGACCAGCGCTGCGCCAGCCTTTTCCAAATCAAGTGCATTCTTCATTTGGTGATTATGCGTTACGTTTGGACTCGGAATCAAAATTGCCGGCACACCCAGCGCCGTGAATTCTGCAATACTGGTTGCCCCCGACCGTGAAACAACACAGGCCATTTCCGGCAGTAAAGCCGGCATATTTTGAATGTATGATAAAATTTTGATGTTATCTCCATATTCAATATTCTGCAATTTTTCTTTAACTTTAGCAAAATAAAAGGTGCCTGTTACCCAAATAATTTGGTAGGGTTTGTTTTTCAGCTTCATCAGCGACTTGAGCATGACTCGATTAATTGCCAGCGCCCCGCGGGAACCGCCAAAAACCAAAACAGTTGAAATTTTCGGATTTAATTGTAATTCTTTTTGCAGATCGATTTGGGGACTATGGAGGTTAAGAATTTGTTGTGAACGGGGATTGCCCGTTTTAACCAGCTTTTCTTTTTCTGCAAATTGCGTTGCCGCATCATCAAAGGTATAGCAAATTTTGTCAACGTAATGACCCAAAAATTTATTAGCGACCCCAACCACCGAATTGGACTCATGAATCATGGTCGGAATGTGCATTTTGGCTGCCGCATAGACAAGTGCGCCGCTAACATAACCGCCCGTGCCAACCACAACATCGGGCTTAAAAGCAGTCAAAATTTTCTTTGCCCTCTTGGTTGCCTTGATAAACAAGTTCACTGTTGTAAAATTTTTCAAAAGATGTTTACGGTTAAAGCCCTGAATATCAATTGTTGTGAAATTTACTCCTGCTGCAGGAACAATTTTAGCTTCAAGACCTTTTTTTGTTCCCACAAACAAAATTTCATCGTTACTTGCAATCTTTTGCTGCTTCAGACGGTCAATAATCGCCATGATTGGATAAATGTGGCCGCCCGTGCCGCCACCGGTAAAGATAACTCTCATTTTACTTAGTCTTTAATTCCTTAACAAAATTTATAAAATAATCGCCGCGTTCTTCAAAAGTACGAAATTGATCCCAAGAGGCGCAAGCCGGTGAAAACAACAGCACATCTCCGGGATTAGTTAGTTCATATGCTTTCGGGACAGCCTCTTGCAGCGTGTTTTCAAGCACGATCTTCTTGATTCCAGCTTTTCTGGCCGCGTCGGCTAAGAGGTACTTCGATTCACCGTATAAAACAACCGCTTTAACATGTTCCCGCAAAAGCGGAACTAACGAATCAAACGTAAACCCGCGATCCAACCCACCGGCAAGCCAAACTTCCGGGGCAGTAAAAGCGGGAATGGCAACAGAAGCAGCCTCAATATTGGTAGACTTTGAATCATTATAAATCTTGCGGCCGTCCAGCGTCATCACATATTGTAACCGATGCTTTGCTCCCGCAAAATTCTTCAGAACTGCTCGAATATCAGAATTATCCGCGCCCATGATCTTGGAAATTGCAATTGCCACCAAGGCGTTTTGCTGATTATGGATTCCCGGCAGTTTCATGTCATCCTTTTTCATGATCTGTTCGGTTTTACTTGCAAGATATTCCTTGCCGATAAAATAATCAGCGTTGGCATCCCGCTCAGAAAAAGTTTGCATTTGTGCCTTGGTAACTTCTTTTTCTTTCTGCAAGATATCTTTTTGGTCGAAATTGGCAATGAAATAATCATTAACAGTTTGGGTTCTGGTCACATTTAGTTTGGCATTAACATAATTGGCAAAAGTCTTGTGGTAATCCAGATGCACATTGTGGTAAATATCAACAATGGCGGCCACTTTGGGATCAATGTCAGTAACACCCAAAAGCTGAAAACTCGACATCTCAACCACCAAAATATCATCCTTTGTGGCTTTAGGAACAACCTCAGAAATAGGAACACCAATGTTGCCAACCGCAAAAGCATGATGACCATTTTTTTGCAAGTGGCGATCAAGAATTTGCTGCGTCAGCATGACTGTGGTTGTTTTTCCGTTCGAGCCCGTAACACAAACATATGGTGCCTCGCTGACGGCCAAAGCTATTTCCGGTTCTGTAATAATCGGGAGCTTTAGCTCTGCAGCTTTCTTAACCATCGGATTGTCATAGGTAATACCCGGATTTTTGACAAAATAAGCAAAATCTTCCTGCTCAAGCAATTCAACCGGATGGTGCCCGCCAATCACGTGAACACCTAATTTCTCTAATTCATGTGCCTGCGGATTGTCAGTTAAATCAGACTTATCATTTAAAGTAACCTGTGCTCCTAATTTGAGCAGCAGTTTACTAACCGCAAAACCGCTTTTGCCCAAGCCTAACACTAAAACATTTTTATTTTTATAAGTATTAATCTGTCTCATTTCTAACCCCAGATTAGCAAATATCCAATACTACCAACTAAGCCAACCAGCCAAAAGACGATGTCGACCTTCCATTCGGACCAGCCCAGCATTTCAAAGTGGTGATGAATCGGCGTCATTTTAAAAATTCTTTTACCAGTAGTCTGAAACGAAATCACCTGTAAAATTACACTAAGCGTTTCCAAAACAAAAACAATTCCCACTAGCAAAAGCGACCACGGCCGGTTAAGCAAAATGCTAACGGTCGCTAAACCGCCGCCAAGCGCCAGCGAACCGGCATCTCCCATGAAAATTTGTGCCGGTTTATGATTAAACATAAAGAAACTAATTAAGCCGCCAATTACGCTCATACAAAAAATTAAAATTGTAAAATTCTTTTGTTTAAACGCAATATACGCATAAGTGCCGTAAGCGACAATTGATAATCCGGTTGCCAAGCCATCCAAACCATCAGACAAATTAACGGCATTTGAAAAACCAACGAGCCAGAAAATCACAAAAATTGTAAAAAGAATGCTACTACTTACTTGGCCCAAAAACGGGATAAATAATTGAAATTTGAACTTATCGGATGCCGCAATTCCAACAATTAAAACTGCAATCAAAATTTGCAGCAAGAGTTTTTGCCAGGCGCGCAAACCTAGATTCCGCTTGAAATACAGCTTAATGCCGTCATCAAGAAAGCCAATCAGGCCGTAACCAAAAAGACCGATTAGCAAGATCAGCAACGATTTATTCACTTGCCCTTGCCAAATCGCCACGCCAAGTGCAGAAATAATGGCCGCAAGAATAAAAACCACACCGCCCATCGTTGGTGTTCCGGACTTCTTTTTGTGCCATTTGGGGCCTTCATCACGAATTTCTTGGCCTTCATGGTGCAGCCGCATAACCATGATGAACCACGGTAAAATTAAACCGGTTAAAACCAGCGAAATGACTAATGCAATGATGCTATTAAGCATGATGCTACTCCTTTAAAACAACTGTTACTTTTGTACCTGCTTTTAATGCTGAACCAGGTTTAACACTTTGGCGATAAACTGTTCCCTTGCCTTCGATTTTGAGTTTAATTCCCGTTAAGCTCATAAATTGATGCAAATCTCTGCCCGTCCAATCCTTCATGTCCGGACAAGTAATTTTACCAGATGTTAAAACAAAAATTCTACTGCCAGATTCCTGCTTTTGGCCCTTTTCGTATAACTGGTCAATTACTTTATCGCCACTACCAATTTTAACAATATCAAATCCGCTTTTCACAGCTTCCTTCTTTGCCGCCGAATAAGTCAGTCCCTTCAGTTTCGGCAGTAAAACAATCGTTGGGCTGTCTTCCTCATCCTTGGACATCGCAATCACACGGCTCATCAAGGGTTTAAAAATAGAGCTCAAAATGGTTTCGGCTGGCTTAGTCATTAATTGCGGCTGGCGCATTGTGATATAAATACAATAACGCGGGTTATCCGCCGGAGTCACCCCAACGACAGAAAAAATATAATTATTACTGCCTTTTAAGTATCCACCATGCTTGCGGTTGGCAATTTGGGCTGTTCCGGTTTTAACAGCAATACTTTTACCTGGCATCTTATATGCATAACCCGTACCAATACGCTTATTTAAAACCTGCTTCATGTTTGCCAGAACCACTTTTCTGGTCGCGGCGGAATAAACCGGTTGCCCCACCTTTTTAATTTGGTAACCCTTAATTACATCACCATTGGCATTCGTAACCTTATCAACATACTGCGGCTGCACCATTTGCCCGTCATTTGCCAGACTGCTAAACGCCTGCATCATTTGCATTACGTTGACATTGACACCTTGGCCAAAACTCGTTACCACCTGGTCGACTGGTAATTTAAATGAGATAAGTCCTGCTTGTTCTCCGGGTAAGGTAACGCCGGTTTTTTCACCGATACGAAATTTCTTCAGATACTTACCCCAAGTTTTTGCTCCCATTTGTTCTTCAATATGAACGAACCCTGTGTTACTTGACCGCGGAAATGCTTGGGAAAACGGAATACTGCCCCAGCCGCTTTTTTGCCAGTCATGAATCACTGATCCATTAACCGCCACAGTACCGGAATTGTAATACTGGTTGGGATGAAAATTGCCGCTGTTAACCGAAGCCGCTAAGGTTAACACCTTGAAAACAGAACCCGGCTCGTATGTGTCCTGAACTAAGATATTTCGGTAAGATTTGCTCATTCCCTCCTTAGTTTCCGGATTAAAAGTGGGACGCTGCGAAGCCGCCAACACCTTTCCTGTTTTAATATCCTCAACAACCGCTGTGAGCACAACCGGCTTATAAGTTTTCTGAACAAAAGATAGGCGGTTTTCCAGCAGATTCTGTAGTTGCGAATCAATTGTTAAATATAAATTGTCGCCATTTTGCGCAGCTTTATATGTTTGATTGCTATTGGGCGTTTGGTAATTAGCGGCATCCACCGAAGAAATTTGGTAACCATCCTTACCGGATAACAGGTTATCATACCAAGCTTCCAGGCCCATTGTTCCCACTAAATTCTGACTGCCCGTTTTTTGATCTTCTTCCGGCTGTGCCAAACCAACGATATGCGTGGCAAAATTTCCGTTGGGATAAAGTCGTGCAGGCGTTTCAATAAACTTAATTCCCGGCAGCTTCATTGCCGAAATTTTATCTTTTTGAACTTTGGTCAAATTATTACCAGCGACACCAAATTGAACCTGAAAGGCGTTGTGCTTGGGGGAAAGATACTGCAGCACGTGCCTAACAGAAAGCGGCAAAACCTTAGCCAGTTCTTGAGCAGTTTTTTCTTTGTTTACAACGTATTCCGGTTTATTTTTATAATTAATTGAGGACTTATCCAAAATTGCATAAATAGTGTACGAATGTGAATCTTCAGCAATCGCCAAACCATTTCGGTCATAGATTGTACCCCGGGTCGCTTTTAATACCTGATTACGCTTGTATAATTGTTCAGTGCGTGCAGATAAATTACGGCCGTTAACTGTTTTAGAGATTCCCAAATACAAAAGACGAGCCACAAATACAAGAAAAACCAAAGCTACAACTATTTGAAGAAATCTTCCCACCGTAAACCGATTGTGATGTGCTTTGGATCTTTGTAATTTTAATCTATCAATCCGCTTTTTCATTAGTGAATTGTCCTAATATTTTTCTCAATCAAAGTTAAACCTTTGGATTGTGCGATTTTATTCATGCGTGAACTAGAGGTCAACTCGCCTATCTCCTGCTGCAAGTCGGCTACCCGGTTTTGCTCACTTGTCATTGATTGTTGAATATTTGTCAGTTCATGCTGTGCAGCTGTCGCAGATATATTTGCGGCAACCAAAAAAGTCATCATCCCGGCAACTACCAGCGTGCCAGCACTAACCAAAAATTTTTCCGATAATGACCACTTAACTTTTTGTGGTGAAACAACAACCCGCTTTTGCTTCTGTGGAGATGTTTGTCGTTTAGGCTCATATTCTATTTTTCTTACCGTACTATCAGCCATTATTTTTCCTCTTTTTATATTTTTTCTGCAATCCGTAATTTTGCACTGTGTGAGCGCCGGTTATTTGCTACTTCATTAATTGAAGCAATAATTGGTTTGCGATTAATTAACCGCAGTGTTGGTTTTGAATCATCAGGTACTGCGGGCATTCCTCGCGGCACTTCGACCTCAGAATATTTTTTAAATATTTTTTTGACAATTTTGTCTTCATCAGACTGAAAAGTAATCACACTAATTCTGCCGCCTGGCTTAAGAACAGCAATTGCTTCCTTGAGCGATTCTTGCAGTACTTCCAATTCATGATTGACTGCAACTCGCAATGCCTGGAAAGTTTTTTTGGCAGGGTGCCCCCCACTTCTTCGGGCATACGCTGGAATTGCTTCCTTGATAATTGCCACTAATTCAAACGTAGTAGCAATCGACTTAATTTTACGTTTTTCAACTATTCTATGAGCAATTTGTCGCGAAAATTTTTCGTCACCATACTGGTATAAAAGCGTCGCCAAATCCTTTTGACTTAAAGTATTGACTAGCTGATAAGCATCTAATGCCTGTCTTTGATCCATCCGCATGTCCAAACGCGCATCAAACCGATATGAAAATCCCCGGTCCGACTGATCAAATTGAGGCGAAGAAACGCCTAAATCATAATAGATACCATCAATACCGTCCCGATAACCTAGTTTTACTAAATCAGCTTGTAAATGGCTAAAATTGTCGTGAACTAATCTTAGTTTAAGTGGACCATGAGAATGCAATATATTAGCAAAATTCTCATTTGCCAATTTTATTGCATAATCATCTTGATCAAAACCAATTAATGTTCCAGATTTTATTTGATTAAGTAAATACTGGGCGTGTCCCCCACCGCCAAATGTTGCGTCAACATAAATACCGCCGTTTTTAGGCTTTAAATTATCAATCGTTTCGTGTAAAAGTACACTTGTATGTTTGAATTCCATAATTATAGTTGAATATCATCCAAATCTTCTGCAATGTCATCGTAGTTTTCGTTAGCTTCCTCAGAAAAGCTTTCCCAGCGTTCCTTGGCCCAAATCTCTATCCGGTCGGAAACGCCTACAATTACACATTCTTTTACAAGTCCGGCATGTTCCTTCAAAGTTGGCGTTAGATTGACACGTCCTTGCTTATCAAATTCACACTCCATTGCGCCTGAATAAAATAAACGGGTAAAATTTCGTGCATTACGCTTAGTCAATGGAAGTTTGGCTAATTTAGCTTCAATTTCTTGCCATGTATTTGGCAAATAACCAAAAATGCAGCCTTCCATGCCCCGAGTAAAAATCATCTTGCTGCCAATTTGCTCACGCAATTTTGCAGGCATAATCAAACGTCCTTTGTTATCAAGATTATGATGATATTCACCCATAAACATGGAGTTAGCCTCCCTTCCCTGAATAATTTACCACAATTCACCACTTTCTACCACATTTTAGTAAAAAAAATTGCTTTATTAAAAAACAAAAGGCTTTGAATTCAATCTGATTCAAAGCCTAATATTAAAGAATTACCATAAGAATTAGTCCAAGATACCATAACATACTACAAGCAGTCAGATAATCCCACAGTTCCCCAAAAATTTTACCTAAAGAAATATTTTTATATTTTATCGCATTGTTGATCGCAACAATAATGACTAAAATGAAATAAATTAAAAAACCGTAAGGTAAAAAAGATGGTTTTTTCTGATATGATGTAATTAAACTGCAAGCAGTAATAAAGAAAAATGGTAAGATATTATAGCCCCGAAAATGTGTTTTCGGGAAAAACCTATTGAGCAAAGCTGCTAGCAGCAATCCAATAAGCGGTATTAAGAAGATCAATAACATAATTCCCTCCATTTTTCTATTTTAAACCTGCAGCTAATTGAAAAAAATAATTAAGTAGCATAAAATATTGTTCAACAAGGGAGGTTAAAATGGCAAGAAAAAAGAAAAAATCCTTTTTCCAAAGGTTAACAATCGCGATGGCATGGTTAATGGCAGCAATTACCCTGTTTGGTGTAATTGCTAGTGTGCTAACTGCACTGATTAATGGTGGCATAATTTAAGGACGTGGAAGTGAATTCCGCGTCCTTATTATTTGTAGGCATTTAAATCAATTAAGAACGGATATTTAAATGCCAGTGTTCCCCAAAGCCAATAAGTTGCACTTGCAAAAATTAGTGCCCAAAACAAAGTTAATGGCAAACTAGCAAAAAGTGACTTAATGGAAACAGAGATCAAACCTGTGATTGTCAAAATAAACCAGCTATAAGCTGCCAGAATAATTACACCAAGCAAAATCACGAGCAGCCTTGTCCAAAACACTTCCGGTAAAAAGCGGGCGATTTTTTGACAAAAAAATGAACTTAACGGGAAAAAAACAGCATAAATACCAATAATTCCCCAAAAGTAAAGATCAGCAATTATCCCAATCCCCAGAGCTAACCAAAATTCTTTCGTATTGTTACTGTCAAAAAGATTAATCAGCATCACAGAAACCGGTAATAATAAACATGAGCCACTATACTTTCCCAGATTCATAAATTGATGCAGATAAAAAGCCAGGCTGCCATCAATAGCTATGGTAAAGTATAAAGCAATTGCTAACACATTTTTACGCAAAAACTGCATCTTAACCCGCCACCTTCCGCTTAATGACCGTGACGACTGACGGATCATTAATTTCGCCGGCTGGCTTAATTTCAATTAAATCAGACAACCCGAAAGTATCATGAGTTGTGCTGCTGATTGTCCCAATCAGCAAACCTTTAGGCGAATTGCCTCCTAGTCCACTTGTATAGATTTGGCTTCCCTGCTTCAACTTTTTGCTGTCAACAACCTGCGTAAAGGCTAACTGATTATTGCCAATAACTGTGATTATGCCATGAACAATCTTGCCATCAGAAGTTGTTGCTTGAACCGAAAAACGATTGGCAGACTTATCAGTTGTCGTAATCAATTCAACTTTAGCGGATGCGGCATTGACTTCAATAATTCTGCCAATAACACCACCACCGCACATCACAGCCATATTTTTCTGAAGACCGGCAGTTGCTCCCTTATTAATTACCAACAAATCGGACCAACTGTCAGGAGAACGCGAAATTACCGAAGCGTTGATCGTTGTATACGAAGTTAAGGTATCTTTCAGCTTCAATGCAGACTTTAACTGTTTATTTTCAGATGTCAAAGCTTCATTTTCGGCTTCGGACCGCTGCATATTGGTTATGCGTGACTTTAAATAATTATTTTCATTTTGCGCATTCAAAATATCATGAACGCTATTTAAACCACCAGAAATTATTTTAACTGGAAAATCAACTATGCGCGTACCAACAGCCACAATATCATTACCAAAACTTTGAATTAGCAATGGTGTATTTCTCTTTTTACGCAGGCTCACACTGAAACCCAAGACTGAAAAAATGATGATTAGTATGATGCACACTGTTAATAACTTTTTGTTTTGTAAAATTTTTTTCATATGGTAATGATCCTAAAGAAAAACCGGCAAGCGCCGGCTTTATTATTTGCGACTTCTGCGCATTACTTCAATACTCTTGAGCGATTTACCAGTCCCGACTGCAACACAGTCAAGCGGCTCCTGCGCAATAAATACCGGGACTTTAGTTGCATCCGAGATCACATCCGGCAAGTTTTTTAATAGTGCGCCGCCGCCGGTTAAAACAATTCCGTGATCAATCACATCGGCCGCAATTTCGGGAGAGGTTTGCTCTAAAGTTTCTTTAATTGCAATGATAATTGCCTGAACAACATCTTGGATCGCTGTTGCAACATCAGTTGCCGTAATCTCAATCGATTTGGGCAGACCTGTTACCAAGTCTCTTCCCCGAATTGTTACAGACTCAATTTCTTTAGCTTTATCAATTGAAGCCGAACCAATCTGAATTTTAATATCTTCGGCAGTTCTTTCGCCAATCAATAAGTTGAAATTTGAATGAACGTAATTAACAATCGCGATATTAAACTTGTCGCCAGCCTGGCGAATCGAAGTTGACGAAACAATTCCCCCAAGTGAAATTGTTGCAACATCAGTTGTGCCCCCACCAATGTCAACAACCATTGAACCAGTTGGATCCATCACGGGTAACCCAGCACCAATTGCGGCCGCAAACGGTTCTTCAATCACATAGGCTTCACGAGCACCAGCAACCCTAGCGGCATCAATTACGGCCCGTTTTTCAACTTCGGTCACTCCGGACGGGACACAGATCATCACAGAAGGCTTGGAATTGCCCACGGTCTTTTCCATAAAATACTTGAGCATCGCAGCCGTTGTATCGTAATCGGCAATCACACCGTCCTTCATAGGACGAATCGCAACGATTGTTGCTGGTGTGCGGCCAATCATTTCCCTAGCTTCCGAACCTACAGCAATTACTTTTTTCGTCTGTGTATTTTTGGCAACTACAGAAGGCTCCCTCAAGACGATGCCTTTACCCTCAATATATACAAGCGTATTGGCAGTGCCCAAGTCGATCCCAATATTTTTTGAACCTAATCCAAACACAAAAAATCTCTCCTTAAACATTTGCAGTCTTTAAATCTTGATTAATTATAACAAAAAATTGACAACAAAACTTATTTCAGAGAGAACTTTAGTGAATTTAAAACAATTCGCGTTCTTTTAAGCTGAGATACTTTTCTTTGCCAACAATAAAATGATCTAGCAACCTAATCTGCATTAATTCAGCAGCCTTGTCCAGCTGCCTAGTCAATTTCAAGTCACTTTGAGACGGCAACAATCTGCCGCTGGGATGATTGTGGACCACAAATAGTGCCGCGCAGCCATAAATCATTGCCCAACGAAAAATCTCGCGTGGATGAACAACCGTTTTATCCAAAGTACCGCGGAAAAGCATTTTTTCCGCAACAATATGGTTGCTGTTATCAATATAAATTGCCCAAAATTCTTCCTGCTTGTGCCCAGCCAGTTTGTCGGCCAAATAAGTTCCCACTTCATGACTTGAGGTAAGAATCGTTTCACGGTTGCTTTCTGCGCTCCGTAGCCGCTCCATTATTTCCTCAATGGTAACAGCTATTTTAATGTCACATGTCGGGCCAGACGTATAAACGAGCAGATCACTAAAACTTTCGATATGCTGACTAATAATTTGATCCTTTAGCTGCTGGAGATCAGTAATCCCTTTATCCTCCAATTCCGCAAACAAATTAAATAAAACTTCAGTATCCGTATTTACTAGGTAATGGTTTGTTTTTTCAATTTTCATAAAATAATACTCCTTTCACCTATTAAATACGTGAAAAAGCTAAATTTTACCTAAAAAATCACAAAAATTTTTGCAAACCATGACAGCATTTTGCCAATCAAGCTCTGTTGGCGGAAGCAAGTCAGGAATCATCACGCACTTGATACCTGCTGCCTTTGCAGCTTGCACACCTGAGGACGAATCTTCAAATGCGAGTATATTTTCTTTTGCTATATTCATTTTCTTTGCGGCCAACAAATAAATATCCGGTGCTGGTTTAGAGCGCAAATTATTTTCTTTAACATCCACCAAACTCACATGAAAACAGAAATAATTTCTAATTCCGGTAACCCACATCACATGTTCAACTACTTTTTCAGAATTGCTGGAAACCAATGCCATGGGAAGAGCTAATTGCTGAAATTGATCAAGCGCGGCCTGTACTCCCGGCTGCAGCTGCAGTTTCCCTTCATCGGCCCACTGCCAAACAATTTCGTTGGTGCGGGCAATGAAATGATCTACCTGAGCTTTATCTTTAAAATAGTGGTGATAAAAATTCTGCATCACCTGTTCAGACGCACCCGCCAGTTTTAAATAGGTGTCATCAGGCGTATGCAGATTTTCTTCTTTTGCTGCCTGAATATTCGCCTGCCAGTACAAGTGCTCAGAATTAACAAGCAGGCCGTCCATATCGAAAAGGATGCCCGTTATTTCTTCCTTAATTCCGTTTACCTGCATTTTTTACCTCCCATGTCAGTAGTTCGCCAACCAAATAAAATGATCCGGTCACGAGCAAAATATCATTTTTGCCGCTTTCCGCTTTTAATTTGGTAAAAGCCGCTTGCCATTTTTCTTCATAATGATACCGCATCTGCACATCGCATGGAAAATCTTCTTTCTTGGCGGCCCGGGGATAATTAATTGTTGTCAAAACTACCTGATCGGTTTTATTAAACAGTGAAAAAACTTCTTCCAAATCTTTGTCCTTCATCATTGCAATCAGGATACGCACTCTGCCGCCTGTTCGCTGACCCCGCGTGTGAACTAATTCCAGTAAGTTGGATATTGCCTGAATATTATGCGCCCCATCGGCAATGATCAAGGGCGTTTTTTTCAGAACCTGATATCTCCCCGGTATTATTGTCTGGTTAATGGCCTCTTCAAGCAATTTTTTAGATAAAGGTAATTGTAATAGCAAAAAAGCTTTGACCGCCACCGCCACATCATATTCCTCAACCAACGGGCGAGAATTAAAGGCAAACTTATTTCGCTCATCTGCATAAAGCATCTGCGTAGTATTGGAAACAGTAAAATCTTCATTAAGCAAATAAATCGGTGCTTGTTTTTCTGCGGCCCGCTGCAAAAAAAGCGACAAAACACTTTCTGGAACATTACCCAAGACAACTGGCCTTTTCTGCTTGATAACGCCGCTCTTTTCACGAGCAATATCCTGGATTGTCGGGCCAATAATTTTTTCGTGATCCAAGCCTACGGTTGTAATGACACTAACTTCCGGCGTAATCACATTCGTCTTGTCATGCTGTCCACCGATTCCGACTTCAATCACCGCATAGTCACACTTTTCTTGAGCAAAAAAGATAAAAGCCAAAGCCACTTCATATTCAAAAGTCACAAGGGAAAAAGCCGGTTCTTGCTCCTTGATTTCTTTCAAGATTTTTTCCAATACATTCGCTGCCACCACTAAATCTGCATCGCTGATATCACGCCCGTTAAGCTGAATTCGTTCGTTAAATTCATATACATAAGGTGAGACAAAAAGGCCCGTCTTTTGACCGGCCTTTTGCAGTAAATTACTAATGTAATAAGAAGTTGAGCCCTTGCCATTGGTTCCCGTAACATGAATCGTTTTTACCTTATTCTGCGGATTGTCCAATTTAGCCAAAACCTGCTTGACATAAGACAAGTCGCTCTTAGGATGAAGCTTGGGCAGCGAATATAAATGGTTAATCACGTCTTTGGCATTAGTAAAAATCACATTATTTGCTCTCTTTCAGTTCTTTAATCCGTTCCTTAACACCAGCAAGCTGACTCTCATAATCAGCCTGCTTTTCTTTTTCTTTATTGATGACGGCTTCAGGGGCGTGGGCAACAAAGCCTTGATTCGCCAATTTCTTGTTCGAACGAGTTACCTCAGCTTCAAGCCGTTGTTCTTCTTTTTGCATCTTGGCAATTTCATCATCAAGGTTAACCAGTTCAGCCAAAGGTACAAAAATTTGTGCCCCTGGAATCACCGCCGTTTTTGCTAATTTCGGTGCGGTTACCTTTAAGTCAACCGTCAAGTCCTTTGGGTGTAAAAAGTTTTCAACATATTCGGCATTATCCTCCAAAATATGCTTGTCTTTTTCATTATCCAGTTGAATCAGAATATCAATTGGTGAAGATAGCGGCGCATTAACTTCGGTACGGATATTCCGGACAGCCTTGATCAGTTCAATCAAAAAGCCCATGTCAGAAGTTGCCTGCTCATTGACAAATTCACTGTGTGGTTCCGGATATTTTGCAACCATGATTGACTTGCCTTCATGTGGCATTGACAGCCAAAGTTTTTCCGTAACAAACGGCATAATCGGATGGAGCAAGCGTAAAATCTGGTCAAGAATCCAAACCAAGTTTTCCTGCTTTCTTGCCTTCAACTCTGCATCTTGACCATTCAATGCAACCTTAGCAATTTCAATGTACCAATCACAGAAATCATTCCAAATGAAATTGTAGAGTTCTTTGCCGGCTTCCCCGAATTTGTATTCATTAAACAAGCGAATTACCTCGCTGACTGTATGGTTCAGCCTGTCAAAAATCCAGCTGTCTGCCAAATCAAATTTGCTGGTATCCGGCATCTGCGCGGGCTTAGCATCTTCTGGCAGATTCATAATTACAAAACGTGAAGCATTCCAAATCTTATTAATAAAGTTCCAAGCAGCACCCAACTTCTTCGGATCATAACGGGTATCTTGACCGGGAGCTGTACCATTGAGTAAGAACCAGCGCAGGGCATCAGCCCCATATTGATCAATTACGTCCATCGGGTCAACCCCGTTGCCAAGGGACTTACTCATTTTCCGGCCTTGCTGATCCCGCATTAAGCCATGCAAAACAACATCCTTAAACGGACGTTCATTCGTAAAATGCAGACTCTGGAAAATCATGCGTGATACCCAGAAGAAAATGATGTCATAACCGGTAACTAAGGTGTCGGTTGGAAAATAGCGTTTAAAGTCTGCGGAATCCTCTGGCCAACCCATAGTTGAAAATGGCCACAGGGCACTTGAAAACCAGGTATCCAAAACATCGGGATCCTGCTTCCAATTTTCAATGTCCTTAGGTGCTTCTTCACCAACATACATTTCACCGGTTTGCTTGTTATACCAAGCAGGAATTCGGTGGCCCCACCATAATTGCCGTGAAATTACCCAGTCGTGAACATTCTCCATCCACTGTTCAAGTGTTTGTTCAAATCTTGCAGGAACAAAGTTTACCTTGCCAGCTGTTTTTTGATTAGCAAGAACCTTTTCAGCTAATGGCTTCATCTTAACAAACCACTGCGTTGACAGCCGCGGTTCAACCTGAACACCAGAGCGCTCGCTATGACCAACCGAGTGAACAATTGGCTTAACTTTGAGCAGATAACCCTGTTCCTTCAAATCAGCAACCAGTTGTTTACGGCAGGCAAAACGATCCATGCCAGCATACTTGCCGCATTCTTCATTCATGGTTCCGTCGTCGTTCATCACATTGATGCGCTTCAAATGATGCCGGTTGCCCGTGGCAAAGTCGTTAGGATCATGAGCCGGGGTAATCTTAACCAGACCGGTACCAAAATCAGGATCAACGTGCTGGTCTTCAATAATTGGCAAATGACGGCCAACCAGCGGCAAAATCAATTCCTTACCGACAATATCTTTGTAACGTGGATCTCCCGGAGCAACAGCAACGGCCGTATCACCAAACATCGTTTCTGGACGCGTGGTGGCAATTTCAACAAAGCCCGACCCATCAGCAAACGGATATTTAATATGATAAAAAGCACCCTCATCGTCTTGGTGAATAACCTCAATGTCACTCAAGGCTGTCTGCAGTTCGGGATCCCAATTGATAATATACTCGCCGCGATAAATCAGCCCTTCATTATAAAGTTGAACAAAAACACGGCGAACCGCTTTAGATAAACCTTTATCCAAAGTAAAACGTTCCCTAGAATAATCTAAGGATAAACCTAATTTCGCCCACTGGCCCTTGATGATGTTGGCGTATTCGTCTTTCCAATCCCAAACCTGCTGAACAAAGGCTTCACGTCCCATTTCGTGACGGTCTTTTCCCTGTTTGCGCAACTTGGCTTCAACTTTAGCCTGAGTGGCAATTCCGGCATGGTCCATCCCCGGCAAATACAGCGTGTCATAGCCCTGCATCCGTTTAAAACGAATCAAGGTATCCTGAATCGCCGTATCCCAAGCATGACCCAAGTGCAACTTTCCAGTTACATTTGGCGGCGGAATAACAATTGAATACGGATGCGCCTTTTTATCACCTGATGGTTTAAACAAATCTTGGTCAAGCCATTTCTGGTAACGTCCCTGTTCAACTTCATTTGGATCATATTTAGGTGCTAATTCTGTCATTAACTTTTCCTCCAATAAAAAAAGTCCCAGACAAATTGTCTGGGACGATTTACTAACCGCGGTACCACCTACATTAAGTACAAAGTACTTCACTTAAAAGGCGGTAACGGTGCTCAAATTCCGAACTGGCTTACTATTAGTTCAGCCAACCATTTAATCAAGCTACTAATTAACTTTCAGCCTTTCAGCAGTATGGCCTTTCTCTGTTAATAAAGTTAATACCTCTTGACTATCACTTTGCAAGCATTATAGCACAATTTTTAAAGCAGCGCAGTATCTTCTTCCATTTGCTTATCCAAAAACTTTTCTCCGGGACGGATTGCAGTAATCTTGATTCCGTCTAAAGCACGCTGAATCAGACCGGCCACATCTAATCGTTCTTCATACTCTCTTACCTTATCTACCTTTGGTTTAGTTTTCGGCCGCGGCGGAGCAAAAATAGTGCAACAGTCTTCAAACGGCTGGATCGATAAAGCAAACGTGCCAATTTTTTCTGCTAGGGCAATAATTTCCGTTTTATCCATTGTTGCCACGGGGCGCACCACTGGCGTGGTTGTGACATCATTAATCGCAAACATTGACTCTAGTGTTTGCGATGCTACCTGGCCGACAGACTCACCATTAAAAATTGCTAATTCATTCCGTTTAGCCCGAATCTCATCTGCTAAGCGCAGCATAAAGCGCCGTTGAACCGTCATCAGATAACCTTCTGGAACTTTTTCTTTTATTGTTTCCTGAATCTCCGCAAACGGGACAGCAATAAAGTTAATTCTTCCTGAATAACTAGCTAAAATTGCGGTTAATTCTTTTGCCTTTGCCATTGCCTTTTCCGTTGTATATGGCGGGCTATAAAAATGAACCATTTCAATGTCAACGCCGCGCTTTAAGGCAAGGTATGAAGCAACCGGTGAATCAATCCCACCAGAAAGCATCATCACCGCACGACCACCAGTACCTACCGGCATCCCGCCAGCACCGTGAAGCAACTGATTGGAAAGATAAATGGCATCTTGTCTAACCTCAATTCGCAAAACCAGATCCGGGTGCTTCATTTCCACCTTTAAGCTATCCATGTTGGTAAAAAGATAATCCCCAACTAATGAGTTAAGCTCATTAGTATCATATTCAAAATGATGATCACTACGCTTGGTATTCACCTTAAAGGTCATGCCCTTTTTAAAGGTTGCCTGCATTAATTCCAGAGAAGTTTTCTCAATGTCCGCTAAGGTTTTAGCAACCTTGACTGTCGGCGAATACGTTTGAATGCCAAATACCTTTTTAAGCCGCTGATCAATTTCTGTGAACGGCGCCCCATTCAAAATAACATGCAAGCGATCATGTTTAGGATGAATTTCAACCTCGGGAAAATCACGCAGTACTTTGGTAACGTTACCGGCAAGCCGGCCAATAAAATCTTTGCGATTTTTCCCCTTAGTTGATAATTCACCGTAACGGATCATTATTTCTGTATATTTCATTAAATTTTATTCTCCTAAATGATTTACTTTAGCAAAATGACGGTAAATTTTGTCAAAAACCGCAATAAATTGGTCGGCTTCTTCCAGTGTATTGCTCTCATCAAAACTAAGACGGATTGCACTCGTGGCAACCTTGTCAGCAACACGCATGGCAACTAATGTACTTGCCTCATCCACCTTGGTTGAGGCACAGGCAGAAGTGGTTGAAACATAGATTTCCTGCTCTTCAAGGGTATGAACCAAAGTTTCACCGCGAATTCCTTCCAAGGCAAAACATAGAATATGTGGCGCAAAGCCGGTATTAACCGGAGAAAAAATCTTAATTCCCGGTTTATCCTGCAAGTATTGCACAATTTTCGCCTTAATTGCGGCCTCCTTGTCTGCTTTTTCCGCTTCATCATTAAGTAAAAGCCGAATAGCCTTGGCCATACCTGCAATTGCCGGCAAATTTTCCGTACCGGAGCGCAGCCCCTTTTCTTGCCCACCACCATCATGCAATGGGGTGATCATTTTTCCCTCTTTTTTATAAAGAAGGCCAATACCGCGCGGTGCATGAAACTTATGTGCCGAAAGACTTGATAAATCAACCCGTGGGGTAAAAACCCGTGGCCAAATATTTTTCCCAAGTGCCTGAACATTATCAACGTGAAATTGAATTGTCGGGTAGTTTTCAAGCAAATCGCTGATTTCCGCAATTGGCTGAATTGTCCCAATTTCATTATTAACACCCATCACAGAAACTAAGGTTGTTTCAGAATCAAGCGCATTACGCAGATCGCTTACGCTGACACGCCCTTCCTTATCAACTGGCAGCCGCGTCACACGAAAACCGAGATTTTCTAAAGCCGTGAAGGCATTAGCAACCGAGGCATGTTCAACGCTGGAAGTAATCAAGTGCTTACCAAATTCCCGCTTTTGAATAGCAGTACCCTTAATTGCCCAGTTATTGGCTTCAGTACCACCCGAAGTAAAAAAGATTTCATCCTGTTTTGTGCCAAGAAGCTGGGCAATCTGCTTACGCGAAGCCTCCAGCATCTGGTGTGAACGGTCACCAAGCTTATGCAGACTTGAGGGATTGGCCCAAATATCTTCTGCCACTGTCTCATAAGTTTTTAAAACTGCCGGATCAATTTTCGTGGTTGCACTATTATCAAAATAAATCACAAATTTGTCCTTTCCTTCAAAAAGACGGTCAAACATTACCTGACCGCCTTTAATAACCTAACAAGTTTAACCTAGTTACAACCTTGCTTCAATTATTTTTGATTTTTTTCGCTGTAGTAAAGATTTTCCAGACGCTGGTAAGCTCCCGGTTCTACCTTTTCTATCGCTGTTGCAATTGTATCCAAGGCTTCTTTATACAGATAGTCTTGACCATATAATTGCATTGTCTTCTTTTTAGCTTTTTTAATTGTGTCATTATTGGGATACTTATTCGCATACTGGACCGTTAACTCAACCAAATTAGCCGAATTAATAATATCATCAGCCTCACGCTTTAAACGGTCAACATCATCAGAAATTTGAATCAGTTCATCAGAAATTTTTTCCATATTAATTCGTACCCGATTCAATTCCTCGCTGATGTGACTAATTTCATTAACAACTAGGGTATACAGCTGAATAAACGCATCAGGCTTGCCAGGCAAATTGCGCCGCTCAAGGCGACGGTAAACAAGTGCTACTTCCTGCTTAAAGCGCTTAATTGAATCGTCGGCAACGTTTTCCGCATCATACAGACCATCAACATCATCCGCCATTTTTTTCTGTTCGTCATCAATTTGGTGCAAGCGTTCAAGCATCGCCAGCCAAGAATTCTTAATCTCCGAGTATACTGCTTTGCCATCAGCAATATTCTGCGAATCCACCGTATACTGACGATTCATATCATTAATTTCGCTAACTAATTTCTTGCTTGTCTCAAGTTCTCCGTGGGTTAACTCATAACTTTCATCGATATGCCGCAGCTTTTGCAGCAGATTCTTGGCTTCGACCTGTTCATGGGCAATCAAAGTTAAAATTTTACTTTGATTTTCCTCAACAAACGGGCGCGCCTGATATTCCTTAGCCAGAACATCATACAGGTTAGCAATTTCCTTTTTGATTTTTGCATTTCGCTGTTCAATTTCTTCAACATCAAGTTCCGTTAAAAAGTGTTTAGTGCCCTCAATTTGGTCATGAATCTTTTTAATCTCATCTAAAACATTAATTTGTGCAACATAATATTTTTCTGCCACCATTTTTTTATATGCAGCAGACAGTTCTGATAATTGTTCTTGAAAAATCACTTCCAGCTGTCGCTCAGCCTGTTTTAACTTCGGTAGTTTTTCCTGGAGTTTGGTTAAATCGTTTTTGATTTTCGATAAAACCCGCTTAGCTTCGACATGGTCCCCCTGTGCCGACAAATTCTTGGCTTCGACAAAATCACCTTCCAGCGAACTTAACTCATTTTCTAACTTATCTAGCGCCGAACCAAAATCAAATGAGGTTGCCAAAATGCTTTTACGTACCTGTTGATATTCCCCACTTAAAGCATCATACTGCTGTTGATTTTCCCGGTTAGATTCAAGCAGATCGGTAAAAACTGCTTTGGTGTTCTTTGCATCTTCAAAAGTCGGCTTAATAATTTCATGTGCCTGTTTAATATTTTTTCGAGCCTTAAATAAACGGTAGCGTGAATTATCTTCAGCAGCCTGTCTAAGCAGCTGCTTAACGTCAGGCAGCTTTTTCTTTGCCGTTTCCTGATAGCTCTTCTGCCATGTTTTCAAAGTAATCAGGCTTTCACCCGCTAAGTCCATTTTTTTCAGCCGGGCAATGTCTTCTTCAAGACGCATCGCCATTATTTTATTTACTGTATTGTCGACTGCTATAATTTCATTGACTTGCCGCTTATTCATGATAAGCATAAAAATAACAAGAGACGTAACTAATAAAACCAGGGCAATAACGACGAGGGTTTGAATTGATGACATACCTTTTCCTCCACAACTATCACAATTATACCAAATAGTCATAAAAAGAGGACGAAAACCCATCTTTTTCTTGCTTTATTTTCGCTGACTTTATATAATGTAGTTCGTGTAAAATATTTGCAGCTATAGATGACAAGAACGTCAACATCTTAATACGCTGATAGTGAATGAGTAACCCACGCTGCAACGGGTGAAAGTAAAATTGAGATGCACGAATGTTGAATCTATATGTGATATTTTACTCCAAAAACTGTTATCAGATTTTATTGGAGGATTTTTTATGTCAAGATATACAGGTCCAAGTTGGAAACGTTCAAGAAGATTGGGTATTTCCCTTTCAGGTACAGGCAAGGAACTTAGCCGTCGTAACTACGCTCCTGGTCAACATGGTCCGAACAGCCGCGGTCGTTTATCCGAATACGGCGAGCAATTGCACGAAAAGCAGAAGTTGCGCTGGATGTACGGTTTAAATGAACGACAATTCAGAACTTTGTTCAAACGTGCCGGCAAAATTCGTGAAGGTGAGCATGGTGTTAACTTCATGATTTTACTTGAGCGCCGCTTAGACAACTTAGTTTATCGTCTCGGTTTGGCAACAACTAGGGATCAGGCTAGACAACTTGTTAACCATGGTCACATTACTGTTGACGGCAAACGTGTCGACATTCCTTCCTACGAAGTTAGTGTCGGCCAAGTTATCGGTTTGAAAGAAAGATCCAAGAACCTGCAGCAAGTTAAAGATGCACTGGATGCAGTGACTGCTCGGCCATCATTTGTTGTTTTTGATGACAACAAGCTGGAAGGTTCACTTGTTAGGTTACCAGAACGTGACGAAATGGAACCAGAAATTAACGAAGCTCTTGTAGTTGAATACTACAACAAGTTACTTTAATTTCTTTGTTTATTTAAAACTCCTCTCCCTTTTGGGGAAGGAGCTTTTTTGTACTTGAAAGGTAAAAATAATGACTGAAGATTTAAATACGCGCGTTGAAAATGCAGCTCAAGGCATTACGCCGCAGACTAAACCAGATGAACGGAGACAATATTTAGGCTCACTGCGTGAACGGGTTTTGTTGCGGATGAATAACAGTGAGGTAAAGGATCCTAATTTAACCCGCTTATTTTTAGACCACATACTGGATTATCGCGGCTACACGATTTTAATTAACGGCAAAATGAGTGCTGACGACTTTTTAGGAAAAATTGAAGCCAGTTGCAGCCAAAACAATATTCCTTTTACCCTTGTCAACAATGAAACCGCCAAAACCGGCAACCAAGATACCGCCATTTTGGTTGTCGCAAATGCTGCCATCAATAAAATGCGGATCGAAATTGGTCAAGTGTATCCTCCGGAAATGCCGAAAACTCAGCTGGAACAGCCACAGAAGAAAACCGGTTTTTGGCACCGTCTCCTGCACGGAGATAATTAATGAAACCACTAGCTTACCGGATGCGGCCGCAAAATATTGAACAAGTCGTCGGTCAGCAGCATCTAATTGGCCCAGGCAAAATTATTCGGCGAATGGTTGAGGCGCGACTTTTATCATCCATGATTCTTTACGGGCCGCCCGGAATTGGCAAGACCAGCATTGCCAGTGCAATTGCCGGCTCGACCAAGTATGCATTCCGCATGCTGAACGCCGCAACCGACAGCAAAAAGCAGCTAGAGCAAGTCGCCGCCGAAGGCAAAATGAGCGGGACGGTTATTCTTTTACTAGATGAAATTCATCGTTTAGACAAGACCAAGCAGGATTACCTTCTGCCGCTTCTTGAATCGGGACAAATCATTTTAATCGGGGCAACAACAGAAAATCCCTACATTTCAATCTCACCGGCAATCCGCTCCCGCTGTCAAATATTCGAATTAAAACCACTTGCTGAAAGTGACACAAAAAAAGCAATCACTCGGGCATTAACCGACGAAGAAAACGGCCTAGGCAAATACCACGTCAAGTTAACTGCTGATGCCGAAAAATTGTTAATCGAAAAAGGCAATGGTGATCTGCGAGCAACCCTGAACGGTCTTGAATTGGCGGTTTTATCAACTAAGCAGGAAGAAGCAGATGCAGACAAAAAAGCCACCCATTTAACAATCCATCAAAAGGAAATGGCAGACTCGCTTCAGGTTAAAAGCCAAAACTTTGATGCACACGGTGACGGTCACTATGATCTCGTTTCTGCTTTTCAAAAATCAATTCGCGGTTCTGACGTCGATGCCGCACTCCATTATTTGGCACGCCTGCTGGAATCTGGAGATCTGATTTCAATTTGCCGCCGGCTAAGCGTAATTGCCTATGAAGATATCGGCTTAGCTAACCCCGCTGCTGTGCAGCGGGCTTTTAGCGCCGTCCAAGCAGCCCAAACTTTGGGCTTACCCGAAGGAAGGATTCCCTTAGCCAACGCGGTAATCGAACTCGCCCTCTCGCCAAAAAGCAATAGTGCAATTACTGCAATTGATAAGGCACTAAACGATGTTCAAACAAAAACGACTGACCAAATTCCAGCGAACTTAAAGGATGCTCATTATTCTGGTGCTAAAAAGTTGGGCCACGGCATAGGCTATATCTACCCACATGCCTATCCTAATGACTGGGTGCCGCAGCAATATCTTCCTGATAACTTGGTCGGCAGCCAATATTTTTTGCCTAAAGGAAATTCCAAAATTGAAAAAGCATTCAAAGAGCAATACCAGACCTTGCACAAAATGCAGGCTGATGGACTTAAATAAAGTTAGTGCTAATAGAATAATTTTGTTTCTTGACAAGTAAATCAAGTTTAGCTAGTATAATAATTGATCTGAGTTGATCAACTGGCTTAAATGTATAAAGTTGACCGATCAAACTAAAGACGTGCGAGTTTGTAAATAACTACCGAATCGGAATACTGTTAAGTTCAGGATCCATATTCGCTGCGCTACAACTCAATTTTGTGAACTATGCGGGTTCAACAAGCGTCATTATGCTGGGTAAAGTCAACTCGGATTTTTTTAGAAATATACGCAAGAAACGGTCTATAAGGTCGTTTCTTTTTATTTGGAGAATTAGTGAATGGCAATCAAAATAATCATGGGAATTTTTATTTTTCTTCTTCTTTTGACCTCTTATTATATGTGGCACCACCGCAATGATCATTTTTTGATTTACAATATTCAAACAACGCACAATTTTAGCATTATCCTAATTTGGACGGCAACTGCGCTTTTTTTGGAAGCGGTTATGGGTTTTTTTCTATTATTTTTATTCAATAAATACGTTAACTTAATTACTCTTTTTGTGAGTGTCGTTACTATTTTAATTTTTACCTTAATAATTAATCAAAATAATAAGTAAATTCAAATAAATTTGGTAAAATTAAACTAGAAAGAGGTGCTTAAAATGTTGAAACAATACCAACACATTCAAGTTTCAGTTGATGGTTCAAAAGAAGCAGATTTAGCCTTCAATAAATCCGTGGGCATTGCCCAAAGAAACGGTGCAACATTGGAAATCTTACATGTGATTGATACCCGGTCCTTTCAGAATGTTTCCAGCTTTGATTCGGAAATGGTGGAACAGGTATCAAGTGATGCAGAAGTTAAGATGAAAAAGTACTATGAGAAGGCACAAAAGGCCGGTGTAAAGGAAGTTCATTACTCAATTGAATTTGGTTCACCTAAAGCAATCATTGCACACGAGTTTCCAAAGAAACATGACATCGATTTGATTGTTTTAGGAGCAACTGGGCTCAACGCAGTCGAACGATTGTTGATCGGCAGCGTAACCGAATATGTCACCCGAACTGCCAATTATGATGTTCTGGTTTGCCGAACAGAAAATAATCAGTAAGCACTAAAAAAGATTTCAAGTTTTTAACGCTTGAAATCTTTTTTATTCTTAAAAATCGCCGGCCGTACTAAACATGTAGTCCTTGTGGTGAAATTTCATTGACAAAATCATGCCAATACCAATCATATTACCAATCAGGGCCGAACCTCCTTGCGAAACAAACGGCAGTGGAATTCCCGTCAGCGGCAAAAGATCAATGCTCATCCCAATATTTTCAAAGACGTGGAACAAAATCATCATGATGACCCCAGTTGAAATATAGGAATAAAAAGCATTCTTGGTATCAAAGGCAATCTTAACCATCTGAATAATCAGGTATAAGTAAACCAAGATTAGGGCAACACTGCCCACAAAGCCAAAACTTTCACCGATAACCGAATAAACCATATCGGAACCGCGGACTGGAACATAAACACTTAATTTGCCAAAACCATTACCAAAAATTTGTCCCGAACCGATTGCTTGCATACTGAGCCACAGCTGGTAGCCGCTTTTAGAAGTATCGGTTGACGGGCTCAGCCAGGATTTGATTCGGTCAAATTGGTAAGCCTTAAAGAAATGACTTAAAAAAGCCTGTCCGTTAGGTGTGGTAACCATTACGATGATCACCGCACCTAGAATAAAGACAAAACCATAGACCGGAATAATTATTTTCCAAGAGATTCCCGAAACTAGTACTACACCACCAGCAATGGCAATAAAGACCAGCATTGTTCCAAAGTCTTTTTGCAAAATTAACAAAACCGCAACCGGTAAGAACCAGCCGACGATTTTTTCAAGCAGGTGCCAATCATTTTGCACAGTGTGCTTGAACTTTTTATTATGCTCATTAACCACGCGTGCCAGCATCAAAATAAAAGCGGGCTTCATAACCTCCGACGGCTGAAAAGAGATCGGCCCCAGCTTGAACCAGCTATGGGCTCCCGTACTTGCAGCAATACTGCGATTGTAAAAAAACAAAACCGCAATCAACAGAAAAATACCGACACCATAGGCATAAGGGGCGAGCTTAAATAATTGTTCCGCATCAAACTGAATGACAAAAAGAACAGCAATCACCGAAATTATATACCATAAAGCCTGCATGATCAGCGCCTTAAACGGTGTGCCCATGTGACTCGGATCATCACCAGCCGCAAAATAAATTGAATATAAACTGACTACCGCTAAAATTGCTACAGGAATAACAATATTCCACGCAATACGGTCAACAAGACTTGTTTTATTTTCTACTTTAACCATTTAACAACCACTACTTATTATTTTTCATGTAAGGCAAAATATGACAGCAAATCATTTATGCTGCTTTCAAAATTTTTGGCAAACAAAATCTTATTCGTTTTAGTTGTCGTAACCCGGTAGCGGCCTTCGGCTTTTTCAATCAAGCCAATTGCCTTCTTATTCGGAATCACTACTTCCCAGGTTGGGACATTTTTTCCCTTAAGCTCATTTACTTCAATATCAATGTTTTCGGCTTTTTTTGACATAAACTCTCCTACTTATTATTAGGGTGAAACTTGCGGGCAATAATCGCATCTTCATAACGCTCCGGATGCGGATTGCGAAAAATCGTAAAATTGTCCGGAACTGGATCCACCCCGCCCCGAACAAATGGGTTGCAGCGCAATACCCGGCAAATTCCCATGATTAAACCCAAAACTGGTCCGTGTTTTTTCAAGGCATCAATCATATAACTCGAACAGGTCGGATAATAGCGACAGCTATCAGGCAAAACCGGTGAAATAAATTTTTGGTATACGCGCACCAGCCAAATTAATATTCGCCGCAACCAGCTCACCTACTTAATACAGTCTGTGCTTTTCAATATTTTTCAGCAAAATTCCTGTTCCCAAGGCAACAGATTCCAATGGGTGATCCGCTGCTAGTACCGGAACTTTTAGATAATACGAAATTAGCTTATCAATATTTTTCAGCAGTGCCCCACCGCCAGTCAGCATAATTCCGCGGTCAATAATATCGGCCGACAACTCTGGTGGTGTTGCTTCCAGTACTTCCTTAGTCGACGCGATAATTGACATCAATCCGTCATGAAGTGCTTCCTGAATTTCGGGTGCAGTCACAGTTACCTGTTTAGGCAGCCCGTCAACAATGTCGCGCCCGCGAACGGTAATTTGGGCATCCTTATCTGGTTCAAATGCACTGCCAATTTCAATCTTAATTTGTTCTGCGGTCCGTGAACCAATCAGTAAATTATGCTTATTTTTAATATAAGAAACAACATCCTGGTTCATCCGATCACCGGCATAATGCATCGATTGACTGGTAACAATTTCGCCCATTGACAAAACCGCAATGTCGGTTGTCCCACCGCCAATATCAATCACAATATTGCCTTGCGGCTTAAAAATATCTAAGCCCGCACCAACAGCTGCAACTTTCGGTTCAAAGTCTAAATAAACTTTGCCGCCGCCAGATTTTTCAGCAGCTTGAATAATCGCTTTTTGCTCAATCGATGTCACACCTGTTGGTGCACAAATAAGTGTATTAGGCTTAGACATAAAGCCCTTAACATTTAATTTTTCAATAAAATACGACAACATCTCCTCGGTAACATCAAAATCGGCAATTACTCCATTTTTCAGCGGTCGAATCACTCTAATATTACCAGGCGTCCTGCCGACCATTTCATACGCGTCCCTACCAACAGCTGCAACCTTATTGGTTGTTGTATCAACCGCAACAACCGACGGCTCATTTAAAACAATTCCTTTACCGGAAACATTAATCAATACGTTTGCTGTTCCCAAATCAATTCCTATATCTCGTGCCACGATAAACCTCCATAGATACACAGTTTTAATTTTACCATAAACAACTCTGAGTTGTTTATGGTATTTACGCCTTTACCAAGTTTTAAAAGAAATTGCTGAGCTGCAATGAAGTATTAATTAACGTCACAAAAAAGCTGCCTACCAGATAACCCAAGGCAATTGATGAAAACAAAATAATAATTTGGGCAGCAAAAGTATGGCCTTTGCGAACAAACTTCTCTATTTGAATTGCTTTCAGCGCTTGAAATGAAAGTGCAATCGTAATGAAATAAATTATCAGGTTAATTACGGCATGAATTCCAAGTTGAACCATTTTTGTTTTACTCACTTTTCTATTTTTTAATTTAATAAAAAATGGATACACAGCAGTGCATCCATTAAAATAATTACTTTTTATTATTTTGAATTGTAAACGCTAATGCGGTTTACAGCTCGTCTTAATGCAACTTGAGCTCTCTCAATTGACATTCGGTCATGCTTTTCTTTTGCTTCCTTTAACCGCTTTTGGGCTCGATCTCTGGCTTCCTGTGCCCGCGAAACATCAATATTGCGTGACAATTCCGCGGTATCGGCAATGATGGTTGCAACATTATTAGAAAACTCGAAATAACCACCACTGACAGCAATATGATTTACCGCTTGGCTCATTTCTTGACTGCGCTTAATTTTGACTTCACCAATTGCCAGCGGCGTCAAAATTGGCAGGTGATCATACATTACTGAGCGAACACCATCGATTGCACGCATTGAAATCAAGCTCGCACGATGCGAATAAATCACCCCATCAGGTGTCACAATGTTAACCTGGAAAAGTTTTTCTGGATCTGCCATTTGACATCACCCTACTTTTCTAACAAAGCTTTTGCTTCGGGATCGCTTGGTGTAACGCCCATCTTTTGCGCTTTTTGCAAAACATCTTCGATTGGGCCAACACTACGAAACGCATCTTCCGGCAAATCATCTAAATGACCATCTAGAATCATTTTAAAGCCCTTAATCGTATCCTTAATCGGCACATAAGAACCAGGTATACCGGTAAACTGTTCCGCAACAAAGAAATTCTGCGATAAGAAGAACTGGATTTTCCGGGCTCTACTTACAATTACCTTTTCTTCATCGGACAATTCATCCATTCCCAAAACCGAAATAATATCCTGCAACTCATGATAACGCTGCAAAATATGCTGTACGCCCGTTGCCACTTCATAGTGTTCCTTGCCCACAACTTCTGGATCAAGGGCACTTGAAGTGGACTGAAGCGGATCAACGGCCGGATAAATTCCTTGCTCAACTAAACTACGCTCCAGGTTAGTGGTTGCATCAAGGTGAGCAAATGTTGTCGCTGGAGCTGGGTCAGTATAGTCATCCGCAGGAACATAAACGGCTTGAATTGAAGTAATCGAACCCTTTGTCGTCGAAGTGATTCTTTCCTGCAATTGCCCCATTTCAGTTGCCAAAGTTGGCTGATAACCTACGGCACTTGGCATCCGGCCAAGTAAAGCGGAAACTTCTGATCCCGCCTGGGTAAAGCGAAAGATATTGTCGATAAAGAGTAAAACATCTTGCCCTTCAACATCTCTAAAGTATTCAGCTAAGGTCAAGCCTGTAAGCGCAACCCGCATTCTGGCACCAGGCGGCTCATTCATTTGCCCGAAAACCATTGCGGTTTTACTTAAAACCCCCGAAGCCTTCATTTCAAAGTAAAGGTCATTACCTTCACGAGTTCTTTCACCAACACCAGTAAAGACAGAAATACCGCCGTGCTCCTGGGCAATATTATGAATCAATTCCTGAATGATCGTAGTTTTACCAACACCGGCACCACCGAATAAACCAACTTTTCCGCCCCGAACATAAGGCTCGAGAAGATCAATTACTTTAATTCCCGTTTCAAGAATTTCCTCACTAGTAGTTAAATCTTTAAACTTTGGTGCTGACCGATGAATGCTATTACGAGGATGATCTTTGGCAAATTCTGGGCCATTATCAATCGGCTCACCTAAAACGTTAAATACACGTCCCAAAGTATCATCGCCAACGGGTACAGAGATCGGACCGCCGGTATCTTCGACCTTCATTCCACGCCGAAGGCCATTGGTAGATTCCATCGAGATCGTTCTCAGTACACCATCGCCCATCTCAAGTGTTACCTCAAGAACAACGGTTTCTGTATCAGACTTAATTACCCGAAGAGCATTATTAATATCAGGTAAGTCCTTACCGAGTGGAAATTTAACATCGACAACTGGGCCGATTACTTGAACAACTTCGCCTTCACTCAAAACATCTACCTCCTTTTCTCTAATTATTCTAGGGCATTAGCACCACTGACAATTTCGGTTATTTCAGTGGTGATTTCTGCCTGTCTTGCACGGTTTAATTCAGTACTTAAACTTGACACTAAATCATCAACATTATCTGTTGCACTTTGCATTGCTGTCATTGAACTAGCATGTTCAGCAGTTTTGGCGTCTAAAATGGCACCATATATCGTTGAACGCGCATACTGCGGGATCAGCGTTGCTAACACAGTGTTAATATCCGGCTTAATATCGTATTCTAATTCTTTGTGAGCTTCGGCTTCCTCAACACCGATGTCTAAATCAACGATCGGCAACATTTTTTCAACCCGAAATGCAGATGACAGTGAGTTGATATGGTGAGTGTAACAAACATACAGCTCATCATAAACTCCATTTAAATACATTTTAATCGCGGTTGAAACAATTGGTAAAACCTCGCTAAATGTTGGCACATCCGTAATGTCGTCATTTTCATAAACAACATTCAGATTATTCTTTTGGAAAAACTGAGCGCCAACAGAACCGATAGCCAAAACCTTAACGTCTTTATTTTGCGCCTTGGAATCCTCAAACAACCCCATCATATTTTTAATGACCGCACTATTATAAGAACCAACAAGTCCTCGGTTGCCAGTAACAACTAGGTAACCAGTGGATTTGACCTCTTTGCGTTCCTTAATCATGTCCGAAGCAATTCCCAGACCAAAAACATTGGCGTAATCAATCTTAGCGATATTTTCTTCATCAACTTTAATTTTTTCTTTACGCAAGTGATCAATTACTTGCGTACTCATTAAGTGTGATAAAGTCTCGCGCACATGATCATTGTAAACTGTATAACCCTGATCACGTTTTTCGGTTTGATTTAGTTTCGATGCCGAAACCATATGCATGGCCTCGGTAATTTTACCGGTTTGCTTAACCGAAGCAATTTTTTTCTTCAACTCAAGTAAAGATGCAGGCATAATTACCTCCTAATTATTACTTGGTGAAAAACTATCACTAAATTTTTCAATTGCAGCTTGCAATTTCTTCTCATCCGGCAATTCGCCTGTCTGCTGAATTTGTGTAAGCATGTCACCATGATTACTGTCAAAGTCAGCATACAGTTCTTGCTCAAAGCGGGCAATGTCCTCTACAGGAACCGAATCTAAATATCCGTGCGTCAGTGCATACAAAATCACAACTTGCTTTTCAACAGGAATTGGATCATGCAGCGGCTGCTTCAATACTTCAACAATTCTTCGTCCGCGGTTTAACTTGGCCTGCGTTGCTTGATCTAGATCACTGCCAAACTGGGCAAAACTTTCTAGTTCATGATAAGCTGCAAGGTCAGTCCGCAGGGTGCCGGCAACTTTCTTCATTGCTTTAATCTGCGCACTACCACCAACACGGGAAACGGAGTTACCAGCATCAATTGCGGGACGGGTGCCAGCAAAGAATAAGTCGCTTTGCAAGAAAATCTGTCCGTCAGTGATGGAAATAACATTCGTTGGAATATAAGCGGAAATATCCCCGGCTTCAGTTTGAATAAACGGCAAAGCGGTCATTGAGCCCCCACCAAGTTTATCGCTCAACTTTGCACTCCGTTCAAGCAAACGTGAGTGCAGGTAGAATACATCACCCGGATATGCTTCACGACCAGGCGGACGACGAAGTAATAGGGAAAGTTCACGGTAAGCAACTGCTTGCTTAGATAGATCGTCAAAGACAATCAGTACGTCCTTCCCATTGTACATAAATTCTTCGCCCATCGCCGTTCCGGCGTAAGGAGCAATATACAGCATCGGTGCCGGTTCACTTGGACCAGCCTCGACAACAATCGTATAATCCATGGCGCCAAAACGCTTGAGGGTTTCAACCTGCGTTCGCACAGTTGATTCCTTTTGACCAATAAAGACATAAATACAAATTACATCTTGCCCTTTTTGATTCAAAATTGTATCAATTGCCAAACTGGTTTTACCGGTTTTCCGATCACCGATGATCAGCTCACGCTGTCCCCGGCCAATTGGAACCAAGGCATCAATTGCCTTAATCCCCGTTTGTAACGGCTGATTAACAGACTGACGCTCCATAACTCCTGGTGCGTTGTCTTCAATCGGGCGCGTCTTATCAGTTTTGATCTCACCTAAACCGTCAACTGCTTGACCCAAAGGATTAACAACGCGGCCGATTAAAGCATCACCAACGGGAACCCGCATGATCTGCCCGGTTCGCTTAACCCGGTCGCCCTCACGGATATTATCAAAATCACCCAAAATAATGATACCAACATCATTAGTTTCAAGGTTTTGGGCAATCCCGTAAGAGCCATTAGCAAATTCCAACAACTCATTGGCTAACACATTGTTTAATCCATGCGCGCGGGCGATACCATCACCAATATAAGTCACAACCCCAACTTCATCAATATCGAGTTTGTCGTCATAATGTTCGAGCTGCTGCTTGATTAAAGAGCTAATTTCTTCTGCTTTAATGCTCAATGGTTTCACCTCTTTTAATTTTTACTAATTAGCTGTGTGCGAATCTTCTTCAGTTTATTTTTAACTGAACCATTGATTACACGATCCTCAATCTCAAGGATCACACCGCCAATAATATTAGGATCAACTTGATTTTCAAGTAAGACTGCATTCAAATGATATTTCTCTGCAATACTCTTACTCAACTTGTCAAGTTGGTCATTGTCTAGTTTCACTGCAGTAATTGCAACTCCAGAAGTAATGCCTTTTGCCTTGTCATAAAGATAAGTAAACTCATCAATGATTGCGAGTAAATTGCCGAAGCGGTTATACTCAAGCAAAAAATCTAAAAAAGCTTTAACTTCACTGCAAAAACCTTGGGCGATTGCGGATAAAGTTGCCTTTTTTTCATTGCTATCCAAAATTGGATCACTTAAAACAGCGATAATTTGCGGATTAGCCACAACAGCTTTT
This sequence comes from Lactobacillus sp. ESL0791, assembly GCF_029433255.1. NCBI lineage: Bacteria > Bacillati > Bacillota > Bacilli > Lactobacillales > Lactobacillaceae > Lactobacillus > Lactobacillus sp. ESL0791. The sequence continues at coordinate 1,023,781 of NZ_JAQTHU010000001.1, read as the reverse complement.
TTTAATTCCTGCAAATCATCAAAAACAGGGTCTAACGCATTCATATCCTGCGCATAACCAACTAGTGCAGTACCATAGCGGGTAGCTATTTCTTCTTTACTCAGAGCCATTATTTATTCAGCCCCTTAATGAACTGGTCAACCAAATCTTTTTGATCGGCTGCAGATAAATTCTTGGCAATTATCTTTTCCGCAATTGCGACCGAAATGTCTGCAACTTCCCCGCGTGCTTCATTCAAAGCATCGGTTTTGGCTTGAGCGGCATCTACTTCAGCCTTCTTGTGAATTGACGAGGCATTTTCGTTTGCATCAGCTAAAATTTGGCTGCTCGTCTTTTCTGCATTGACTTTTGCGTCAGAGAGAATTTGTGTTGCTTCTTGCCGCGAATTCTTTAAGGCAGCTTCACGCTGATTAGCCAAAAGCTCAGCTTTCTTGCGGCTATCTGCAGCTGAATCTAAATCATTAATCACTTTTTGCCGTCTTTTTTCCATCATTGCGGAAACCGGTCCCCACGCATAGTGTTTGACCAAAACGAGCAAAAGCGCAAAAACGATTAGATACCAGATAGCATTGCCTAAATAAATATGCTGTGAGGCTGCAAATAATATTTGAAATGTCATTTACTGCCCTTCTCTCTTTTCTGAACCTAAATTATTTTCCACGAGATAATTATAAGAAGAGAATCATGAAGGCAACAACAACTGCTAAGATAGGAACAGACTCAATCAGGGCAACCCCGATAATCATTGTTGACCGCAAATTGCTGTATGCTTCTGGTTGACGGGCAATACTTTCAACCGTCTTGGTAATAACCTTACCATTACCCCATGCTGCTGCAAAGGCTGCTGCGCCAGCTACTAATGCTGCTGCAAGATACTTAAATACTTGTGCCATAATAAACCTCCAAAATAATTATTCTGTCGTAACTTTTTTACCAACATAAACCATCGATAAAGTTACAAAAACATATGCCTGAATGGAACCAATGAAAACTGAAAATCCTTGCCAAATCATGGCTAAGGGAGCAGCGATAATCATTGTCGGCAGACCAAAGCTCATGGCAAAGCGGTCACCGATTAATGATAGTAGCACTTCTCCAGCATAAATGTTCCCGTATAAACGAAGTGACAAGGTCAAAAAGTTCGTAACTTCCTCAATCAAGTTGATTGGGAATAAAAAGCTAAACGGTTCAGCATAGCTCTTCCAGTAACCCTTAATGCCCTTCTTCTGCATTCCAAACGAAAACGATAAAAGCAAGGTCATCATTGCAAAGGTCATCGTCGTCACCGGATCAGCCGTTGGCGACCTAACAATCATTGTATTTCCTACTTTGACTTCCAAAAACAAGCCCAACTGGTTCATAAACCAAATAAACATGAACAAGACAAACGCATAAAGCGACAAATGCCGTTGCGCATCTGGATCACTGACATTACCCTTAACAATGCCGTCGGTAAAATCAAGCAGACACTCAAGTGCGTTTTGTTTTTTGTTTGGCTTCATTTCGACTTCGCGCGAAAGCAAAATACAAACTACAAAGATTACTACTGCCATCAGCGTCGAGCCGATAATCCCAGCAAGATCAAAGTTTAAACCTAAAAATTTAAAAACATATGAGCCGTCCAATCCCTTGCTGACCTCCCTTCTTGTGCCAAATAACAAACACGACTATTATCTTAACACCAAAAAATAATTTTGTATAAGTTGAAACCGCATTTAATTTAAAAAATGATTAATTAGCAACTATTTTGTTCCAAATAATCTGTCACCGGCATCCCCAAGACCTGGGAAAATGTAGCCGTTAGACAATAATTTCTCATCTTCAGCTGCGGCATATATATCTACATCCGGATTCTCTTCCTGAACTGCCTTCACACCTTCCGGTGCCGCAACTAAAA